>CAYZHO010000016.1:0-21304 GCA_964478045.1 uncultured Myxococcales bacterium | reverse complement strand
GCGGCGACGTTCCGACGCCTCGCCCGTACCGTCGCGCGCGCCCGCGCGGCAAGCCTGCTCACCCAATCCAACTTCTCCAAGTATTACCACGGGTTGGAGATGGAACGGGCACAGCTGCTGGTCCTCGCGCTTTGCGGCCACTTCGGGCGCAAGGGAGCCGGGCCGAGCGTGTTCCCAGCAATGACGATCGCGGGCGCGAGCGCGGCCATCGTGGCACCCGGATCGCTGCCACCTAAGGCCGGCGCTGCCGTCATAGGAGCCAAAGTATTGCCCCGCATTCTGGCCGCCAAGTGGCGCGGCGAGCCCGAAGAGACGGTACTGCGCGACCTGGCGGCCGAAGAGTGCGCTAGCGGGCGGTACGTCTCCGGCGTGCTGTTCGAGTGGTTTCACGGCGGACTCGAACAGTTGTACGGGAGCGCCCCAGCCAGCGACCCGTACTTGCCCCGCCCGACCGGCGACTACCTGCGCGAAGCGCTTGCGCGCCGCTGGCAGCACCGGCCTGCTCGAGCCCGCCAGCGTGTTTTCTTCGAGGTCGGCGGCAACTTGCTGCGGCGGGCTCGCGGGCACGACCGGCTCCGCCGCGCCTTCCTGTCCGAGGTCGATACCCTTGTCACGCTCGACTGGAGGATGAGCAGCACTGCACTGGCGAGCGATTACGTTCTTCCGGCCGCCGCATGGTACGAAAAAGACGACATCACCTGGGCGACTCCGCTCGTCCCCTTCGCTCACCCTACGACCGCCGCTGTTCGGCCCTACCGCGAGGCCAAAACCGACTGGGAGTTCCACTGCGAGCTTTTGGCCACGATCGAACGGCGAGCCCGAGAGCGCGGGATCAAAACCTTCACCGACCGCAGCGGTAGAACCCGCAGACTCGATCAGGTCTACCGCGAGTTCAGTTTCGGCTACCGGTTCGGCGAACGCGACGCCCCCGTGGTTCTCGACGAACTGCTCGGCCTGACCACCAACTTGGGCGGGACCCGCTGGGGCCAGCTCAAGAAGCGGGGTTTCGCGCGCTACTCTGCTCTGGGCCTCGATTTCATCAATACCCCCAACGCCACGGACTTAACCCCAGGCGACACGATCACGGCCGGCACCTGGCATACGGAAAAAAAGATTCCCTGGCCGACGCTGACCCGCAGGATCCAGTTCTACGTGGACCATCCCTGGTTCCTCGAGCTAGGCGAGGAGCTGCCCGCCCACAAAGATCCGCCGCCTTTCGGAGGCGACTACCCGCTCGCCCTGACGACCCAACACGCGCGCTGGTCGATTCACGCCTCTTGGCGCGATGCACCCGAGTTGTTGCGCCTCGACCGGGGCGAGCCCGTGGTGCGGCTCAATCCTCGCGACGCGCGCAGCCGCGCGATCGGCGACGGAGACATGGTTCGCGTCTACAACGACCTGGGTGCCTTTTTTGCCAGAGCCAAACTGGCTCCCAGCATCCAACCTGGCCAAGTGGTGATCGAGCACGCCTGGGAGCCGTACCAGTTCGTGGGGCACCGATCGCATCAATCGCTCGTCGCCGGAGCCGTCAACCCTCTCCAGCTCGCCGGCGGTTACGAGCAACTGTGCGTGACGCCCGTAACCGGGCAGCCCGGCAGTGCCGACCGCGCAACGCGTGTCGAGGTGGAACCGGCACGCGCCAGGGCGGGCCGGCAGCATTAGCAGCGGCGATCCTTGCCAACATGAAAAAACGACTTGGGCGGCGGCCGGCCCGAGCGCGAGTCCACTGCCGTCTTCCCCTCATGGAAACGGCCGCCGCGCTTTGCCCGTGGCCGGCGAATGGACTATGGAGGCTAGTTTGCCGCCGACGTCCATACCAACGAATCGGGGGAACCTAGCGCAGATGAACAAAACCGCACGAATCGTCTGGACGAAGACCGACGAAGCACCAGCTCTGGCAACCTACAGCTTGCTGCCGATCGTCCGCAAGTTCACCGCCGGATGCGGTATCGAAGTCGAGACCCGTGACATCTCTTTGGCCGGCCGAATTCTGGCAGCGTTTCCGGAACGGCTGCGCGAGGACCAACGCGTCGAGGACGACCTGGCGTGGCTCGGGCGGCTGACGCAATCGCCGGAGGCAAACATCATCAAACTGCCCAACATCAGCGCCTCGGTTCCGCAGCTCAAGGCCGCCATCGAGGAGCTGCAGCGCAAGGGGTACGACATCCCAGACTACCCGGAAGAACCCAAGAGCGACGAGGAGCGGGCCTTGCAAGAGCGGTTCGCTGCGGTCCTTGGGTCAGCCGTCAACCCGGTTCTCCGCCAGGGCAACTCGGACCGCCGCCCAGCGCCCGCCGTCAAGCGGTTTGCGCGCAAACACCCGCACAAGATGATGCGGCCGTGGCCCAAATCCGGGTCGAAAACGCGCGTCGCCCACATGGATCGAGGCGACTTTTACGAAAGCGAAAAATCGGTGACCCTCGAGCGGCCCTGCCGGGTAAAGTTCGAGTTCGTCGACGCCCAGGGCAACGTGAAGCTGCTCAAGGAAGGGCTCGAGCTGCAAGCAGGTGAAATTCTCGATGCAGCCGTCATGCACGTTGCCGCCCTCAGAGAGTTCTACGAGCGACAGATCGAAGAGGCGCGGCGCGATGGCGTACTGCTGTCGCTGCACCTGAAGGCCACCATGATGAAAGTCTCCGATCCGGTCATGTTCGGGCACTGCGTGTCCGTCTATTTCAAGGACGCGCTCGAAAAGCATGCCGACGTGCTCAAGCAAATCGGAGCCAACGTCAACAACGGGCTTGCCGACATCCTCGCCAAGCTCGAGCGGCTTCCGGCCGACAAGCGGGCCGAGATCGAAGCGGACATCGAAGCGGTCTACGAAAAGCAACCACCGCTCGCCATGGTCGATTCGAAACGCGGCATCACGAACCTCCACGTTCCGAACAACGTCATCATCGATGCCTCGATGCCCGTGGTGCTGCGCGACGGCGGAAAGATGTGGAACCGCAACGGCGAACTGCAGGACTGCATCGCAATGATCCCGGATCGCTCGTACGCCACTAGCTACAAGGCGATCTTCGAAGACGCCAAGCGCAACGGACAGTTCGATCCGGCGACGATGGGAACCGTTTCGAACGTTGGCCTAATGGCACAAAAGGCAGAAGAATACGGCTCGCACGACAAGACGTTCATTGCCGAGGGTCCCGGTACTATCCGGGTCGTGGACGACAGCGGCCGAACGCTGCTCGAACAGAAAGTCGAAACCGGCGATATTTTCCGTGCCTGCCAGACGAAGGACGCCGCGGTCCGCGACTGGGTAAAGCTGGCCGTCACGCGCGCCCGTGCGGCGGGTGAGCCGGCGGTATTCTGGCTCGATCCGGACCGCGCCCACGACGCCGAGATCATCAAGAAAGTCGAACGCTACCTGCCCGAGCACGACACCAGCGGCCTCGACATCCGGATCATGAAGCCGGAGGAAGCGATGAAGTTCTCGGTCGCTCGGGTGCGCCGCGGAGAGAACACGATCTCGGTGACCGGCAACGTCCTGCGAGACTACCTGACCGACCTGTTTCCGATTCTCGAGCTCGGCACCAGCGCCCGCGTCCTGTCGATCGTACCGCTGATGAGCGGAGGAGGCCTGTTCGAAACGGGCGCCGGCGGTTCGGCCCCCAAGCACGTCCAGCAGTTTCTCGAGGAAGGCCACCTGCGCTGGGACTCGCTCGGGGAGTACTGCGCCCTGGTGCCCTCGCTCGAACTGGTAGCCAAGAACTATGACAACCCTCGGGCCGCCTTGCTTGCCCGGACCCTCGACCGGGCTATCGAGCAGTACCTCGAAAATCAGCGCTTCCCCTCGCGCAAGGTGGGCGAGATCGACAACCGGGGAAGCACGTTCTACTTGGCAATGTACTGGGCGTCCGAGTTGGCGGCGCAAGACGAAGACGCCGAACTGCGCGAGCGCTTTGCGCCCGTGGCCGAGCGCCTGCAAGCCAACGAAGCCAAGATCAACGAAGAGCTTCTCGCCGCCCAGGGCCGGCCGGTCGACATCGGCGGCTATTACCTGCCCGATCCGGAACTGGCTGAGCGCGCCATGCGCCCGAGCCCGACCCTGAACGCCATCATCGACTCGCTGTGAGGCGCGGGCGCGCAAGGGGTCTGGTAGCCCGGCCGCCGGCACAGTAGAGTAGGACTGGGGGGCCACCGCCCCGCAGCCTGCGCGCTGAGTAGGATACACCGTGGCTCGAGAGCAACGCGGCACAGGTTGCTCCAAGCAACCATCGGTCTCGGTGCTGATTCCCGTTTACAACGGGGCAGCAACGGTGGCTGCCTGCATCGAATCGGTGCTGGCACAAGACTACGGCCCACTCGAAACCATCGTTGTTGACGACTGCTCGACCGATGGAACGGCAGAAGTCCTCCGGGGCTACGCCGATCGGGTGACCGTGTTGCGCAACCCGCGGAACTCGGGAATCGCCAAGACCTACAACCGCGCCCTGGCTGCCTCGCGGGGCGAGATCGTGGTCATGCTCGCCAGCGACTGCGCTCTGCGCTCGCCGGATTACGTCAGGCGCTTAGTTCGCCACTTCGAGAACCCGACCATCGGCGCCGTAGCAGGCAAGGCCGTGATCAGCGACTTCGACCGAGCACCGGCGATCCACCGAATCTTCGCGCGACTCAACATTCTCGACGTGAACCAGCCCGACACCGGCGTGCGCGAGGTGAACTTCGTCGAGGTTCGCTGCGACGGTTTCCGGCGTGACGTCCTCGAACGCCTCGGGGGGCTCAACGAAGACCTGTTCCGCTCCAACGAGGACCAGGACCTGTCGGTGCGAATTGCCCGTGCTGGTTACCGGCTCATCCAGGACAACTCCCTCGAGTTCGAACTAGGATTCGGCGGAACCGAAGACACCCTGGCAAAACTCCTGAGCAAGCAGGCCCAGTATGCGCGCGGGCAGGCCTACATCGCCGTCAACTACGGCTTCGGCTCGCACGACGGCCTGTGGAACAACGAGAATCGAAGGCGGCGCGCCCTCCACCGGCTTTCTCAAGTCCTCTCGCTACCGGCGCTAGCGGGGTTCGCAGCGGCTTCGCTGTGGTGGAGTCCCGCACTCGCGGGGTGCCTAGCCGTCCTCGCTCAGCGGGCCTGGCACTATCAGAGGCTGGCGGCCGACCTGTCCGCCGGTGAGCGGCTTGCCGCTGTGCCACTCGGGTTGTGCTGCGACGTGATCTACTCGACGGCCTTCCTGGTGAGCGCGCTCGAGTGGATCGCCGCCGGCAAGGCGGCACTGCTCCGGCGCGAAGCGGTCCGGGCCTCGAGCAGCCGGGCTACCTAGCCCAACCAGCCGAGCCCAGGGCAAGCTAGACAGCAATCGAGCCACCCGCGAGCGGCGGTTCAGGCATCGCGGTCTCGCGACTGGTCTCGACGCCGAGCAAGTGCTTGGCCAGCCGCTTGCCCAATCCGATCAGGGTCAGGGTCGGAGGCAGCCCCCATGCCTCCGGGATCACCGAACAGTCGCACACGTACAGGCCGTCGATCTCGGTCTTGAGATTCGCGTCGACGAGCTCTCCAACCTTGACCGTCGCGCCGGGGTGCGTGGCCACGTACCACGTTTTGAAGATGTCCCGCGCGCCAGCGCGCTCGAGAATCTTCCTCGCCCGCTCGTACCCCTTTAGCAACTTCCCCTCGTCCTCGCGCGAGAGCCGCTTGCGCAAGCCCCCGCGTTTGGTCAAGCGGCCACCTAGGCTGTCCTTCGCCTTGATCATGATCTGCAGGGTCCGTGGATGCGCGGCAAGCTTGTGGAATCGGAATACTTCGGCCGTAAACCCAGCGTAGAGCAACGCCGGAATCGTCATGTCCGTCATCAGGTAGCCTTCCTCTTCCATCAAAACGCCGGCAGCCATCGGAAACTCGCGCCCTCCGCGCAAATCGTCGACCGTGCCCATCACCGCGATCAGCGGGTCGAAGAAAAACCGGTAGCCGGCCCCTAGCAGGCCGCTGGCCCGCAAGATCATCGGCGAGCCGATGCCGCCAGCCGACACGACGACCGTATCGGCATACAAGCGCTCGCGGCGCCCGCGCCGGCGAAACTCCACCCCCGTAGCGTGCGAGCCTTCGACCAGTACTCGTTCGACCTTGGCCCTAGTTTCCAGCCGCGCGCCGTGCCCCACTGCCTCTTCGACCCACATTCGGGCACTCCATTTGGCTCCAAACGGGCACCCGTAGTTGCAGCGCCAGCAGTTCGGCCGGCAGCGATCCTGGTAGACAAACTTCGGTAGCTTTCGCCAGTCGTAGCCAAGATCGAGCGCCGCGGACATGATCCGCTTGGCCATCGGCCCCACCAGCTCGTCCTTTAGGGGAGCAATCGGAAGTTCCTGCTTTGCTTCCTCGACCTCCCGGCCGATGTCCAGCCCGTACGAACGCAGCATGTCCAGTGGTGGATCGAAGGCAGTGGCGTAGAAGAACAGGGAACTACCCCCCGTCGTGATACCGCGGAACATCGCCAGCATCCGGTTGGTAATGAGCAGTCCCTTGCCCGGAATGCCCGCCGCGGCAAGGAAGCGCCCTGCCTTGCCCGTCACCGGAGCGTTGCTACCCCACTCGACCATTACGACCCGCTTGCCGCTTCTAGCCAGCTCGCGGGCAACCGTTGCTCCACCCGGACCGGTGCCCACCACGATCGCGTCGTAACTCCGGCTCGCCGTCTCGCCCATGGGCGCACCTCCTCGCGCCAGCGCGCTCTCGTCTCGAACCACAAGCTTCATGTTTACCCCCCGCCGGCCGCGACGCAACGCAACCGGGCATCGTGTTGGAACGGCTTTATGCAACCCTCGAAAGAGCTTAAGAAAATCTCACAAAATCAAGCCACTAGAGAGGAAACTTCACGTACAGGAAGAACCTGGCGAACCCCAACGTTGCCTGAGGCAGCCCAGCGCCGCGGGGTGCCTCGTCGGTGCCAGCCGGCTCTAGGGCTTTTGGATGTCGAGCGCTTGTAGCGGTTCCTCGAAGTAGCGCCACAGCGCAGTCGGCAGGCTGCGGTAGTCGGTGCCCTCGATGAGGTGCGAAAGGTCGCGGGCATTGTGGGTGTTCCAAAAGAGAACGCGCGTGCGGCGAATCCCGGCGGCCTCAGCGTCGGCGATCAGGGCCGCTAGGGCTTTCCCCGTGTAGGTCCCCTCGAGCTCGAGGCCATCCTCTCGTGCCAAAGTGACGGCTCGAACGCTCTCGGCCGTGAAGCGCCCGTACTCCCCGCCGAAAAACTCTTCTCGTAGCTCGAGGTTCATTGACGCCGGCGCAAGCTCCGGAAAACTCGGATCGGCCCGGTGCAGCAGGGCAGCCGTGCGGGCGAACAACCGCACCGCTTTCGAACGGTTTGCGATGCGGCGGTCGACGACCTGAACCGCAACGACCCGCGTCGTGAGCCCCCGAGCCGCCAGACCCAGCGCCAGGCCCACCGCCGTTCCCATCGACCCGAAGGCAACGTAGATCGCATCCGGCTCAGGCATCTCGCCGCGCGCGACTTGTTCGGCCAGCTCGTACGCCGCGGCCACGTAGCCCAACGTCCCCAACGGCGAGGAGCCGCCAGCGCGGATGACCATCGGCGTGCGCCCGGTCGTCAGCCGGTGGCGAGCCAGCTGATAGGACGTGCCTGCAACGAGCCGGCCGACGTCCGGGTGGTGGTGCAGCTCAGCGCCGCATGCATGGCTGACCAGCAAGTTGCGACGGACGTAGGCCGCGTTCGGTTGCGGCAGCAGCATCGAGATACTGCGCAAGCCAAGACGCTTCGCATAGAAGGCCGTTGCCGCCGCGTGGTTCGAGCCAGCGTACCCAAAGGTCAAGACCTCGCGCGCGCCCCTCCGGAGCGCCGCAGCCAGCAGGAACTCGAGTTTGCGTACCTTGTTGCCGCCGAACTCCGGGGCGCTCAGGCCGTCGTCCTTGACGTACAGGTGATCCATGCCCAGGCGCGCGGCCAGGCGCTCGAGCCTGCGCACCGGGGTCGGGAATGTCCCGAGACGAATGTGTGGAAGCGCCTTGCACAACCGCGGGTGAGCCGCGAACAACTCCATCGGTGGGCGACTTTAGTCCGGGAGAAGAAGACTCGCCACCACCGCCGCTCGAGCAACCCGCCGGCTGTGTTTGCCCGGCCGCGGCTCTCCGCGGGAGAGCCGCGGCCGGCAATGCCGCGCGTTACCGCACGATCACTTTTCGCTTGGTCTTGAAAGCCGTGCCGGTGTTCTTGATCGAAGAATCGAACTCGACTCCCCAGCACATTCCCGAGCCGTTCCACATTTGGACCGTGACGACGGGGTCCTGGGTAAAGAAGCGATCCGGCGAAACGGCCGCCGGAGTCGGCGTCGCCGCGCCGACCGCTTTGAGCTGAATCTGCGCTTTTCCGGCCGCTCCCGCCTTGAGCTTGAGGATCTTCACACCGTCGCTCGCAGCGCTCGGATCCTTGTAGACCCAACCTGCCCGCGTCTGGCGCCAGCCCGACCCCGGAACCACCAGCAGCTCCGTTGCGACCTCGTATGCGGACGCGGACGAGTCGTATACGCACAGGTGGTAGTCGGTATCGACATCCGGCGCACCGAAGTCTTCGATCGGCGTGGCGTCCCCCTTCTTCCACTTCCAGGCCAACTTGCGCTTGTTCGGATTGCCCTTGTCGACCACCTGGAAGGCCGCCTGCCCGGCCGCGCGGCAGGTCGGGTCCGGCTGCGCGAGGAAGACACATCCGCTAGTGGGATCGCACGTGTCGACGGTGCACGGGCTGCCGTCGTCACACGTGGTTGGAACACCGCTCGCGCACACGCCACTCTGGCAAGTGTCCCCGGCGGTACAGGCATTGCCGTCTTCACAGGCGGTACCGTCAGCGACGTGGTTGGGCAGGCACGTTCCGCTACCGTCGCAGGTGTCCGGGTTCGTGCACTGACTCGCCGTCGGATCGCCGCACGGCGTCCCTGCGGGAGCCAACTGATCCGGCGGGCACGCCGCATTGGCCCCATCGCAAGTCTCTGCAATGTCACATTCACCGGCAGCTGCACGGCACACCGTCCCTGCCGTCACGAACTGGTCGGGCGGGCACTGATCGCTCGTCCCGTCGCATTGCTCGGCCAGGTCGCACGGGCCGGCTGCCGGGCGGCACACCGCGGTGCTTTTCTGGTCGGCGGGACAGTCGGGGCCGGTTCCCGGACACACTTCTTCCACGTCGCACACTCCCGCGGCCGCCCGGCACACCGTTCCGGCGGCAACATACTGGTCGGCCGGACAGCTCGGGCTGCCACCGCTGCAGGTTTCCGGGACATCGCAAGCCCCGGCCGCGGGCCGGCAGACCGTACCGGCCGGAGCGAGCTGATCGACGGGGCAATCGTTGGTCACGCCGTCGCACTGCTCTGCCAAGTCGCAGGGGCCAGCCGCAGGCCGGCAGACCGCCGTGCTTTTTTGGTCGGCCGGGCATTGCCCGCTCGTTCCGGTGCAGGTCTCCGTCAAGTCGCAGACCCCTGCGGCGGCGCGGCAGACGGTTCCCGCCGGCTTGACCTGGCACTCCACGGTGCAGCAGGACGAGGACGAACCGTTGGCCGCGCCTTCGTCGCAGGCTTCACCAGCGTCGATGATTCCGTTGCCGCAGGCAACATCGACTCCGAACACGGAAAGGCCGTTGGTAGCCACATAAAAGTGGCGGTTGCTGAACGGGTCGGCGGCGAGCTCTGCGATCCCGAGGGAGCTGGGAAGGCCGGGATCGTAAGGCTGCCACGAAATTCCACCGTTGACCGTACGATAGAGACCGGCGCCGGTGGTGCCCGCGTAAGCAATGCCGGGCAGAACCGGATCGACCGCAATCGACTCGACGTAGTGTCCCGCCGGCAAGCCGCTACTCGCGTGCCACGAGCTGCCCCAGTCGTCGCTCCACCACAGTCCTCCGTAGCCTCCGGCGTACACCCTGCCGGCTGCCCCGATGCGCGTATCGTGCGCTAGCGACACCGTTCCGTTCGAACTTACTTGGACCCACGTGGAACCGCCGTCGCCAGAAACGTAGATGCCGCTCCCCTGAGCGTACAGCCCTGCGTAAACACGGCCGGGTGTCGTCACATCGTAGAGCAAGGCTTGGACCCCAGCCGGCGAAGGAAGTCCTGAATTCGAGGGTGCCCACGTGAGGCCGCCATCGGTCGACTTGTAGATGCCAACAGTGGAACCGTGGGCACCGGCAAGAATTTCCGACGGGTTGAAAGGATTGACCGCGAGTGCGCCAAACGCCTCGGTGGTGCTCCAAGTCTTCGTCCACGTCGCGCCACCGTCGGTGGTTTTGTAGATTCCCTGGCCATCTACCGCGGCGTAGGCGACCGAAGGGTTGCTAGGATCGGCCGCCAAGGCGCGGGCAAACCCGGACGGCACCGACAGGGACTGCGTCCAGGTAGCGCCGCTATCGGCGGACTTCCAAACGTGCGTGTTGTCCGACGCGAACACTAGACCTGGCGCCGCTGGAGAAACGGCCAGCGCTTCCAGATCGACGCCGGTGATTCCGGCCTCCGCCGCAAACCAGCTCGCACCCCCGTCGATCGTCTTCCAGAGAGTGCCTCCGGTCCACAGACCCGCGTACACCGTCGCGGGGTCCGTAGGGTCGAACGCTAAGTCCACCGGGGTTGCCCCCGCGAGCGAGACTTGCGACCACGTAACGCCCCCGTCGGCGGATTTGTAGACGGCTCCCGGGTCGAAGATCCCAAGGCGAACCTGCGGGTTGGCGGTATTTATCTCGATGTCGCGTACCGACCATGCCGGCAGCGTCACTCCCCCAGCCCACTGCCAAGTGGCCCCTCCGTCGGCGCTCTGGTAAAGGCCCATCGTGGTGCCGGCGTACACGAAGTCCGGGGTACTCGGATCAACAGCGACGACATTGACGTACGCGGAAAGGCTGAGCAGCGTCCAAGACGCACCTCCGTCGGTCGACTTGTAGACACCGCTGTTGGTTGCCGCGTACAAGACGTTTGGAAAAGACGGATCGATGGCAACGTCCTGGACGCTGCCGCCAACGGTGACAGCCGACCACGTGTTGCCCCCGTCCGAGCTGATGCAAACTTGGGATGAACCGTTGGTCGCATAGATCGTATCGGGCAACGAGGGATGCACGTCTACGTTGAAGGCGAAAAAGCACGGGGGCCCCATCGCCAGTGCCGCCCACGTAACTCCATTGTCGGCCGAACGCAGGAGCGTCGATCCGCCCGTCGCGTAGGCAATGTTCGGGTCTGAAGGGGCGAACGCGACTTTGGATCCGCCCAACCCGGTGGCAAAGGCAACGAGTTGCCAGGAAGCGCCCCCGTCCGTGGTTCGAAAGACGCCGCCGTTATAGCTCGCTGCCAGAGCCGTGGTGGTGACCACCGGGTCGACCGCCACACTGGCCACCGGCCCGCCGTCCGGGCCTAACGGCGTTGCCGTGTCGGTCCAAGCCGGCGCAGCCCACACCAGCAGAAGCGCAAGAGCGGGGAGCGCAGTTCGCTGGTGCGCTCGCCTACTGGAAGTTCTCTGCTTTTCCTCGTCTAAGCTAGCCTGCTCCTCCCTCCCGGGGCAGGCAAAACGCGGGAAAATTCGGCTGTGGCAAAGCCACGCGCGCCAAGAGCGTGCCATGGTACGGCCTCCGTGGATCGGGGTGCGGGCGACGCTTTCCAAAGCGCGGAAAGCCCCCCACGTCGCGAGCACGCCGTGTGTATAGCGCGGGACGCAAGACGCACGGCCGTCCGCGCGTGCACGACGAACACCGCTCAAATTCACGGAATCCGGCAGGCGGCTTGCAGTCCGGGGATTCCCCCTACACGCTGTGTCGATTGTTAACCCGCTCTGGCGTGCCCGTCAAGACCGTTCGGGCCCGGTCATTCCAACATCGCCGTGGGGGAGGCAACCGCGGTGCTGCCGCAGCCGACTTGGCACCCGGACGTAACCCGGCAACCGCACATGCGTACCCGAAACGGTTGCTCGGACGGTGCGGCCCCTAAAGCCCCTGGGCCGGAGTGCAATCTAGGTCACGCCAGGAGGTGGGAATTGAGCGGTGCCTTGCTCGCCACTGTGTTGCTTCTCGCTTTCGCCAACGGTGCCAACGACAACCCGAAAGGCATGGCAACCCTGATTGGCTGCGGGAGCATCAGCCGGCAGCGCGCACTCGTCCTCGCCAGCGCCGCGACCGCCGTTGGTTCACTCGGCTCTGCCGTATGGGCGCCGCGGCTTGCCGCAGTGTTTTCCCGCGGGGGCTTGCTACCGTCCGGCTCGCAGGGTCAGCCGGTCCTCGCTGCTATAGCGCTCGGAGCCGTCGTCACGATCCTGTTAGCGACCTGGCGGGGACTGCCTGTCTCGACGACCCATGCCATTGTCGGCGCTTTTGCTGGCGCGGCACTGGCCAGCGGTTCCAACCCGCGGGCGGCTGCACCAGTTCTAGCCGGCCTCTTCGTGCCGCTCGCGATCTCCCCGCTCATAGCGCTTGTGCTCGCTGCGGGACTTAGGAGCGCCGGTCGCCTGTTGGACGCGCGCTATGGGATCTCCCAAAAACTGTGCATCTGCGCCGGCAGCCAGCCGGTACCCGCCGTTCCCCGTACGGCGGCGACCGCGTCCGCTAGGCGAACTGCTTCCGCCGCGCCGATCTCAGCAGGTCAAGTTTCGCATCTGCAGGTACTCCGGACCATCACTGTGTCGGTTGCAACGAAGGTTGAATGCCGCCGCCGCTACAGCGGCCGTTTAGTAGGAATCGACGCAGAGAGGGTGGCCGAGGCAATTCACACGATGAGCGGTCTTTCGGTGTCACTTGCCCGCGGGATGAACGATACTCCCAAAATTGTCGGTCTCGCTGCTTTGAGCGGACTCCTGACCCCAGCGCAGCTCACGGTGGCGGTCACAGCCGCCATGGCCTGTGGGGGAGTATTCGCGGCCAGGCGTGTCGCGCAAGTGATGGCGAGCGGCATCACACCGATGGAGCAGGGGATGGGGCTGGCCGCAAACCTTGCCACCTCGACACTTGTGGGGGTGGCTTCCCCTCTCGGCTTGCCGCTGTCGACGACGCACGTGGCAACAGGCGCAATCGCGGGAGTGGGCGCTCTAGAGGCCAGCCTCCGGTGGCGCAGCCTCGGCGAAGTTGCGGCCGCCTGGGTGGCCACCCTGCCAGTAGCGGCCCTGGTAGCGGCGGCTGCAACGCACGTGCTGCTTTGAGAAACCTGACCGGCTTGAAGCGTTCAGCCAACGGCCGGCCGCCTGCTGGTTGCCTGCGGCTGTTTGGCCCCTCGTCTGGCGCCACAGCGCCGCTTGGAACACGCGCACCCGCCACGCTTTCTGGTCATAGGCTCGCCGCTTGGAGGCAGCTCAGGCGGGCTCCCTGTCCGTCCGGTCTGCGCTAAGGTGCTCACTGGCGTGGGGCTTCCATCGGGCGAGCCTCCCGCATAGGCTCAAGGCTCGGCGGTCGCCCGGGCGGCTGCACGGAGAACTGCTCCGCGCCGGCGTTCGGCCGGAGTGTAAGCGAGGAAGCACAATGAAAGTCACCGGACGCTGTTACTGCGGAACGCTTCGGTACGAGGCAGAGGGAGAACCTCTCTTTAAGGGGCAATGTCATTGCCGCGAATGCCAGTACATTTCAGGGGGCGGCCCGAACTACGTTCTCGGCATGCCCGAACAGGGCTTCCGCTATACCCAAGGCACGCCGAAAGCGTTCAGGCGAAAGGACCTCGAACGACCGGTCACGCGCGAGTTCTGCCCCGAGTGCGGAACCCACGTGCTCACTCGAGCCCCGGGCTACCCGGCCGTCATGCTCAAGGTGGGAACGCTGGACGACCCTGCGGTGTTCGAGGGACCTCAAGTGGCGATTTACACGATCGACAAGCAGCCGTTCCATCACGTGCCACCGGGGATCCCGGCTTTCGAGCGAATGCCGTCATGACCGAGGCTTGCGGGCAACGGGCCGAGTCGGAACGCGCCCGGCCCGGGCCGCAGCGGGCCAGCGCGCGAAGCCGAAATGGGTAAGAGCGAAGAAGTCGCCGACGTCCTCATCGTCGGGGCCGGAGCCGCGGGCGCGGCGTTTGCGTGGAGCATCGCCGAAACGCGAATGAACATCGTGTGTTTCGAGCAGGGCGATTGGATGGACCCGGCCGCCTACCCCGCCGCCGGCCAGGACTGGGAGGCCCGTGCCCATCGCGACTTCGCCCTTTGCCCCAACGACCGGCAGCGCCCGGAAGACTACCCGGTCGACGACCGCGACGCGCCGGTGCGCCCGGCGATGTTCAACGCCGTGGGAGGCAGTACGATCACCTACGCCGCACACTTCCCGCGCTTTCACCCGAACGACTTCAGAGTCCGCACCCTCGACGGTGTAGCCGAGGATTGGCCGATCGACTACCACACGCTCGAACCATTCTACGAAGAAAACGAACGGATGATGGGTGTTGCCGGGCTGGCCGGGAATCCCGCCTACCCTCCCAAGCGCGTCCAGCTGCCGCCGGTTCCCTTGGGACGCGTCGGCGAAACCCTGGCTCGCGGCTTCAACGCTCTTGGCTGGCACTGGTGGCCTTCCGACAGTGCCATCGCGACGCGCGAGTACCAGGGCAGGGCCCGCTGCGTTCACCTCGGAACGTGCACGAGCGGCTGCGCGCAGGGCGCCAAGGCAAGCACCGACATCACGTACTGGCCGGCAGCGATCCGGCGGGGCGTGCGGCTACTGCCGCGCCGGCGCGTGTGCGAAATCACCGTGAACGAACGCGGCATGGCCGACGGGGTCGTGTACGTCGGCCCCGACGGCGTGACCCGGCGGCAGCGGGCTCACGTAGTCGTGCTTGCCTGTAACGGAATCGGTACGCCCCGGCTCCTTCTCAACTCGCGCTCCAAGCTTTTCCCCAACGGTCTTGCGAACCGCAGCGGACAAGTTGGGCGCAACCTCATGTTGCACCCGTACGCTCTCGTTCAGGGAGTCTTCGCCGAGCGTCTCGGCGGTTACAAAGGTCCGCCAGGGTGCGGGCTAATGAGCCACGAATTCTACGGGAGCGATCCCCAGCGCGGTTTCGTTCGCGGGTACTCCTTCGAAATTCTGCGCGGCGCCGGCCCGGTTACGATCGCCAGGTGGGCAGCGCAGGCCGGGGTGCTGCCGTGGGGAGCGGCACACCACGACACTTTCGACATGATCTTCGACCACACGGCCGGACTGCTGGCCATTTGCGAGGATTTGCCCGACCCGCGCAACCGCGTGACCTTGTCGCAGACCCTGACCGATAGCAGCGGCATCCCGGCGCCCGAAATCCACTACACCCTGAGCGAGAACAGCCGCCGGATGCTCGATCATGCGGTTGCGCGGGCCACCGAAGTCCTCGAGGCGGCTGGCGCCGCAATGGTGACGTCGGAAGCACCATGGTCGCTAGCCGGCTGGCACTTGATGGGAACCGCACGAATGGGAAACGATCCGGAGACTTCGGTGGTCAACTCATGGGGGCGAGCCCACGACGTGCCGAACCTGTTCATTGTCGACGGGAGCATCTTCGTCACTTCGGCCGGCGTGAACCCGACGAACACGATCCAGGCCCTGGCCCTGTACATTGCAGACGCCATGAAGAAACGGCTGGCAAATCTGTTCGACTGAGCGGCCAAGCCGGCGGGGATGAAAGCGCCGGCGGAGGCGAGGCGAAGAAGCAAAAGGCAATGCCGGCATTCAGCTCAACGGACACGACGAGATGGCAGCGGAGCAACGCGACAACGAGAAGATGAACGGGACGCTTCCCCCCACCGACTCCACGTCGCTGGCCGCGCTCGAGGCACTACTCGAGGCCCTAATCCCGCCGAGTGCAGACGGGCGCCTGCCTGGCGCCGGGAGCTTGAGTCTTGCCCAGACGGTAGCGGAAGGCCTGGCGCGTTCGGCCGAGTCCCAGCGCCAGCTCGACCGACTTCTGGCAGCGTTTGCCGCTCGAACCGCGCAACAAGGATCTAGAGCTGATGCCGCCGCCGAAGCGCTTGCCGCACTGGCCGCCGAGGCCCCGCAGGCCTTCGAAGCGATCTACCTGGAAGCGCTTACGGCCTACTACCAGCATCCGCAGGTCTGCCAGGCTCTCGGCCTGAGACCGGGCCCTCCGTTCCCACGCGGCTATGAGCTCGAGGAAAGCGACCTCGAAGCTCTCCTCGAGCCGGTCAAGAGGCGGGGCGGTCCTGCCGGTCTCCGGTAGTTGGTTCTTGGCGCGTGCTGCCAGCCCGGGCCAAGATCGCCTTGACGAAGAGAGACTTGACCTGCTCGATGGCCAGGAGTCGCTTGGCCGGCGGCAATGCGAGCAAAGCCCCAAGCGCCAGGTTCAGTCCCCGGGCGGTAACGCTGTCGGGATCGTCGAACAGGAAGTGATGGACCGTTCCGCGTTCGACCGCCGCCCGAATGAGCCGCTCGATGTTGTCGGCCGGAGTGAAGACCCGCTTCTCGCGGGGGATCATCGTCATCGCCTTGTTCTTGCAGGCTAGGTTGCAAACCCCGCAGCCGAGACACAGGGATTCGTCGATGACCGCCGAAGCCTGCCCGTAGGCGGTGGCCTTGATCGCGATTGCCATCACTGGGCAGGCCTTCACGCACCGCCCGCACGCCTTGCACTTCTCCTCGCGCACGGTGGCCAAAAAGTTGCTCGTGTGCACCGCGTTGCGGATTCCATGGGTCGTAATCCCTCGTAGCTGGCCGCAGCAGCATCCGCAGCAGTGGCAGATGTACCCGACGTCGTTCTGCACATTGTCGGCAATGTGCACCATGCCGAGGTCGCGCGTCTGCTCGGCGATCTCAAGCGCCTCTTCGGCCGAGATCTTGCGCCCGAATCCGCGCCGGATGATCCAGTCGGCCGAGCCGTTGAGGCTCGTGCACACCTCGAGCGGTTTCTTGCACGGCTTGCCGTGATGCAGCGCTTTGTGCCGGCAGTAGCACAGGCCGACCGCATGGAGCTTCGCGCTCTTGATGATCTCGGTGGCCGCCTCGTACGGCAGGATCTCGGCGCGCAAGTCTTGCGGAAGGGTCTTTTCGTGCACGAGGGTGCGCCCGATCTGCGTTTGGCCGCGGAAGGCATTGCGAGCGAACGTGTCGTCTTCGAACATGTACTTGGAGAGCAACTCGGCCAAGCGCCGGTTGGGCAGATCCTCGTGCAGGCGCATGAAGGTGAACTCGAAGAATCCGATCACGGTCGGCGCCAGCATGTAGTAGCGCTTGCCGTGGCTCTCGAAGTCGAGCACGAGGCCTTTGCGCGCCATCCGATCGAGCTTTTCCTCGAGCCGCTCGGGGTCTTCGTCGAGACGGCGCGCGAGCACCTCGAGCGGCGCCGGGGTCATCGGCATCCGGGCACCGATCTCTGCTTCTTCCGGAGCGAATCGAATGCGCAGAATCTCGTAGAGCTCCGCCGTCGCTGGAGCGCCGATTGGGTTCTTGTCGAGCCGCTTCTGGAGCTCGAGATAAGGTTTGGCGACGGTCAAGTGTCCCATTGGCTCCGCTCCCTCGTTACACAACCCGGGGGCACCGGGCACGAGCCCGACCGGCAGGCGGCGCGATCCCAAGCCACCTTGCGGTCCGGGGCGCCGTCAGTCAAGCAGGCCTACCGCGCCCGAACGGGCGTCGCTGCACCGCCGGGCGGGCGGGCAAACCAGGCTTCTTTAGCTGGGAACGGAAGCCAGCAGCGGGCGGCCCGCCTAGCCGTTCCTCAGTGCGTGCCCGCCTGCTGTCGCATGGTTTCCACGCGCCGCACGAGCCACTCGGTCCACGCGTCCATTCCGGCTCCCGTCTTGGCCGATACCTCGAAGATCTCGGCGCGAGGATTGAGCCTGGCCACGCGAGCACGCAAGCGCTCTACGTCGAAGTCCGACAGGCCCAAGTAATCGGTCTTGCCCACCAGCACGGCGTCGCAGACCGAAAACATGAGTGGGTACTTCAGGGGTTTGTCGTCCCCCTCGGGAACGCTGAGAATCATTGCGTTGGCGGTGGCGCCCGTGTCGAACTCCGCCGGGCACACGAGGTTACCCACGTTCTCGATCACCACCAGGTCGAAGCTGCTCAGGTCGAGGGCCTCGAGTCCACGAGCGACCATGGTCGCATCGAGGTGGCACAGACCGCCCGTATGGAGCTGCACCGCGGGCACCCCTGCCGCGAGGACCTGTTCGGCATCCACCGCGGAATCGATGTCGGCCTCGACGACCGCCATGCGCAGGCGTCCGGCCAGGCGGCGCGCGGTGGCCAGGATCAACGTCGTCTTTCCGGCGCCGGGCGACGACATCAGGTTGAGCAAGAACGTGCCGTGCGCCGCCAGCCGCTGGCGCAACTGCTCGGCCGCTCGCGCGTTGTCGGCGCGGATGTCCTCGCGGACGTCGATTACGCGAAGCCGCTCGCTCACATCACCTCCAAGTGGTCGACGCGATACTCCCGGCCCGACACCAGGTCGAGCTCCGTTCCGCCGCACTCGGCGCACCCGGCGTCGGCGAGATTTTCTCGCGCGACGCTAAAGTCCGCACCGCAGTCCCGGCAGCGCACCACGATCGGCACCCTGCGGACCTCGAGCCGCGCCCCGTCGGCGATCGTCCCGCGACTCAAGTAGTCAAAGTAGTGCTGAATCCATTCCGGTTCGAGATCCGAGAGATCTCCGATCGTCAGATGCACGCGCACCACCTTCTTCGCTTCGCTGCGTCCGGCATAGTCGAGCACGATATCGAGAATCCGCTCGGTGACTTGCAGCTCGTGCACGCGCGCCGCTCACGCCGGAATGAACTCTTGCGGCCGGACCTCCTCCATGGAAATCGCAACCGGATCGCAAGCGAGCTGGCACAGCCCGCACCCCATGCAGCGCTCCGCCCGAACGCGGGCGACGCGCTCGTTCTCGTCCATTTCCAGCGCGTCGAAGAAGCAACGCTCGAGGCAGTCCTCGCACCCGGTGCACGCCTGCTCGTCGACGACGGCGCGAAACCGGCTCGGCGCTGCAAACTTGCCCAGCCCGGTGCGAACCGACGCCCAGTTCACGCAGCAATCCCGGCAGCAGTTGCAGATCACCAACCCGCGCGAGCGCTTGTTCTCGGCCACGTGGACCAGGCCCTCGCGCTCGCACATTTCGAGCATCTCGATCGCTTGCTCGGCCGTCAGCGGCTTTCCCGTGCCGCGCTCAAGCGCGTAGTCAGCGGCCCGGTCGAGCTGGATGCAAACTTCGAGCGGCTTTCCGCAAGCGCCGTCAATCGCCCGGCACGAGCAGCGCGTCACCGCAAGGCTCTCGGCCTCGGTCACCATCGCCCGGACGTCCTCGAACGCCAGCACCTGAGTTTGCGGTTCGATCGTCACGCCCACCGGGACCACGCGCAGCACCGAAGCGGGCAGGATCTCTTCGAGGCGGCGGCTGACCGCGTCCCACTCCTCGTCCATGAAGCGCTTCCACAGCGCCATCAGCTCGGGCGGCGGGTCGGGGGCGACGGCCGTCGCATCGTGCAACTGCATCAAATGCCGGACCCGGTAGTAGCGCACGCCGTCCGGCTTCTTCGACTTGAACAACAGTCCCTTGCGAAACAGCGGGTCGATCCGCCCTTCGACCTGCTCAAGGGGCAGCCCGCTGCGCTCGGAAAGCTCGGCAGGCGTGGCCGGCGGGGAGGCTGCCAGCAGCAGGCGAGCATCGTCTTCGTCGGCGAGCACCTCGAAGATGCGGGGAATCGTCGGGGAGTCGGCAGCGCCAACCGCCTCGGCGAGTTGCTGATAGAGGTTCGTCACGGCTTCCTCCATCGCTCGCGGCGGCAGCCAAGCACCCTCTTCCTGCCAGATTGACAGGGATAAGTACAATTTCGAAGTCCGCGAAAAATCGATGGTCCTGTGTGCGCGAGGACCGCGGCGGCTGGCCCGGCCCGCTCCTTGGCACGGTTTTGAATCCCTGGTAGCGGGTGGCCATGGAGTGCGATCTCAAACTGCAGGGAGGAACGGTCGTCGACGGAACCGGGCGCCCTGGCTTTCGAGCCGACGTGGCAATCGCCGGGGACCGCATCGCAGCCGTCGGCGACCTCGAGCAAGTCGAAGCAGCAAGAACGATCGATTGCACCGGGAAGACAGTCACTCCCGGCTTCATCGACATTCACAGCCACGCTGACTTTCTGCTCGCCGATCCCGATCACCATCGGCTCGTCGAGCCGTTCCTGCGCCAGGGCATTACCACGGTCGTCGGGGGCAACTGCGGCTTCAGCCCGGCGCCGGTTAGTCCGGCCAACCTCGGGGGCATCCAAGAAGCGAGCCGGCTGATCGTCGACCGGCCGATCAAGCCCACCTGGCGTACGATGGCCGAGTTCCTTGCCGTGGTCGAGCAGAGTCGTCCGGCTCTCAATCTTGCCGAACTCGTCGGTCACGGGACCGTGCGTGCCGCCACGCGCGGCGCTCTCGATCCGAGCGCACCCTCGCACGAGCAACTCGCGCGGATGGAAGCGCTGGTCGCGGAAGCCCTCGACGCCGGTTGCGTGGGTGTGAGCACGGGACTCGGCTACCCGCCCGGCATTTTCGCCGAGCAGGACGAGCTCGTTGAAGTCGCCGGGTGGGCGGCGCGCCGCGGCAGGCTCGTGACTTCCCACCTGCGCGCGTACAGTTGGGCGAGCGGGGCCTATCGCAGCGACCCGGGCGAGCGGCCACACAACCTGCGTGCGATCGAAGAAATGCTTGCAGTCGCCGGCCGGGCAGGAGTCCGCCTGCAAATAAGCCATCTCATTTTCGTAGGCAGGCACACTTGGCCCACGCATGAGGAAGCGCTTCGGTTGATCGAGCGGGCTCGCCAGAGCGACATCGACGTCGCCTTCGACGCGTTTCCGTATACGGCTGGGAACACCACGGCGAGTGTCTTGTTTCCCCCGGAACTACTGCCCGAACTCGAAAACGTTCTCGCCGACCCCGAGCGGTTCGAGCCGCTCAAAGCCTTCGGCGAGGCGGTCTTCGCCCAGATCGGATTCGACCTCGGCGACATCCAGATCATGCATGCCAACGCGCCGGACCTCGACCGCTACGATGGAATGTTCGTCACCGAGGCGGCCGCGGCGGCGGGAATGGATCCGTGGACTTTTTACGCGCGCCTCGTCCTCGACAGCCACCGCAACGCCCGCGTGTTGATCCACAAGTACAGCGGCGCCGCGGACGACGAGAGCGTGGTCGAGGCCGTCCTCGGCCACCCGGCCTGTAGTGTCGAAACCGATACGTTCCTAACCGCGCGCGGTCACCAAAACCCGGCCAGTTATGGAACCTTCCCGCGCGTGCTGGCTACCTACGTCGAGCGCGGCCTGTTCTCCTTCGAGGAGGCCGTGCGCAAAATGACCAGCCTGCCGGCCGAGCGGATCGGTCTTTCCGACCGCGGCTGCGTTCGGGAAAACGCCGCCGCCGACCTCGTGGTGCTTGACCGGCGAGCGCTTCGGGAC
>CAYZHO010000015.1:25902-27223 GCA_964478045.1 uncultured Myxococcales bacterium | reverse complement strand
GGCGCGCCGAGCCCAACTCGCCGGCATCAAGCCCCCGATGACCGAACAGGACCCGACTGAACCCGACTCCGTCTTGCGCCCGCACGCCCCGATCGTCAACGCGGAGGAACTGCGGGTCGGGCTGGCCCTACCCGTGACGCAATACGCGATGATGGAAAACGCCCTGCGGGCGGCCGACCACCAGTCGCTCGAGGAGCACCGGACGGAGGTGGCTCGGCTGTGGGCTGCCATGAGCGAAGCGTGCGCTACGAACCCGTACGCGTGGCAGCGCCAGCCTGTGGCGGCCGACTTCTTGCTCCGCCCGTCGCCTGAAAACCCAATGATTGCGTTTCCGTACACACGCGCGCACTGCTCGCGGATCGACGTCGATCAGGCGGCCGGCCTGATCCTATGCGCCGCCGAGGTAGCCGAGCGCCTTGGCATTGATCGCGACCGCTGGGTGTTTCCGCTGGCGGTGGCCGACTCGAACCACATGGTACCGCTTAGCGAGCGGCGGTATCTCCATCGCTGTCCGGGCTACGCAGTGGCTGCTTCGGCGGTGCTCGAGCACGCCGGGCTCGACCTTACGGGCGTCTCGCACCTGGAACTCTATAGTTGCTTTCCGTCGGCCGTGCGGATCCAAGCGCGGGAGATCGGGGTGGACCCGAACCGCCGCCTGACCGAAACAGGAGGCATGGCGTTTGCGGGCGGCCCGCTCAATCACTTTGTCTTCCAAGCGCTGGTCCGCATGGCCGAGGTGCTGCGCGGCGATCCCGAATCGGCCGGACTGGTAACCGCGGTCAGCGGCATCTTGACCAAACAGGGGGTCTCTCTTTGGTCTGCCGAGCCGGGACCTCGTCCATTCGCCTTTTTCGACGTGACCGAACCCTGCACCCGCCTCCTCGAACGTGTCGAGCTGGCAGCAGATGCTGTGGGCACGGCAAAAGTGGTCACCTACACCGTCGTCTGTGAGGCGGGGCGCCCCGCGCGGACCGTCTTGCTGTGCGAGTTCGACGACGGGAGGCGAAGCCTCGTTGCCAGCGATGATCCCAAGCTTGCGGGCGAGGCGACCGAAGAGGACCTCTGTGGTAAGAAGGTACGGTTGGAACGTGGCTCGCGGCTAGCCGGTTTCCTGTGAAAAGGGAGAAGGCCGCCGCAATGCGCAGGCAGGGCGAACCAGCCTAGGGCAGAGCAGCGCTGGGCTACCTCGCAGCTAGCATTTGAAGGCAGGCGAAGTCCTGGATCGTAAGTGCTCGAACAGTCGCCCACACAAGCAGGCAGGAAGGAGACGCCCCGAGGGCGCCAGTTGCTGGCCCTGAGCCTCGGGGCGCTCGGGGTGGTC
>CAYZHO010000015.1:13577-25892 GCA_964478045.1 uncultured Myxococcales bacterium | reverse complement strand
GGGTGGTCTATGGCGACATCGGCACGAGCCCGCTTTACGCCTTCCGCGAATGCTTCGCGCACGTGGGCGGCCTTCCGGTTACACCCGAGAACGTCCTCGGCGTCCTGTCTCTGATCTTCTGGTCTCTCGTTCTCGTCATTTCGGTCAAGTACCTGGTGCTCGTCATGCAGGCCGACAACCGGGGCGAGGGCGGCATCCTGGCCTTGATGACTCTCGTACTCGGCGCCTACCGCCGCGACGAACCCCTGCGGCGGACGATTCTCGTTCTTGGAATCTTCGGTGCCGCTCTGCTCTACGGCGATGGCGTGATCACGCCGGCCATCTCAGTGCTCAGCGCCGTTGAAGGCCTATCGGTCGCAACGCCGGTCTTCGACCCGTACGTAGTCCCAATCGCGGTGGCGATTCTGTTTGGCTTGTTTCTCATCCAGCGACAGGGAACCGGCCGCGTAGGGAACGCCTTCGGCCCCGTAACGCTCGCGTGGTTCCTATGCATGGCCGCGCTGGGGTTGCCGCACATTGCCGAAGCCCCGCAGGTTGCCCGAGCGCTCTCTCCCCTGCCGGCTGTTTCTTTTTTCGCCCGCAACGGCCTTGAGGGGCTGCGGGTGCTCGGAGCCGTCTTCCTCGTGGTCACGGGCGGTGAAGCCCTGTACGCCGACATGGGGCACTTCGGAGCTCGTCCGATTCGCCTCGCGTGGTTCGCTCTCGTGCTCCCTTCGCTGGTGCTCAACTACTTTGGCCAGGGGGCTCTGCTCCTGCGCAATCCGGCTGCGGCGCGCAACCCGTTCTACCTGATGGCGCCTTCGTGGAGTCTCTACCCGCTGGTGGGCTTGGCAACCGCGGCGACGGTGATTGCCTCTCAAGCAGTGATCTCCGGAGCATTTTCCCTGACCCGGCAGGCCGTGCTCCTCGGCTACCTACCGCGCGTGGAGATTCGCCACACTTCCGCTCAGCAAGTCGGGCAAGTCTACGTCCCGATCGTCAACGGAGCCTTGCTCGCTCTGACTCTGGCCGCCACGATCGGCTTCGGATCTTCGAGCGCGCTGTCCGGTGCCTACGGCGTTGCAGTGACGACGACGATGGTGATCACGACGATCCTGTTGTTCTTCTGCATGCGCCGCCGGTGGGGCTGGAGCCTGCTGCGCGCGGCCGGGGTCGTCTCGTTCCTGCTCGTGATCGACCTCGCCTTCTTCGCCGCCAATATGACCAAACTTTTCCTCGGCGGCTGGTTCCCGCTGGTCATCGCAGGGGCCGTCTTCGCCATCATTTCCACCTGGCGGCAGGGCCGCCGGCAGGTTGCCGAACGCTTGGCCCAAGGACTTCCGTCACTCGACTACTTCGTGCGCGATCTCAAAGAACACCCCATTCCCCGCGTCCCAGGAACAGCAGTATTTCTCGTCTCCGATCCCCGGCAGACGCCTCAAGTGCTCATGCACAACATCAAACACAACAAAGTGGTTCACGAGCAGGTCGTGGTACTGACGATCGTGACGGAGGAAGTCCCGCGCGTGCCCGAATCCGAGCGCTTCGACATCGAGATGTTCGAGGAAGGCGTCATTCGGATCGTGGCCCACTACGGTTTCATGGAAACGCCGGCGATTCCGGCCATCCTGCGCCGCGCGCTGCCGCCGGGGGCTGCGTACCGGCCGGAGCAGACCACCTACTTCCTCGGCCGCGAAACGATCGTGCTAGGCCCGGACCGCAGCATGTCGAGATGGCGCAAGCGGCTCTTCTCACTTCTCTTGCGGCTGCAACGCGAGGCGGTTCTGCACTTCGGGATTCCCACCAACCGGGTCGTCGAACTTGGCCGCCAGGTAAAGCTCTAAAGTTACTCGGCGGAGGCCCGAACAGGGCGGCGCCGCGGCCGCCGCGCGCGGGCCGCTCGGGCACGGGCACGCATGGCGGGAACGACTTTCCAGCCGTAGTAGGCAGTAAGCATCGCAAGGCCAGCGACAACCACGCCAACCACTGGGTGGGCGATCACAATCGCGATCATCAGGCACCCGAAAAAGACGGCCACCACGGCTGGGATGAGGTAGCCCCCCGGCACCCGGTATGGCCTGTCGGCCTGCGGCTGGCGGCGTCGCAGCGCAATCAACGAACAAGCCATCACCGTGTAGATCATGCATTCGACGAAGGCCCCGAGGTAAATGAACGTCTCGTAGCTCTCCGGCACGTAGCGCTCGGTTACGAAAACGGTCGCGCTGATCGCCAGACAGAGCCCCGACAGAGCGATCAACGCCATGTAGGGCGTGGCGTAGCGGATGCTGATCCGACTGAACACCTTCGGCATGCTCCCGTCGCGGGCAAGGGCATAGAGGAACCGCGAGGCAGTGATCGTCCCCGCATTAAAGGAAGTCACCGAGGCCAGCAGGCTCATGGCCACGATCACGGCAAGCCCAGCGGTTCCAAACAAGTGCCGGTAGAGCAACACGTGGGGGACGACCGACGTGCCGAATGCTTGCTTGGCCTGGTCGTACGTCAGGTGGGCGCGGTCAACGGTAGCCGGCAACGCGCCCTTGGCAATGGCCGCGTCGATCAGGGAAGCGTAAGTGGGATCGGCCGGCCGGGCCTGGATTGCAGGCGCCATCGTCATGGTCAGAGCCGCATTGAACGAGGCATAGGTGACGAACAGGACGCCGACCGTCAGAAACAAACCGCGGGCGATCAAACGTTGGTCCGTCACCTCTTCGGCCAGCGGTGTCACCCATTCGAAACCGACGTAGAGGAACACGCCCACGGCTACCGCTTCCAGAAGGCGCCCCGGACCGCCAACCGAAAGCGGCGTATGGAGCGGTTGCGGGCTGATGGCAATCGCGTAGAGCGAGGAGCCGATCAAGAACGCGAACATCGAGTAGGCAAGAACGTCTTGGGCCGTACCGGCGATGCGAATCCCGCGCAGGTTGAGGCCGAGGACTACGAGTAGAAACGTCACTCCCCAGGCCCATGGCGGCACCGCCGTAATACCGGTTCCGTCGTGCAGCACGTGGGCGAGCACGAACGTTTCAGCGCCGACGACCGAGATGGCCACGGTGATGTAGAGCGTCGCAAACAACATCGCGACGCGCTCGTTGAAAGCACGCTCGATGAACAGCTTGATCCCGGCCGCCGTCGGGTACATGCCCGAGAGCTCGGCAAAGCAGGAACCCGCCATCAGGCAAAACAGCCCCGCAACCAGGATCGCGATCCAAGCCGAATCCCCCAGAACGATGGTAGCCAGCTCCATGCTAGCGCTGTAGGAGACCGTCGCCATCGCCATCCCGGCACCGGTCGAGACGACAGTCCGCTGCTTGACGACTTTGGCCAGGCGCGCCTCACTCACGGCCTCTCCCCCTTTCCTGTCCCGCGCCCGGCTGCTCCGGCCGGCGCTTCAGTCCTCCGGCCAGATGATCAGATTGATCGCGTCGAGGCGCATGACGTCCTCTTGGGAGGCCTTCAGTTTGAGTTCTCCCCGCAAGTACTTTTGAGCTGGATTGAGATCGCCCCAGAACATGTCGCACAGCGTTTCGCTGTCGGTCCTCACGATAATGTCGGGAGTTCCGTGCAATCCTTCTTCGATTTTGGTGATCTCGCCCTCGACGACGGTCATCGTGTGGCGCGACTCGTTGTCTTCGGCCACGATGTGGATCGTTTTGGTCCAGTCCCTTTGCATGCGCCGCAGGCGCTCGTTCTGATTGCACTGTTTCTGAAAGTCGAGAAGAGCCTCCGTGATCTCCTGCTGAGTGGCCATTTCTATGCGCCCTCCCGCGGTATGCTTGCTTCTGCGGTCGCGATTCGCTCAGGAACGCCCGGGACGCCGGCGCCGGCGCCTGCCTGGCGTTTCGGGAACGGGGACGGCCCTGCCCGCGTCTTCGTCCTTGATCGCCTGCATTGAGGCATCGAGTGCCTCGAGCACGGTGGCAACCTGGGCTTCGCTAATCACCAGCGACGGCATTAGCCGCATCACGCTCGGTTCGTTGCCCGAGTACAGAGCCATGACGCCGCGCTTGGCCAGTTGGTAAGTCATCCGCGGTCCATGGCTGTCGTCGGTAAATTGTAAGCCCATCATGAGGCCGCGTCCCCGGTACTCGGCCAAGATCTCCCCGTGGCGCTGCCGGAGCTCCTCGAATCCAACTTGGAACTGGGCCCCGCGCGCTAGCGCTTTCTCCCACAGCCGCTCGCGCTGCATGATCTCGATCGTTTTTAGCGCCACGATGCAGCCAAGATCGGCTCCCCCGAAGGTACTGAGGTGGATGAAAGGATTGGCGATCAGGAACTCGCCGAGCGGCTCCTTGAACACGGTGGCAGCGATCGGATACAGTCCGCCCCCGAGCGATTTGGCGACGGTCATGATGTCGGGCACGACCCCCGAGTACTCGCACGCAAACATCTTGCCCGTGCGGCACCAGCCCGTCTGCACTTCGTCAAAGATGAGCAGGGCACCGCGCTCGTCGCACAGGCGCCGCAGTCCCTGCAAGTATTCGTCTGTGGCAACGTGGATGCCGCCCTCGCCCTGGATGGGCTCGACCATCACTGCGGCCGTGCGCTCGCTGATGGCCGCGGCCATGGCATCGAGGTCGTTGAACGGTACCTGCCGGAAGCCCGGAGCAAGCGGTTCGAACGGCTTGCGGAAGGCCTCGCGCCCGATTCCGGCCAGCGCCAGGCCGGTATGGCCGTGGTAGCACTTCTCGGTCGTGATGATTTCGGTGCGGCGCGTGTAGCCTCGCGCGAGCTTGATTGCGAAATCATTCGCTTCGCCCCCGCCGACGGCGAACATCGTCATCTTGAGATCGCCCGGGGTGACCTCGGCCAACTTCTTGGCCAGGTCGGCCTTCGGCTTGGATGCGATAATGAAAACGCCGATATCGTACTCGTCGAGAGCTCGTTTGAGCGCTTCGACCACCTCGGGGTTGCGGCGACCTACATTCATGCTTCCCGCCGAGGTGATGCAGTCGATGTAGCACTTGCCGCTGACGTCCCACACGCAGGCCCCCTCACGCCTGGCCTCGATTACCTCGAGGCCGGCGTGGCGGAGCGTGCGAACCTTCATCGGGTTGCAGTACTCGGCGTACGCTGCCAGCACTTCCGCTTTCATGACGGGGATAAGTACAATTTCTAAGTACCTGAAAACAAAGGGGTTCGCTTCGGGCAAGCGAACCCCTTTGTTTTCAGGTACTTAGAAATTGTACTTATCCCCGTTGGAGGGCGCGCTTGCCTAGTTGGTCCGAGTACTGGCGCCATGGGTTCGGGCCCCGAGGCTCTTTCAGCCGCTCCACGACAAAGTGGCAGCAGTCGGCCCCTCGCGGAATGAGCTGCTCCACCCAAGCCGTAAATCCCCGGTAGCCCCGCTCTTCGAGCGCTTCGAACATCCCTTCGACGAAGTAGCGCTGCACCCGGCAGTCAAACGCGGTGTAGCGGTCCTGGTGCGGGCACCAAAGAATGTCGAACTCGCACCGATCCGGCGAGTCGATCCGCGGCCGCTCGAGCGAAGCGTAGAGGATCGTGTTGATCGCGGTCACCAGAAACGATAGCTTCTCGATTTCCTCGAGCTCCTCGGGAATCTCGGAGTTGTCGAGCAACTCGGCCATCGCTTCGCGCCCGGCTGCGTTGATCGCCCGCCGCACCATGGCCTGCCCTTGTTCGCCGAACGTACGCTCGGCCTCCTTTAGCACATTGAGGACCCCGGTGGCCTGCATCGTGCCCCACACGAGCAGCGTGGCCGGATCGAAGTCGCCGCGCCCCTCGGTCGCGCGGCGGAAGTTTTCCACCGCTCTGCGATAGGGAAGCCCGAAACGGACCCTGCGGTAACTTGGCTCCGGGCGCGTTCCGCGCGACCACAGTCCTTCGCCGGTCGGGTACTTCGGTTCTGCCACCTTGCTCCTCCTATTTGCGCACTTCCACGATCCCGCGCTTTTCGTCGTAGACGACTCCTCGATGCGGAACGGGGCCGGCGTTGATGAAGTTGCTACGCAAGCGGCGCCCGAGAATCTCTTCGGCGCGCCGGCCGAGCGCGCACAAGCGCTCGATGTCGATGCCCGTTTCGATCCCCATCTCGTCGAACATCCCTACCAGGTCCTCGGTGCACGTATTGCCGGAGAAACCGCGGTGGTATTCGGCCGCCCCGGTCTTCGGCTGGCCTCCGATCGCACCGAGCGAGCAGTCGAAGTGAACGAAACCGTACATCAGCCCGACCAGCGAGTTGGCCACGCCCCAGCCGCGGGTGTCATGGAAGTGGACCACGACTTCCTCGCGGCTGAATCCCTCCTCGAGCACCCGCTGGTAAAAGCGCGAAACCTGGATCGGGTTGGCGACGCCAGTGGTGTCCCCGAAGCCGACGTACTTGGCGCCAATGTCTTTCCACCACTTTCCCATCCGCAGCACTTCCTCGGGGTCGACATCGCCGCGAATCGGGCAGCCGAAGCTCGTCAGCACCCAACCGAAGACCTCGTGTCCGCTATCGATGGCGGCCCGGCTCATTTCTTCGAGCAGTCGCTTGTTCTCATCGTGAGTCATCTTGACGTTGGCCAGGTTGTGGGCCTCGCTCGCCGAAATGACCATGGCGATCTCGTCGACCCCGTAGCCGTCTTCCTTACTGGCAATCGCGCGGGCCACCGCCTTCATCGTCGTGCAAATTCCGCGGTAATGGACGCCTTCCTTGCGCGGGATGCGGCGCAGCACTTCCTCGGCATCGGCAAACTGGGGAAGATAGCGCGGGTGGGCGAAGCTCGTTGCCTCGATCTTAGGGATTCCCGCCTCGACCATCCCCGTGATCATCTCCACTTTGTGCTCGGTCGACACAATCTGGGCTTCGTTCTGCAATCCGTCGCGCGCCCAGCACTCCCCGATGATCACGCGCTTCGGAAGGTCGAGCTCGTGCAGTCTGGCGGCAGTTGTCATGCTTTCGTTCTCCTTACGTGCGCAGCTCGGGCAGGTCGCGGAAATAGTCGAGCGCCTCCGGATTGGCCAGCGCGTCGCGGTTGCCGACTTCCTCGCCGTGAATGATCTTCGTCACCGCAATCTCCACCTTCTTTCCGTTTAGCGTCCGGGGAATATCGGGTACCGCGAGGATCTTGGCCGGCACATGGCGCGGCGTACACCCGCTGCGAATCACCTGCTTGATCCGCTCGACGAGGGCGTCATCGAGCACAACCCCCTCGCGCAGGACGACGAACAGAACGACGCGTACGTCGTCCTCCCACCGCTGGCCGACTACCAGCGAGTCAACCACCTCGTCGAGCGCCTCGACCTGCCGGTAGATCTCCGCCGTGCCAATCCGCACGCCACCGGGGTTTAGGGTGGCGTCCGACCGGCCGTAGACAATCACGCCCCCTCGTTCGGTAATCTCGATGTAGTCCCCGTGACGCCACACCCCGGGGAAGTACCGGAAGTAAGCGTCGCGGTACTTCTCGCCATCCGGATCGCGCCAGAAACCGACCGGCATGGACGGAAACGGCGCCGTGCACACGAGCTCGCCCTTTTGTCCCACGACCGGCTTTCCTTCGTCCGTCCACGCCTCGACTTTCATGCCGAGGCCGCGTTTTTGGATCTCGCCGGCATAGACGGGGTCGATCGGGGAGCCGAGCATGAAGCACGAAATGATGTCCGTACCCCCCGAAATCGAGGCCAGTTGCACGTCGCTCTTCACTTCCCGGTACACCCATTCGAAGCCTTCGACGGAAAGCGGCGAACCAGTCGAGAGCACCGCGCGCAGGCGGCCGAGATCGAAATCGCGACCGGGATGAACATCGGCCTTCTGGCACATACTGATGAACTTGGCGCTCGTGCCGAAGACCGAAATCCCCCGGTCGGCCGCCATGCGCCAGAGCACGTTGAGATCCGGGTAGCCAGGGTTTCCATCGAACAGGACGATCTCGGCGCCGGTGAACAGAGCGCTCACCAGCCAGTTCCACATCATCCAGCCGCAGGTCGTGAAGTAAAAGACGACGTCGTCTCGGTCGATGTCCGTGTGAAGAATGTGTTCTTTGGCGTGCTGCAGCAGCGTTCCGCCCGCGCCGTGGACAATGCACTTGGGCACGCCCGTCGTACCCGAAGAATAAAGAATGTAGACGGGGTGGTCGAATGGAGTTTGGACGAACTCGACGTCGCGCGCATCGTTGGCCAGCGCCTCATCCCAGGCAACCGCCTTGGGCACGCCGCTGAGGTCCGGCCGCTCGCGCGTGAAGGGCACCACCACGACCGTTTCGATCGAGTCGATTTCGCGCGCGACCTGCGCTGCTTTCTCGAGCGAATCGAAGGCCTTGCCGCCGTAAAAGTACCCGTCGGCCGTCAGCAACAGTTTCGGTTCGATCTGGCCGAACCGATCCATGACGCCCTTGAAGCCAAAGTCGGGACTGCACGAGGACCAAATCGCGCCAAGGCTCGTCGTGGCAAGCATCGCCACGACCGTCTCGATCCGGTTGGGCATGAATGCCGCCACGCGGTCGCCTTCCTTAATCCCTCGCTCGCGCAGAAACCGGGCCATGCGCGCCACCCGCCGGTAAAGTTCGGCGTAGCTCACGCGCTCACCGGTCTCGCCGCGCTCCCCGACGAAAACGAGCGCCGGCCGCTCGTCGCGATAGCGCAAGAGGTTCTCGGCGAAGTTGAGGCGCGCGCCCACGAACCAGCGCGCCCCAGGCATGACTGGGTTCTCGAGAACCGCCCGGTAGGGAGCCGACAGGCGGATTCCTACAAACTTCAGTACCGACTCCCAAAAGTCGGCAATCTCGGTGATCGACCACTGGTAGAGGTCGTCGTAGCTGCCGACGTCGATGCCGCGTTGGGCGCGAACCGTCTCGATGAAACGCGTCAGCTTTGCCCGAGCGATACGCTCCGGCGACGGTTTCCACAACAGCTTGGCCACTGTTTCCTCCCCGCTCGCTGGCTGGCCGCCCGGCTGATCCTGCGGCCGCGTCCGGCGCGCCAATCCTCTAGCGCCTCGCCCCGGCGCTGTCCAGAGGGGCAGCCATGCTCCGGCCCGGCCCGAACGTGATGCGAGAGCCGTGCAGAATCGCCGCCGGCAGCCGGCGCCCTGCCGCACACGGGCGCACGCAAGTCCTGGCCCGCCGCCGCGGCGACCCCTTCGCCGGGTTCCTCACTTTTCTTGCCGGCCCTCGATTCGCTCGATCTCGACCGGAATCCCTCGCGGAACGTGAACGGGCCCGCACAGGAAAACGCGGCGCCTGAGGTGTCCGTAGTCACCGACCAAATGGGTTGGCTTGTACGGTGAAGAAACGACCTCCATGTTGCCGCGCCAGCCGGCGAACTGATAGGGCTCCCAAGCATGATAGATAATCGCCATCCCCGGTGCCGTGGCCGGCGATACGCGCGCCTGCACTCGGAACGAACCGTGGCGGTTCGCAACGCGCACGTAGTCGCCATCTTCGATGCCGCGCCGCCGGGCGTCGGCCGGGGAAATCCACAGGACCGGCTCGCCTCGCTGGAGGCGCAGCAATTCAGGGTGGGCGCGCCAAATCGCATGGATACTCCAGCGGTTATGACCGCCCGACAGCAGGATGGGTCCCTGGCCCCCCGCCGGCGGCAAGGGCTTGGACCGCGGCAGGGCTTCGTCGGCTTCCAGGTACCAAGGGTGGTCGAGGTAGAACTGCTGGCGGCCCGTCAGCGTCGGCCACGCGTGCTTGTCGCGCACATGCCAGCGCGAAGGGGCCAGCACCATGCCCGGCTCGAGGTCGCTGCCGATGCCGCTCGTGGTGCCCCAGGCCCCCGCCGAGCGAATCGCAATTGCACCCGCACGGCGTGCTTCCTCCCATCCAATGCCTCGGGTGATCTCGGAGTGGCGCAAGATATCGTCGATCACTTTCTCGTCGCTGTCCGGGCCGTAGCGGCCGCCGCCCGTGAACTCGCGGTAAATGTTGGCGAGCGGCCCGCGTAGTCCGCGCGCCTGGGCCCGCTGCTCGAGGTGGCGGGCCAGCATCGTCATGATCCACCACTCGCTGCGCGCTTCGCCGAGAGGATCCACGACGCGCTCCCCAACGACAACGTACGGGACCAGCGACTGCGCGTACTTGATCCCTGCCTTCTCGTAGTAGCCTGCCGCCGGGAGCAGCAGGTCCGCCTTCGCGCCCGTCGTCGACATGCGAAAGTCGATGGCCGCGATCATCCGGAGCTTCGGCCACAGCACGCGCTCGACGACTTGGGGAAGCGGCCACCGGCGCAGGGGATTCACGCCGCTCGTAACCAGGACTCGAGGAGGCCGCCCGGCGGCCGGCCTCGGGCGCAGCCAGCCGCGCTCGATCGCCTCGCGCATGTAAGAGCGGGCCGGCCGGCCGAGAGCTGGGTCGACGGCGTCGGCGTCTTGGGCCCGGTCGAGCCCGCCGTGTACGTAGAGGAACAAATGCGAAGGCGTCCAGCCGAGGTTCTCGCTCGCGCGGGCAATCCCGTCCTCGATGGTTCGCGGCGGCAGCCGGAGCACGCGCAGCAGCAGTCGCTCGTACCAGGAGCCTGCCGCGCCCGGGATGAGCGCGTTGGCGCCCTCGAAGGGAAACCACGCTGCAAAGCGGACTCCGGCGCCGGCGCGCCCGTGATGGCCTCGCAAGGCCGAGATCAGGATCAGGGCGCGCTGCAACAAGTCGGCGTGGTAGGACTTGTTCGATCCCCACGAAGCGTAAAGGATGGCACGGTCGGCGCGGATCAGGACGTCGGCCAGGCGGCGCTGCAGTTCGGGTGCAACGCCTGTCTCTGCCGCCACTCGCTCCACGGTGTACTCGGCCAGCCGCTGGCGCAGCAGTTCCAAAACCGGGCGCACCTCGACCGTACCCCGCACCGTCTCGACCTCGAAGCGGCCGCCGAGAGCCGGTCGCAAGCGGCCGAGTTCGATCGAGTCACTCCAGCGACCGCGCGTGCCGGGGGCCTTGGCGATGCGGCGGCTTTGCTCGTCGAACACGTAGAACACGTCGTCGCGGCCGCCCTCATGGAAGTCCGACTCGCGCAAGAACCGACCGTCGTCCTTGACCAAGAACCCGAGGTCGGTTTGCTCGCGCACGTAGTCCTCGTCGATGGCTCCTCGCTCGACGATCTCGCGCGCCACGGACAAGGCCAGCGCCGCGTCGGTACCGGGCCGCGGATTCACCCACAGGTCCGCGTGGATCGCCGAAGGAGAATAGTCGGGTGCAACAGAGACCAAGGTTGTCCCAGCGTAGCGCGCCTCGGTGGCAAAGTGAGCGTCGGGAATGCGCGTCTGTACCGGATTGCAATGCCAGAAGACCAGCGCCTGCGCCCGCATCCAGTCGTTCGAGCTTCCGTCGACGAACGACGTTCCCCAGGTCTCGACGGCTCCCATGGCCAGATCGCCCGTACCTGCGAACCCGTCGAGGAGGGTTGCACCGATCATCGTAAATAGCCGCATTTCGCCGGCGCTGCCGGGGCCAATGTCGACATTGGAGGTACCGTTGTCATAGACCACCGTCTCGGGGCCGCCCTCTTCGACAGCCTCGAGGATCGCCTCGGCCAAGCGGCCTAGCGCCTCGTCCCAGCCAACGCGGCGCCAGCGCCCCTGGCCGCGCTCACCGTGGCGAACGAGCGGATACCGCAGCCGGTCCGGAGCGGTCATCAGGCTGGAATAGCACGCACCTTTCTGGCAACCCCGCGGCGCAAAGTCGGCCAGCCCACTACCGCCCGGGCCGTATGCGGCCGCCTGCTCCTCGCGCCAGACGATTCCGTCCTTTACGTAGGCGTCCCACGCACAAGCGCTAAAGCAATTTGCCCGCAGGTGCGTTGTGCGCGCGACCCGGTCCCAGCGCCAGGCCTGCCGGTAGACGTCGGCCCAATCCCGGTAGCCCCGGGCGCGCGCCGGATCTTGTTCGGCTCGCCGGCCGCTTGGGGGTGCACCCCGCGTCTTCGGCGCCAGCGCAAGCGCGCGCAAGGCAAGCGAAACCGAAGTCAATGCGCCGATGGCAAGCAGTTGCCTCCGGGTCAGCTCGAACACGATTTCTCCCCCTGCACAGGATGGCCGCTACGGGCAGGCAAATGGTAGGCTGCGGGCAGGCCCGAACGAAGCCGCGGCCAGCGATTTTCTCCTTGCCGGCTGCGAGCGCGCTTTGGTAGACTCGCCTGCCAAAGCACGGGCGGTGCGGCCGAACGAGCGCACCGCAAGGAGGGATCGCAATGTCGGCAACACGAAGGCTAGCCGCACTTACCGTGGCCGCTTTGCTCGTGTCCGCCGGCGCGCCACCGGCCGGGGCCCACACTTGCCAGAGTGGGTGCAACCTGATCCGCAAGGCCTGCGTAAAGGCTGCTAAGGCCAACCGAGACATTGCTCGCGCCGCCTGCGCCCAGGCGCGTGATGCTTGCGCGGCAGCCTGCGCAGCCAGCCCCGACTCGCAA
>CAYZHO010000015.1:3677-13567 GCA_964478045.1 uncultured Myxococcales bacterium | reverse complement strand
CGACCGGGGCAACTGCCGGGCGCTTTGTTCGGGCCAGGTGGACTTGGGCTGCATCAAGAGCTGCCTCGCCTCCGACCGAACGTGCCGGCGCCAAGCGATGATCGCAGCCAAAGCGTGTAAGCGCAGCTGCCCGCCCGGGGTGCAGCGGCGGGCCTGCTACAAGGCCTGTAAGAGGGACCTGGCGGCTGCCCTGCTCGCCTGCTGGCAGGCCTCGGCAGACTGCATTCGCCAGTGCCTGCCGCTGCCGCCAGCACCGAGCACGACCCTGCCGTAGCGGGAGAAGGCCCGGCGCTTGCTCGCAAAGGGCTGCAGGACCGGGCGACTCGCCTAGCTGCAGGCAGCCGGGCAGGCAGCCGCGGCGGCCACAGGCTCGTGGGTTGCGGCGCCGCCGAGTGCCCCCGAGCCTGCCTGCGAGCACGTCGCGGCTGCAGTCGGCGGAGGCGGCCCGGGGGCGGTATTGGGGTAAACCGGCGGCTGCCGGCTAGACGGGCTCGGCCGGTGCCAGGACGGGTCGGGAACCGACCTGGCCGAGCTGGCTGTGGAGGAACAATCATGGTCAAAGGAAGCTGCTTGTGCGGCGCGGTCGTCTATGGTCTCGAGGGAGAGCTTGGCCCTATGGCCGACTGTCACTGTTCGATGTGCCGCAAGCACCACGGGGCCACGGCGGTCACGTACGTGGGCGTGCGCACGGCCAACTTCCGGTGGCTTGCAGGCCAGGACAAAGTGGCGACGTACCAGTCCTCGCCTCGCGTGCGCCGGGGCTTTTGCAAGATTTGCGGATCGAGCCTTCCAGTGCCCGACGAGAACGAAGAGATGACGTTCGTTCCGGCGGGCACCCTCGACGACGACCCTGGGGTGCGGCGCATGGCGCACATCTTCGTCGCTTCTCGAGCCCCCTGGGACGAAATCACCGACGGCCTACCCTGTTTCGACGAGTATCCGCCAGGCATGGCGCCCGACGAGCGCAACTCGGGGTCGTAGCGAACTCGCCGCGTCAGGCAACGGCGCCGGCTTCCCGCAGCCGGCGGATTTCCTCGCCACCGTAGCCGAGTTCTGCAAGAACCGCGTCGGTGTGCTCCCCGGGCTGCGGCGCAGGCGGCCCGCCGGGCGCTGGCGTTGCGCTGAACCGCGCCGCCGGGCGAGCTTCGCGCAGCGGCCCTGCACTTGGATGCTCGCGCTCGAGTAGGGCCTCACTGGCCTGTACCTGCGGATGCGCGTGCACCTCTTCGAAGTCCAGGACGGGAGCGTGGGCGACGTCGTGGGCCGCCAGCCGCTCGCACCAATCGGCCACCGGCCTGGTAGCGAGAGTTTCGGCAAGGACTTCGCGCAAGGCGTTCATATTGCTCAGCCGAGCGAACGCGCTGGCGAAGCGCGGGTCTTCGATCAGGTCTTCGCGCTCGATCGCGCGGCACACGCCGGCCCATTCCTCGTCGGTGAGTCCGGCCAACGTAATGTAGCCGTCGGCCGCGCGGTAGACGCGGTAGATCGTGCCGATCGGAGGAATCCGCAGCGCGTCGGGAGCCAGCAGCGTGTGGTTCATCATCCCGTCCGGCCAGAAAAAGGCCAGAGCGACGTCGAGCATCGAAACACGCACGTGTTGGCCGCCTGCGCCTCGCTCTCTGGCCAGCAGGGCAGCAGTGACTGCTTGCGCAACGGTGTAGGCCGTGGCCTTGTCGACCACTAGGTTGCGAACGAGCTCCGGCCGGCCCGTTTCGGGATCGGCCTGTGCGGCCGGCATCCCTGAAAGGGCTTGGACGACGTTGTCGTAGACTTTCGACCGCGCCAGCGGGCCGGACTCGCCGAAACCGGATATGGAAACGTAGACGATCTCCGGCGCCAGCTCTCGCACCGCCTCGTAGCCGAAGCCCATCCGCTCGGCTACGCCCGGACGGAAGTTTTGGACGAACACGTCGGCCGTTTGTATCAAGCGGCTGAGCACACCGCGTCCGAGTTCGTGCCGCAGGTTGACCACGATCGCTCGCTTGCCGCGGTTACAGTTGAGGTAGAGCGAAGTAATCCCGCCGCGCGTTGCACCGAGCAGGCGAGTCGGATCGCCCACGCCCGGCGCCTCCACCTTGATCACGTCGGCGCCTTGGTCGGCCAGCATCATCGTCGCCAGCGGCCCGCTGATCACGGCCGAGGCGTCCACTACTCGAAATCCGGCAAGCGGTCCATTACTCGCCCCGCTCATAGCGACTCTCCTTTCGGGGATCCATCCGCCCCTTTTGCCCCTGCCCGGCCAGGCTACTGGCCACAGCCGCGCCGTCGTGGCAGGTGCGAAAAGGAGAATACGCCGGATCCGAGCGGGCAGCGAACGAGCGAGTCGTGCGGCCGGCTCCCCGGCTAAAACATGGCTAAGACCTTCGAGGCTGGCGATGGCAAACGCGGAATTGATCGAGGAGCTGTGCAGCGAAGGGATCGTCCTGACGGACGGAGCCTGGGGAACCGAGCTACAGCGCCGCGGGCTTGCGCCGGGAGAGATAGCCGATCTGTGGAACCTCAGCCATCCCGAGTGCGTCGAAGAAGTGGCTCGCGCGTACGTCGATGCAGGTTCGCGCGTCATCCTCACCAATACGTTTCGGTCCAACCGGATCGCTCTTGCAGGCACCCCGGGCGAAGCCCGTGTAGCCGAACTGAACGCGGCTGGAGTCGAGATCTCCAGGCGTGCCGCCCGCGGTCGCGCGGCCGTGTTCGCGTCCATAGGCCCGAGCGGCAAGCAACTGATCCTCGGCGAAGTGACCGAAGCAGAGCTCGCCGCCGCGTTCACCGAGCAAGCTCGCGCTCTGGCTACGGCCGGAGCCGACGCGATCGTCGTCGAAACGATGGCGGACCTCGACGAAGCCCGCCTGGCAATCGAGGCGGCGCTGGCCACCGGGCTGCCAGTGGTCGGGTGCATGGTCTTCGACTCGGGCCCAGCCAAAGATCGCACCATGATGGGTACCACCCCCGAACAAGCCGCAGGCCACATGGAGCGCTGGGGTGTTCACGTGGTGGGAGCGAACTGCGGGAGCGGGATCGAAACCTACGTGGCCGTGGCGGCGCGCCTGGCCGCTGCCTGCAAGCTGCCGGTCTGGATCAAGCCGAACGCCGGACTGCCCAGGCTCGCGGGCACGCAGGTGCGCTATGACACGACGCCCGAACAGTTCGCGGGATACCTTCCCAAGCTCGTCGAGGCCGGCGCCCGCTTTGTCGGCGGTTGCTGCGGCACCGATCCGCGGTTCATCGCCGCCCTGCGCGAGCGCCTCGGCGAGCGGCAGAGTTAGGTGCCCGAGCCGGGCGGCGGAAAGCGCGTGTTGGCGATGAAGGTTTCCTCGAACTCCGGCAGCGAAGCCAGCGGGACGTGCTCGACGCGGCTGCGCAGCTCGCCGTAGGCGAGCTGGCCGGCCTCGGCCGCGAACAAGGACAGCTTGGCGCCGCGAAGGGCGGCGTTACCGACCGGTTCAACTCGCTCCTCGGGAACCGCAATGAGCCCTATGCGCCGCGCTGCCGCGGGATCCACGCAGTTCCCGAACGCGCCGGCCAAGAAGAGGCGAGCAAGATCGCCTGCCATAACTCCGACGCGCCCGAGCAACAACTCAAGGGCAGCAGCAATGGCGGCTTTTGCTAGTTGCAACTGGCGCACGTCGCGCTGGGTGAGGCGCACCGCCCCCCCAAGGGCGATCTGACCGCCGCCGGCTCGAATGCGCCCGCTCGGGTCGATCCACCCGAGATCGAGCGCAGCCGCAACGGCATCGACGATTCCACTCCCACACAGGCCGCGCGGCGCACCGCCACCGAGGGTGCGATACGCAAGGCCGCTGCCTCGTATCCAGACGCGGTCGATTGCCCCCGGGGCCGCCCTCATTCCCATCGAGATGCCGCCCCCTTCGAAAGCCGGCCCGGCTGCCGCCGAAGCACAAACCAGGCGGGAGCCGTCGCTGACAACGATCTCGCCGTTGGTGCCAAGATCGACAAGAGCCACCGGGTCGCGGGATTCGTGGATACCGGTGGCGATGATGCCGGCTAGCACGTCGCTGCCGACGAAGCCTCCAAGACATGGAAGGAAGTGGACCGGGCATCCGGCGAGCTCGTGCCAGCCCAGGCGCTCGGCGGGCTGTGTGACCAAGCCAGCCTGACGGGGCTCGAAAGGCGCCGCCGCCAGCGGGGCTGGATCGAGACCGCAAAAAAAGTGGTGCATGGCCGTGTTCCCAACGGCCACGACCGCTTCTACTCTGCCCGCAGTAACCGGAGCGCTTTCGAGCAACTGCTCGATCAGCTCGCCTACCGCGCGGCGCAGCTCGTCCGAGAGGATCCCGGCCCCGTTTTCGAGAGCGTAGTGAAGCCGACTCATCACGTCCGCCCCGCATCGGACCTGCGGGTTGACGGTCGACGCAGAAGCGATCACCGCCGCCGCCGAACGGTCGACGAGTTGCGCCACCAGCGAGGTCGTCCCGACGTCAACGGCAACGCCAAAGCCCGTTCGAGGCTCAACGTGCAGCCGTGCATCGTCTGCCAGCGCCGCTACCGAAAACTGTTCAATCTCGAGCGATGCGTCGGCCGTCACGCGGCTCGAACATGCTAGGCGCCAACCCTTGCGAAGTTCTTCGCCGCCAAGCAGGGCCCTCTCACGAGGCGTAGGCTCGAGCGTTCCTCGGAGCAGCCGCACGCGACACCGGCGGCAGCGGCCGCGCCCGCCGCAGGGGAACTCGACCCCAAAGCGGTAAAGCACGTCGGTCAGTGCAGTGCCTCGCTCGACCTCGAGGGCACGGCCGAGCGGCACAAGCTCGAGGCGAATCCGGCTCACCGCGCCACTTTACAACCCCGCCCGGCTCCCCGCTACAGCCTGTGGACGTGCATCGCGTTCCGCGCTGGGTCATGATCGCAACGATCGAGGCAGTAGGAGCGCCCGTGCTGGTCGTCGTCGACGAAGTGCCTTTCGAGCCAACCGCGCCAGAGCTTCTCGCCCGCTTGCGCCTCGAGCCCGGGAGTCAATACGCACCGGAAGTCGAAGCGCTCCTGGCCGCAGCGCGCCGAATCGCCCGCCCTCGAGCAGCCTACCGGGTCGGCTTCGTACGCGAGTGCCGAGACGAACTGGTCGTCCTCTCGACGCGGGCGCCCCGCGACCGCGGCCGCGCCGGCGGCAGTGCACGGGCGAGCGGGCGCGCCGGCTTGGCATCCGCTGGCGCCCGGAGTGCCGGCACTACAGCAGAGAGCGCGTCCCCGCGCGAAGCGCGTTTTGCCAGCCGCGTCTTGGCCGCCAACTTGGGCCAAACCCAACTCGCGTTCGCTTACGTGGCCACGTGCGGGCGCGAGCTCGACAGCCTCGCGCCGGCGCCCGGCGACGTCTTCGCCCAGTTCGTTGTAGAAACCATCAAAGAAATGGCCCTGTGGGCTGCCCTTACTCACCTGTACCAGCATCTGTCGGCCACTTACCACCTCGGCGCGCTGGCGAGCATGAATCCTGGCTCGGGCGAGGCGCGCGTGTGGCCGATCGAACAGCAACGCCAGCTGTTCGCTTTCCTCGGGAACGTAGAGAGCGCCGTCGGGGTAGTGCTGACCGAAAGCTGCTTGATGGTGCCGAACAAGTCCGTCTCGGGCATTTTCTTCCCCTCGGAAGAAGGGTTCGAAAACTGCCACCTCTGCCGGCAGGAGCGCTGCCCGAACCGGCGCGCTCCGTTCGACGAGGCCTTGTGGGCGCGCTTGTTTCCGAGTGGCGGCTGAACGGAGCGAGCCTCAGCCCGCGGGAAAATGCTCGCGGTTGAAACGGGCGCGCTCGTCGAGCAGCGCCAGGTAGTTCCTGCGCGGAATGTAGTTGGCAACCGTGTTGCCGGTTCCGAGACAATAACCGGTGCCGGCCGTGCCGCACGTCTCGAGGATCTCGCGCACGCGGGCCCGTACTTGCTCCTCGGTGCCCCGGCCGAGCAAGTCCATGTCGACGCCGCCGAGGATCGCCACCCGATCGCCCCACCGCCGGTATGCTTCCTCGACCGGCAGAATCTTGTCCTCAAACGAGTGCTTGGCGTCGATCCCCACCTCGTCGAGAAGGTCGTCCATCAGCTCGTACATGTTCCCGCACGAGTGAAAGACAAACAGTTTGCCGGCCTCGTGGATCGCTCGACTGATCCGCTTGTAGTGAGGAATCACGTGGCGGCGAATCACCTCCGGCGCCACCAGCGTCCCGCTGAAGAAGCCAAGGTCGTCGGACAGGCACACCAGGCCCACGTTGTCGATCGACGCGACTTGAGCGGCCGTTGCGGTGGCCAGCTCTCCGACCCGTTCGAAAATCGCAGCGACCAAGTCCGGCGCATCGTGCAGGGCGTAACAAAACGGCTCGAATCCCATCAGCCAGGTCGAATGTTCGAAAATCCCCCCGTACATGAAGGCCGAGATTTTCATTCCTTCCGGTACTACGCTGTTCAGATATTCGATCCCGGCATGCACGAGCTGTTCGGGCTTCGGCCACGGGTAGGCCTCGAAGTCGGCCCAGTTCTGAATCGGCCCGGCCGTTTCGTCCTGCCAGTAGCGCAGGCCGTCGGGCCAGTTCTCGGCCGGTGCCGTGTCGCGCCCGGCCTTGAACCGGCGTTGCAGGCTGAAACCGGTCACCATGAACACGTAGTCGTAGCCGGCCTTGCGGCAAAAGCGGACATACATGTCGATTGATTTCATGAGGCCGGGCAGGTCGGCCCGCTCAAGGTCGACAAGCGGCTGCTCGATGTACTGGTGGAGGTTGACCGGAAACTTCTCTTCCAGAACCGCTTCGACCATCCCGGGGTCGGCGAACAGTTCGAACATCGGCACCGGGCCGGGTGGCCCCTCGCGCCGGATCGCTCGCCGCAGGTTCTCGAAGTTCGGCTGGTACTCTTCCATCGCGCTCCCTAATAAGGACTAACTTGCCCGGGAAGCTTCAGCAGCCAGCGGGCGGTTGGATTCCAAGCAAGCGCCGGGCTAGCACCACCGCGGCGGCAGCGTCCGGCCCGTAGCCGTCCGCCCCGATCTCGCGAGCGAACGCGTCGGTAACCGGCGCGCCTCCGACCATCACGCGCACTCCCGCCGTCTCGGCGCTCTCGCGCAGCGCTGCCACTGTCCGCCCCATGGCCGGCAGGGTCGTCGTCAGGAGACTCGAAAGGCCCACGAGCCGGGCGCCGCTTTCGACCACCGCCTCCACGAAGCGCTCGGGCGCAACGTCGCACCCTAGATCGATCACCTCGAAGCCACTGCCTTCGAGGAGAATGCCCACCAGTCGCTTCCCGATGTCGTGAAGGTCGCCCTGGACCGTTCCGAGAACCACTTTCCCAACCCGCGCGCTGTCTCCGCAGGCCATGAGAGGCCGCAAGAGTTCCACCGCGGCGGTCATCGCCCGCGCCGCCACCAAAAGCTCGGGAACGAAGTACTCGCCACGGCTGAAGCGCTCGCCGACCTCTTCCATTCCTGGAATCAGCGCGCCAGCGAGAATCCGGTCCGGCGCTATCCCCTGATCGAGCGCAGCGCGAACGGCCACCGTCGTTCCCTGGGCGTCGCCGGCAACGAGCCGCTCGCGAATCGGTGCAAGGACTTCGGCTGGCACTGCTCGTTCCTCCTGCACTTGCTGTGGTAGCCCGGGGCGCCGCGATTATTTCCCGCCGCCACAGGTGGCGCAACGCCGCACCCAGGCTGCCCGAGCCCCTTCGACGCGGCTGTCGCGCCGGTTGTTGCCGAACGGCAGCGGCCGGTGCACGATTGGAGGCACGGTGACGAGCGGGCTTGAAGCGCTTTCAGCAGCCATTGCGGACCTAAAGCGCGAGGAAGCGGTCAAGATCGTCGGCCTCGAGTTGGCCACGGGGACCGACCCCACCCGCTTGTTGGAAGCGTGCCGTCAGGGAATGCAGGAAGTCGGTGGCCGGTTCGAAGCAGGCCGGTATTACTTGGCAGAGCTCATACTAGCTGCGGAAATCTTCAAGGCCGCCGCCGAGCGAATCGCGCCGCACCTAGCCCGCACCGCCCAGGCCAACTGCCGCGGGCGCGTGGTTCTAGCCACGATGCGCGGCGACATTCACGACCTCGGCAAGAACATCTTCGCTACCTTGCTGAAAGCGCAAGGTTTCGAAGTACGCGATCTCGGCGTCAACGTGCCGCCACAGGCGCTCGCCGAAGCAGTCGAGCGGGACCGTCCGCAGTTTGTCGGCATGTCGGTCCTGATCACCACGGCCTTTCCGGCCATGCGCGAGGCAGTGGACTTGCTGGCTGGGCGCGGACTGCGCGAGTCGCTGCGAGTGTTGATCGGGGGAGGAGTGACCACGCCCGAGCTTGCCGAGTGGCTCGGCGCCGACTTCCAGACCCGGGACGCCTCGGCCGGCGTCGCTTACTGCCTGGCCGAAAGCAGGAGGAACCAGCGCGGTGGCGTGGACGCCTGAAGAGCGCGTGCGTGCGGCGATCGCCCTCGAGCGGCCCGACCGCGTTCCGGTCGTGCCGTGCCTCCTGCCCGAGCCGGCAGCGACCCTGGCCGGATATTCGCAGGCCGAAGTAGCGGGCGACGTGGGTACGGCCGTGCAGGCCATCTTCGAAGTCTTCGATGCTTTCGGGGGCTGGGATGCCATTTACCCGGGCGCCTACACGCCGCTCCAACTCCAGGCCGATGGCACCTTCCCGCTTCGGATGAAGATCCCGGGAATCGACTTACCGGCCGACGTTCCCTACCAACTCGAGGAAAGCGAAATCCTCCAACCGCACGATTACGAGACGATCGCCGAGATCGGATTCGAGTCCTTTTACTTCGAGGAGTTTCTTTGGCGCCTCGGCAACATTGAACCGAAGGACCTGCCGCACCTGCAGGAAGAAAGAGTGCGCGGGGGCATGCTCCTGATCGAGGGCTGCACAAAGCGGGGCGTCGAGCCGCTTTTCCTAGCCAGCTCGCTGCACCCGTTCTTCGCGCTTTCGCTCATGCGCTCGCTGACCCGGTTCATCGAAGACGTCTACTACGCTCCCGAGCTGGTCGAGCGCGCGCTCGAGCGAATGACGAACGACCTGATCGAGACTCGTCTGGAATCGGCCAAGCAGCTCGGCCGTTCCCTCTGGTTGCTCACCGAGGAGCGTGCTTCGACGGCCATCTTTCCCCCCGCAGTGTTCGAGCGGCTGTGGTGGCCGTACACGCGCCGTATCGTCGACGCCTTCTTTTCGGCCGGCATCGTGACCTTGTTCCATCTCGACACCTGCTGGGACGGGAACCTGGCCTACTTCAAACAGCTTCCCCAGGGCAGCGCCGTACTCGAGTTCGACGGCTCGACGAACCTCGTGGCGGCTGCCCGACAGCTCGGCGGCCACCTGTGTCTGAAGGGCGACGTTCCGGCGTCGCTCCTGTCGGTCGGCAGTCCCGAGGATGTGGCCGACTACTGCCACCGGTTGATCGAGGAGGCCGGTGCGAGCGGCGGCTTCATCCTGAGCAGCGGCTGCAGCGTCCCCGCGGCCGTGCGCCCGGAAAACTTTCGGGCCATGCTCGAAGCCGCGCGAGCCTGATCGAGCTCGCCGCGCAGCCCTCTTTGCCGCGGGCGGGTGTCCCTGCAACACTCCCCCCGACAGCTTGCGGGCCAAAAAACGAGCGGTTAGACGACCGCTCTGGAGGAACCGATGATCGAGCTTTACACGGCACCGACACCGAACGGCTGGAAAGTCTCCATCGCGCTCGAAGAACTCGAGATGCCCTACGAAGTTCATGCCGTGAACCTATTGGCAGGGGAGCAAAAGCGGCCAGAATACCTCAAGCTCAACCCGAACGGCCGAATCCCCACGATCGTCGACCGCGACGAAGACAATTTCGTCGTCTTCGAATCGGGCGCGATCCTCATCTACCTGGCAGAAAAAGCCGGGCGCTTGCTGCCGGCCGATCGCAAGGGCCGCTCGCGCGTGATCCAGTGGCTGATGTTCCAGATGGGGGGCGT
>CAYZHO010000015.1:379-3667 GCA_964478045.1 uncultured Myxococcales bacterium | reverse complement strand
TGGGACAAGCGAACGTTTTCTACCGCTACTTCCCCCAAAAGATTCAGCCGGCCATCGACCGCTACCAGAACGAGTGCCGGCGGCTGTTCGAGGTTCTCGATCGGCGACTCGGCGAAAGTCAATGGCTGGCCGACGACTATTCGATCGCCGACATCGCAAACTGGGCTTGGGTTCGAACCTACAAATGGTCGGGGGTCTCGATCGACGGCCTCGACAACCTGCGCCGCTGGATGGACCAGATGAGCGCTCGCCCGGCCTGCCAGCGGGGCGTCAAGGTTCCATTCGAGATTCCGAGCCTGGAGGCAGACGCCGAGGCCGCTGAAGAGTTCGCGCGCAACGCCCAGAAAATCCTGCAGCGCTAGTCGTCCGGCCCTTGGGCCTCGGCCCTCGACCTGGCGCGGCCGTCACTGGCGCGTAGCGCCCCAGGTGTTCCAGTAAGTAAGCTGCTTGGGCGGAATCCGTTTGGCCGGCTTAAACGTCTCGCCCTTGTAGTAGGCAACCGGGAACAGTACCGCCTGCGTCCAGTCGTCGGGAATGCCGAGAATGGCGGCCGCTTCTTTCTCGTAAAACAGGTGGATCGTCGTCCACGCCGTGCCGAGCCCCCGCGCCCGTGCAGCTAGCATAAAGGACCAGGCCGCGGGCAGGATCGATCCGTAAAGAGAAGCCGTAGCAAAAACCGGCAGTCCCTCTGGACGTCCCTTGATGCACGGGATGACGTACAGCGGCGCCTCGTGCATGTGCTCGAGAAGGTAAACCGAGGACTCGGTAATGCGCGGCCGCTGGGCCGCCCTAGGATCGTCCGGAGGATACTCGGGCTGAGGCATGGCGATGTACAGTTCGGCGCCCTTGCGGTACAGGTCCGCGATTTTCTTCTTCTTGTCCGCGTCCGTCACCACAACGAACGCCCAGTTCTGCTGGTTCGAACCGGTTGGGGCCTGCACGGCGATTTCAATGCAGCGTTCGATGACCTCCGGTTCCACCGGCCGCGTGAAATCCAGGCGCTTGCGGACCGAGCGCGTCGTCGTCAGCAGTTCGTCCACCGTGGCAAGATCCATTGAGTAGCTCCTTGAGACGTGGTGTCCCGCTCGCGCAATCCTGCTCGAGCGGAAGCCGCTTTGCGGGAGCCCGATCGCATAGCAGCGGCACGCACTCAAGGCCAGCACCCCTTGAAGGCGGATCGGTACCGTATAAACGGCAGGGCGCTCAGTTGGCGCGAATATTGCTTCGCGCCTGGTGCGCGGTCCCGCCTTGCGGCGCGACCGAAACCTCCGGGTGGGGGGCCCGGGGCACGGGGCCACGGGCAGGTGCCCACTCGGTGGAGGAAAACGCCCGTGAGCGAGCGGCAGCACGCATTGCTGGTAGCCCGCACTCCAGATTTGGCCGAGAGCGCGACCGCTATGCTTGGTCCCGCTTGGCACCTCGAACATGCGCCCGACAGCGCGGCGGCCCTTTCGTGGCTTGCGGCGCACCCGGCCGACCTCGTGCTGGTCGAAACCCACCCGGGCGACCCGATCGCAGCTGAGCTGCTCGGGAAACTCAGGCGCGCGCGGCCCGAAGCAGACGTCCTCGTCTTGGTGCCCGTCGGCGCCGTCGCTCGCGCCGGCACCCTACTGCGGGCCGGTGCCGCCGACTTCCTCACGGTGCCTCTCTCTCCCGACGAGGTTCGGGCCCGGATCGGGCGGCTCCGCGAGCTGCGGCTCGCCCGCCGCCGTCTCGAGCGCTTGCGGGCGCTCGTCGGCCAGACGGCCGGTCAAACCGGGATGGTCGCCGAGTCGCCCTCCATGCGCGTCGTCTGGGAACGAATCGAACTGTTCGCCAACGCCGAGGCTCCGGTGCTCGTTCGGGGCGAGCGAGGAGTCGGCAAGCAACGCGTAGCCCGGTCGCTCCACGAGCGAAGCGACCGCAGAACCGGGCCGTTCGTTGTGCTGGCAGCGGCCGAAGTTCCCGAGGACAAGATCGGGCCCCTACTGTTCGGCCGTACCAAACGCGGATTTGCGGGAGCTCCCGAACGCGAGATCGGGTGCATCGAACGAGCGGCTGGAGGCACGCTGGTGGTAAAAGACGTAGAACGGTTGCCGCTGGCCGTGCAGGCACGGTTGCGCGACGCTCTCGAACTCGGCGTCTTCCGTCCCGGTGGAGCCGGCGGTGAGCTCACTGCCGACGTGCGTCTTGTGGCCACCACCAGCGCCGATGTCGACGAGGCCGCCAAGTGCGGTCAGTTCGACCGCGACTTCCTGTGCTTGATCAAGGGGCTTGAGATTCCCGTCGCGCCGCTTCGCGAGCGGCGCCAGGACATTCTGCCTTTGGCTCAACACTTCTTGTCGGTGGCCAGGACCGAAGGCGCCGGGCGTGCCGTTCGGCTCGAGCCTTCAACCAGCCGCATCCTTTTGGCCTACGACTGGCCTGGCAACGTGGCAGAGTTGCGCCGCGTGATCGAGGGAGCCGCGGCTGTATGCCCGGGCGAAGCGCTTCGCCCCGAGGATCTGCCCTATTCCCTGCGCGAGAGAGTCCGCCGCGGCCAGCCGCCGTTCGTCTTGCACCTTGAAGGATGCAGCGAGGTCGACTTCCACCAGCTCGTCGAAAGCTTCCAGCGCGAGCTTCTCGAGTGGGCCCTGCGCCACGCGGGAGGGCAGCAGACCAAAGCGGCCGAGATTTTGCACATCCCGCGCACGACGCTGCAGAGCAAACTCTGGAAGACCTTCAAAAAGCACCCTGCCGCCTGAAGCGCACAAGCCAACCGCCAAGCGCCGCTCCAGTCAAGGTTGACGCCGGTTCACCGGCAGCCGGTGCCGGCTGTTCGGCGCCTGTAGCCAATGCGCCTTTCGCCCTGGGCTGGCTTGTGGGTTCGGTTTGCCTGTTTCTCGGCCACGCCCGCGCCTTCCGGGATCTTACTTCATCCCGGCTTCTCTCAGGGGCCGGCGCCCGCCACCGCCGTCGCTCGGGCACAGGCTATGGGCCGCCCCGCAAGTCAGCGCCTAAAAGCACTTGGACAGACGCCGCCCGTGGCGCCTTGCGCACGGCCCGGCGGCGTCCCAGTCGCTGGCTGCGCACATGGTGCGCGCGCCGGGGCCAGGAGGTGGGAGACGGGACCGATTGGCATGCCGCGTGCACAACGTGCCTCGGCAAAGCGCGTGCGGCCGAGAAGGTTACGGCCGCAGTAGCCAGAAACCCGGCCGGCGCTATCGATGAATCGAAAGGGGGGACCGACTGATGAAACTAAGTCCGATCGCACTGGCAGCGCTGGTGGTTCTTGCGGCCACCTTGGTGGCGCCCGCCGCGCGAGCCGAT
>CAYZHO010000015.1:0-369 GCA_964478045.1 uncultured Myxococcales bacterium | reverse complement strand
GTCCGACGCCCCCCATCTGGAACATCAGCCACTGGATCACGCGCGAGCCGATAGCGTACAGGAACTGTGGAACAAGAAGTGCGCCGTCTGCCACGGTCAAGACGGCAAGGGCAACACCAAGATGGGCAAGAAGAAAGGCGTCAAGGATCTCACCGATCCAGCCGTACGCGCCAAGTTCGAGCGCAGCCGCATGATCAAGAGCGTGACCGAGGGAATCCAAGAAAAAGACGGCAGCGGCTATCTGATGAAAGGCTACGGCGACAAGCTTTCATCCGAGGAAATCGCCGCGCTCGTCGACTACGCCATCAACCTCGGGCAGTAGACAGGGATAAGTACAATTTCTAAGTGCTTGAAAAATAAAGGCTTGCA
>CAYZHO010000014.1:24963-27406 GCA_964478045.1 uncultured Myxococcales bacterium | reverse complement strand
AAATGCTGCCGTGCCCCCGCGTAGTAAGCGGGTTTCATGCCCGTCTCGACGACGTTCTCGCTGCAGTTCGAAGTCAGCGGATCGACGGCGTGGTGTGCCAGCGCCTCAAGTTCTGCGATCTCTGGGCCGGTGAAAGCACCCTTCTCACGCGCGCGCTGCGCGAGCAGCACGGCGTTCCGGTGCTCGTTCTCGAACGCGAGTACGCTACTGCGGGCGGCGTGGGCCAGCTTCGCACGCGGATTCAAGCGTTTGTCGAAACGCTTGCTTGAGCCGAGCGCCGGCCGGCCCGTCAGTCGACCCAGTCGGCAACGAAGATATTCGTTTCACCAGGAACCGAGTTGTGCCGGTTCGACGCGAACACCAGGCGCTTGCCGTCGTGCGTCCACATCGGGAACCCATCGAAGGTGGGGTTGAACGTAATCTGCTCTTCGCCTGTGCCGTCGGCGTGGATCAGGAAGATGTCGAAGTTGCGCCCTTGCGGGTCGTGCTTGTTGCTCGCGAACAGGATGCGGTCGTTGTCCGCGTGCATGTACGGGGCGAAGTTCGCGGCGCCGTTATGCGTGACTTGCACGACGTTGCTGCCGTCGGCGTCGGCCACGTAGATCTCCATGTGCGTGGGTCGCACAAGGTGGCGCGCCAGCAGCCGGCGGTACTCCTCGAGCTCGGCTCCCTTGGGGCGTGAAGCCCGCCAGACGATCTTGCTACAGTCGGGCGAGAAAAACGCCCCGCCGTCATAACCCGGCGTGTTCGTGATCCGCCGCACGTTGCGGCCAAAGCGGTCCATCACGTACAGGTCGAGGTCGCCATCCTTCGACGACGTGAAAATGATCCGGCCGTCGCGCGGGCACACGGTCGCTTCGGCGTCGTATCCGGGCGAGGCAAACAGCACGCGCGGATTGCTGCCGTCGGCTTCGGCCTGCCAGATGTCCATCTCGGGATAGACGGGCCAGACGTACCCCTGACTGCGGTCCGGCTCCCACAAGCAGCCGGGATCGTGCCCGTGCGTGGACGAGTAAATGATGGTCCCATCGATCTGAATGTAACCGCAGGTCGTCCGCCCGCGCCCGGTCGAGACCATGCGTACGTTGGAGCCGTCGGCCCGCATCCGAAATATTTGGTCGCAGGCTAAATTCCCCCGAGTCGACTGGAAGATCAGTTCCTTTCCGTCCACGCTCCAATACGCCTCGGCGTTCTGGCCGCCAAAAGTGAGTTGGCGCACGTTACGCAGGTGCCGTTCCTCAGGCCTTTCGATCGGTGTGCGCAGGTGGTGCACACCTTGCGTAGCTCTGTCTCGCGTAGCTGCCTGCCGGCACCCCTGCCCCACCAGCGCAGCAGCCACGGCAACGAGGACGAGGGCTTCTCCTAGGCGCAGTTTCATTTTCATCGGCCTCCTAGCTCGACCTCGAAACGAACGCGCCGGCCCGAGCGAACCACTTCGACTTGCACCGTCGCTGCGGGCTGAAAGCCGGCAAGTGTTTCGGCTAGATCCCTCACGTTTTCGACCGATCTGCCCCCTACGGTCACGAGGACATCGCCCGGAGCAATCCCCGCCCGAGCAGCCGGCGAGCCAGGCACGACCGATTGCACGCGAACGCCCGAACCGCTGTAGCCGTAATCCGGGACGGTGCCGAGGCTGGCCCGCCGTTTGTGCCCGCGCTGCCGGGTGCTCTCCGGCCCGTGGCCTGCCAGCGTCAGAGGTTCGGGCCGCGCGGCCAAGTAGATTACCAGCCCCTTGACGAATTCGGCCACTTTGGCAAGCCCTTCAGCGTCGATCCGGGCCACGTCGTCACTCGGGCGGTGGTAGTCGGAGTGTGCTCCAGTAAAGACTTGCACCGCTGGTACGCCGACCTCGCGAAAACTTGCCTGGTCGCTGCCGCCGGGATCGTCGAGCACCGCCTTTGCCTTGATGCCGGTGACGTACGACAAACCGGCTACGATGTGCGGCCACTCGAGCGCCGAATCGGCCCCGAGCACGAGCAATGGCTCGTGTCCCAGGCGGCCCACCGTATCGATGTTGATCATTGCTATGGCTTGCTCGGCCGGCCACCGGCGCTGCGCGCGCACGTACCTGCGCGATCCGCGCAGGCTCCACTCCTCGCCCGAAAACGCAGCAAAGACCACCGTCCGCTCGAGCGCACCGGCGCGGGCCAAGTCTTTGGCCAACTCGATCAGCACGGCCACTCCCGACGCATTGTCGTCCGCTCCGTTGAAGATCTCCCCCGCTTCCTCCGGGCGAGCTCCGGGCCAACCCCGGCCCAGGTGATCGTAGTGGGCGGCGACGACCACCGATTGCCGGCTCCAGTCAGGGTTGGTGCCGGGAAGCACTGCGATGACGTTGCGCAAGCGGACGGGATGCCCGCCCGGGCCATCTGGCTCGACCCACTCGTCGAAAAAGCTGCCGCCCTGGCCGCCGGCTCGAAGCCCGGCATCACGAAAAGCTCTT
>CAYZHO010000014.1:21552-24953 GCA_964478045.1 uncultured Myxococcales bacterium | reverse complement strand
CCCCTCGGTTCCCACGCCGCGTCCCTCGAGCGCATCGCTCGCCAGGAAGCGAACGTGCGCGAGGAGTCGACCCGGATCGAACAGCGGGGCGGCCCTGGCCAGCGGACTTCGCTCGGGGAGCTCGGCCCGCGCGGCTAGCCGCCGGGGGGTCGCACCTGCAGACTCCGTGCATGGCTGGGCGAGCGAAGAGACACCGGCCGGCCAGCGGCCCTTGAGAACGCTGACCGCTCGCGGGCCGCGAAAAGCCAGGTAGGAATAACGGCCGTAGTGGGGGATCTTCTCGGCCAGGGCTTCGATCGCCGCGACCGATGGAGCCCCGACCCAACCGGCGGCGCGCTCGGATTGACCTTCGGGTGCCGCAACAACAACGAAGCCCTGCCGGTCGAGGTGAACCCGATCGCCGCCGAGCACCAGCACGTTTCCCGCCCGGCGGGCACCGTAACCCTCGAGCCACCGCTCGAATGGCGCGACCCAACGATTGGCCGCTCCTAGAAGCCACACGGCCCCCTCTTCGGGCCACCGCAGCAGCTCGGCGTCATCAACGATGGTGGCGTGCGCCCCGGCTTGCTGCGCCCATTGCACAGCCAGCTTGCGCCAAGCCGGCGCCAGCGGGCCATCCGCCGGAACCACGAGCGTGACGACCGGGGCACCGAGCACGTCACCCACTGTCGGGGGCACTTCGCCCGGTGCCAAGCGGCGGAACACATCGAGCAGCGGGTCCACGTCCGCTCGCAAGGCACGGCCGCCGACCTCGAGATCGTAAACCTCCCGCGGCCCGTCGAGCGCAAGCTCGAACCACCGGGCCTTGCGCTCGCCTTCTACCGTCACCGCAACTGGGACGCGCAGGTGGTAGGGCGGGCCGCTCGTCTGCTGTCTCAGCTCAAGCCGAACGCGCCCGCCGGGCTCAGCCCGGCACGTAACCGAAAGTGCGGGAGCCCCTACTCGCTCGATCCACTGCCGGAACCACGGCCGCAGGTCTTCGCCGGCAACTTGCGAAAACCACTCGGCGATTTGGTCGAACGAAACCCGGCCGAACCGCCCCAAGCTGTAGAGCCGGCGCAGCCCCGTAACGAACCGCTCGTCGCCGAGCCGGCGCCGCAACATGTGCCAGAGCATCATGCCCTTGCCGTAGCCTACGGCTTCGCTTGCCGGCGAGTGCCGCTCGCGGAACTCGCGCAGCGGAAAGTCGCGTCCCGCCCGCACGTAGCTGCGGTAGCGCACAAGAGCATCTCGGCGGTAGTCGGCTCCTAGCCCGCGGCTTTCCTTGACGAGGTGGTCGGCCAGGTACGCGGTCAGACCCTCGCTCCAGTTGCCCCGCTCCAGCTCGACGTAAACCGCGTTGCCCCACCAGTTGTGGAGGATCTCGTGCGGGTAGGAAGAATGCAGAATAAAGGGAAAGCGCAGAATACGACTGCCCAGAACCATGAAAGAGGGCATGCCGTATCCCGTCTCCCAGAAGTTTTCGACCACGGCGAGTTTCGCGTAAGGGTATGGCCCAATCAGCTTGCTGTACATGTCCAGGTAGGAGCCCCCCGCATCCAAGTAACGGGCCGCCAGCACCGGGTCTGCCTGGCGCAGGAAGACGGCAAGCTCGATTTGTCCGTGACGCCGCCGGTACTCGGTCCACGGTCCGGCGACCAGGTAGACTTCCTCCATAGGAAGATCGCTCTTCCACCGCACCGCTGCCCGCTCCGGCTCAGGCGAAACCTTCAGTTGCTTTCCCTGGCTTATCGCGCTCCACCCAGCCGGAAGGTCGACCGTGAGATCGAAGGTCAGAAGGCCTTGGCCGAAACGCGGCAGCCAAGCGGTGGCACCCGAGAGGAAGACGCCGCGGGGGTCGATCGTCCCCGGGGTGCGCGCGAACCCGCGGGCATATTCCTGCGGTTCAGGTCGAGGGGGGTGGTCGATCGAGCCTCGCACTGCGATGGCCAGTTCCGCTGGTAGCAGCCCCTGGCGGGCGCGGATTTCCCATGCGCGCCGGCCTTCTTCTCCGTGCGCATCGCCGGGCAGAACAGCCACCGTGCAACAGGGATCGAGCGACTCGGCGCGCAAGCCCGCATCGAGAACAAACCGCCGGCGGCGCGAAGGGGCACCGCCCGGGCGCACGTAGTCTTCGAGCTCGATCCAGTGCCGCTCGGGCTCAAGGCGCGCGCGGATGCGGTGATGTTCGCTCGGCGCAGCGCCTGCGGCGGGCAGCTTCGCCGGGCCGCGATCGGCCGTCGATCTTACGGGCAGCCGACGAAGCGGCGTGCAAGCCGCGAACACGGCTGCTGCTAGCGCGAGCGCGAGGGCAGCCCTGAGCCGCATGTTTGACTCGTCCTCTTGTTTCACCGGATGCGACGCAAATGCCGGACGCTGGCATCCCCCACCCGGCGGCCGAGGTCGAAGACCGTGCTAGCTCGAAGCGGAAGTTCGGTAGCGCGGGGAGAGGTGACGATGAGCGTTCCACCTTGCTCGAGGTGCGCCTCGAGGGCGCGCGCCGCGGCAGCGGCGAATCGCTCGTCGACGAACGCGAAGGGCTCGTCGAGAACAAGCACAGGGGTGCGCCGCACGAGTGCCCGTGCCAGCGCCGCCATCCGCAGCTCACCCCCGCTCAACTTTCGCTCGGGACGGTCAAGGAGCGCAGAGATACCGAGTTGCGCGGCCGTTTCGCTCGTACGCCTCAGCGCATCCGCGCGTCCGGCCGTCGTGCGAGCCGCCAGCATGAGGTTCGCCCCGACGGTTCCCGGCAGCGGATACGGTTGCTGGGCAACATAAGCAATGCGCGCCCGCATTGCCCGATCGAGTGGCGGCCGGAGAGGCCGATCGAACAAGCGGACCTCGCCGCTGGTCGGGGCGAGCAGCCCGGCTAGAATTTCGGCCAAAGTCGTCTTGCCGCACCCGTTTGGGCCCACGATCGCCACCGATTCGCCTTCGGCGACCGTGAAGCTGCACGGGCCGAGGACCTTGCGGCCATCGTAGGCGTGTATCAAACGGCGGACGCGGTATACGCTCACGTGTTGCCAGCCTCCTGCAACCGGTGAAATCCCACGTTGATCGCCAGCGCGACGGCGAGCAACAAAAAGCCGAGCCTTAGGCCGAGCTCGAACTCTCCCTTGGAAGTCTCCATCGCGATCGCGGTGGTCATCGTGCGGGTGGCGTGGCGGATGTTGCCGCCGAGCATCAAGGCCGACCCCACTTCAGTAAAAATTCGGCCGAAAGCGGCCACCACCGCCGCCAGAACCCCGAACCGCGCCTCCTTGAGCAACAGCCAGCCGCTGTGCCAGGAAGAAAGCCCCATCGCGACCAGCTCCTTGCGCAGCCGCGGGTCGGTCCGGCCGAGTGCAGCCAGCGTTAGCGAGACGATTAGAGGGAAAGCCAGAATCGTCTGCCCGAGACTCATCGCCGGCCACGTGTAGAGC
>CAYZHO010000014.1:20416-21542 GCA_964478045.1 uncultured Myxococcales bacterium | reverse complement strand
GAGCAGCCCAAGCGAACCCAGCGGTCCGGACCGAGAAAGCAGCGTGTACAGGAGCACGCCGACGAAGACCGACGGTAGCGCCGTCAGCGTGTTGAACAGCGTTACCACGAACCGTTTGGCGGGAAACGCGCGGTTCGAGAGCCACAGCGCAAGCGGAATCCCGGTCACCGAAGCAGCGACGATTGCCACGCCGGAGGTCTTGACGCTCGTCCAGCAGATCGCGAGTATTTCCGAGCTCACAACCATCTCAAGGCTCCCGGGCGGCCGCGGGGCGAACGGGATAGAAAAGCTGGTCGCCTTTTGGCCGATACGCGGCGATCCGCGCCTGGGCTTCGGGCCCAACGATCCAGCGGGCAAACCGCTCGGCCAAGGCCGCCGAGCGCGCCTCGGAGCGTGAAACCGGAATCACGCTGTAGTGGTTTAGCAGGCGATCGTCGCCCTCGAAGACGATTTCGAGGGCAAGACCTTCGCGCATGAAAGCAAACGTCGAGCGGTCGCTGAGCGTGTAGGCTCCCGTTTCGCTCGCGATCTGCAGTGTGGCGCCCATGCCAAGCCCGGTCTCCCGGTAGTTCGGTTCGGCCGGCCGAACTCCGGCCAGCTTCCACAGCGCGCGCTCGCGCGCGTGGGTTCCCGACTCGTCCCCGCGACTGAGGAACGGCACTCGCGCCCGGGCAATTCGGCGCAGCGCTTGCTCGAGCGTGGAAGCGTGCCGGACACCGGCCGGGTCGGCGGGCGGGCCGACGATCACGAAATCGTTCGTCATTACTTCACGGCGATAGCGGCCGTAGCCCCGGGCCACGAACTCTCGCTCGCGCTGGGGATCGTGCACCAAAAGTACGTCGGCATCGCCGTTCATCCCAAGGCGCAGCGCCTTGCCGGTACCTACGGCGATCACGTCGACCCGGCAATCGCACTCGCGCTCGAACGCCGGGAGCAGGTAATCGAGGAGGCCCGAGTTGTCGGTACTCGTCGTGGTCGCAAGGCGCAAGTGCGGGCGCCCGTGCCAGCAGGCGGCCGCAAGCAGGAAGAGAACCAGGAGCGCCGCCCGTTTCATCCTCCGGCGGCGGCTTTGACGAACGAAACCACGTCTCCGTCGGAAAGTCGCGTCCTCAGACCCTTCTGGTAG
>CAYZHO010000014.1:4045-20406 GCA_964478045.1 uncultured Myxococcales bacterium | reverse complement strand
ACGTCGGCAACAGTCTCGACACCGTCCACTTCGAACATGTCGGCGCCGATGATCTTGCTCATCTGGTAGGTCGGCTCGACGTAAACTCGCATCTTGGTGCCTCCGAGAACATCCTCGGGCGTTTGCGAGAATCTTCCGCTAGACGGCCACCCGAAGCCGCTCGAGCGTCTCCGGCTTGGGCACGCCGTCGGCCGTCCACCCGCGCAATTTGTAGTACCGAGGCAGCAACTGGTCGAGCGGATGCCCGCCGGTCGCATCCTTGAACAACGGCTCGTAAAGCATCCGCGGCGGCAGCGTGTCCTCTGCCGCCGTTTTGCCCTCTCGCAGGTTGTACATTCTCTCAAGGTTGAAAATCCGGGCGCCGATTTCCTGCAAGTGCCCGGAGGACATTGGCATCCCCGTGATCAGCGTGAGCCACTTTTCGAACCACATCAGCGGCTTCCCTTTGACGCCCATGACCATTCGGAAAAGAGGCCCGCTGTTCTCGAATGCCGCAACCGCCAAGCGGTATTTGAGCGACTTCGGGTCCATCTCGTGCAGCGCCTTGGGAATGATCCCGTAGGTCGTGAACAAGCACAGGACCATCGAGTTGATCGCACAGGCAAGATTCTGCTGCAGGATCGGCAGGTCCGCCTTGAGCTTGAGATTGCGCGGGTTGATGGTGAACGGCCCGACGCTCTCGAGGTACATCGAAGCTCCCTGCACGTGGTCGCCACCGCGGTTGGTCGTGGCGTACTCGACCCCCTGCGCGAACGAGCCACGGGGGTCGTACGCCGACAGCTCGAGCCCCTTGACGTGCATGGCGAACTCGCTGCCCCCGTATTTTTCGCTCATGCGCTTGACGCCGTTGGCCAGGTCGTCGCCGAGTCCGCGCCGGTGCGCAATGTCCTTGATCAAGTCGGCAACCCCCGAGACGTCCCCGAAGCGCACCCCGGCATCAAGCATGCCCCGCTCCTGGAGCTCCATCGTGAAGCTCAGCACGACGCCAAGGCTGATGGTGTCCATGCCAAAGTCGTCGGCCAGATAGTTCCATTCCGCGACTTTCTTGACGTCGCCCACTTCGAGGTTGGCGCCCATCAGGGCCAGCGTCTCGTACTCGGGCCCTTTGACCACACCGACGCCTTCGAGCTCGACTTGGCGCCCGCACGTCACCGGACAGTGGATGCAACTGCTACGCGTGCCGACCAGGTAATGGTCGGCTATGTATTCACCCGAAAGCTTTCGGGCCTGCGAAAAACGCCCGTACTTGAAGTTGTGGGTGGGCAGGATGTTGCGGGCATTCGTGGTGTTGACGATTTGACCCGTTCCGAACGCACCCAAGGTACCACCAAGTACCGGGTGATCGCGGAACATCGCCCGGATCTGCTTCGTATACTCTTTAAACGCTTCGGGATCTTCCATCTCCAGGCGCCGCGACCCGTAGGCCGTCACCGCTTTCAGCTTCTTCGATCCCATCACGGCGCCCATTCCCGTGCGCCCGGCAATCCGCTCGTCGGAAACGATCCCCGCAAAGAGCACCAAGTTTTCTCCGGCCGGGCCGATCACCGCGTGGTGCTTTTTCTTCCCGAGAATCTCCTGTGTCTCGTAGGTTCCCTTCCCCCACAGGTCGGCGGCGTCGATGAACCGAACCTCGTCCCGGTCCCCGTCGATTTCGAGGCGCACGGGAGCGGCCGACTGGTTCTTGCACACGAGGATATCCACGCCGGCCTTCTTCAACCCGTAGGCAAACGACCCGCCGCAAGCGGCGTTGCCGATCCCGCCCGTCAGCGGGCTCTTCGCGACCACCGCAAACCGGTTCGACTGCGGCGCCACACTGCCGTTAAGGGGCCCGGTGGCAAAGATCAGCGGGTTGTCCGGGCCGAGCGGATCGATGCCTGGCTCGGTCATGTCGTACAGTAGGCGCGTGCCGTACCCCTTCCCGCCGATGTACAGGCGTGCCGTCTCCTCGTCGAGCGGCTTGAAGGCGAACGTCCGCTTAGCCAGGTCCACCTCGAGAATGCGGCCAGCGTAGCCTTTGATCATTTGGGCATCTCCTTTGCGCCCCTCGCGCTTGCGCAAGCGGCCATCACGGCCCAGATGCTAGCCCAGGCCCTTGGCTATCACCACGACCCCGAGCGCCGGCCCAGCGTGCGCTCCCTCAACGGGCTTCAGGATTGATGTGATAGGTACCCGTGATCGTCGCCTCGGCCAGCACGTGTCCTTTCATGGCCTCAAGCACTTCCGTGCGCCCGAATTTCCCCTCGACGGGGAGCCTGTCCACGTCGAGAGCGTAAACGGTGAAGTGGTAGTGATGGATGCGCTCGTCGTTCCACGGCGGGCACGGGCCGTCGTACCCGTAGTAGTCTCCAGCCATCTCAGGGTCGGAGGCGAACCACGCCGTATAGTCGTTGATGCCTTGGCGCGCTGGGCCATCGGTCTGGGGACCCGGCTTGCCCTTCGGCGTGATCCCGTTCGAGAACTCACCCTCGGCAACCGACCGGCGGTCGGCCGGCAGATCGATTAGCACCCAGTGCGTGAACTCGACTCGCGGGAGGTCAGCCGGAATCGTCTTACCTTCTTGATTCACGTCGTCCGGTTTGCTCGGGACGTCGCTGTCGTGACAGATGATCGCAAACGAGCGCGTTCCTTGGGGAACGTCGCTCCACTCTAAGTGCGGATTGCGATTCTCGCTAAGCTCGACGTGGGTCTCCGGATGGTACTTCCCGAAGGCACAGCGCGAAGGAATCGGCCCCCCATGCTCAAAGCTGTCACTGCGCAGTTTCATCGTCTCCTCCTCGTTCGCTCGTCGTTTCACAAACAGGCGGGCAGGTCGGCCGGCGACCGCCGCCACGACCCGGACGGTCATCCCGTGCCACGACCAGCAGGCCCATTCAACAAGCAGGCGCCGGTCAGGAAACCACCTGGTCGGCGGGCGTATTCAAGGCAAGCCAGTAATCGTGGAGCCGCCCGGCAAGGTCGCACAGCTCTGCAAAACGCGACGGCTTTACCAGGTAGCTATTCGCACCGAGGTCGTAAGCCGCACGAACGTCCCGGGGCTGCGCCGAGGAACTCAGAACCACCACCGGGACCCGCCGCAGCCCGGCCGTGGCCTTGATGTGGCGCAGCACGGTGAGGCCGTCGATGCGGGGCAGCTTGATGTCGAGGAGAATCAGGCCCGGCATCGGGCGCGGTCCTGTGCCGGGCGCCCGCGACGGGCGGGTCAAATATTCGAGCGCTCGCTCGCCGTCCGACAAGACCTTGAGCGGATTGGTAACGCCTGCCTTGCGCAGAGCCCGTTCGATGAGCATCGCGTCGGCGCGTTCGTCCTCGATTAAGACGATCTCGCGGAGCTTGAGGTCGACCGTTGTCGCCTCGCGGTTCATACGGCTTCGGCAACCTGCCGCACCGAGCGGCGGGGAAAACGGACCCAAAACGTGCTTCCCTCGCCCGGACGGGACTCAACTCCCACTTGCGCTCCGTGCAGGGCGGCCGCCTTCTTGACGATCGCCAAGCCGACACCGGTTCCCGGGTATTTCGAGCGATCGTGGAGGCGCTCGAAGATCGCGAAGATGCGCTCGTGATACTTCGGGTCCACCCCGATTCCCCGGTCTCGAACGAACAGCGTGCGCGAGGTGGCGTCCTCGCGGCATCCGATGACGACCTGAGGTCTTTCGCCCGGGGCCACGAACTTGAGCGCGTTGCCGACAAGGTTCTGCACCATCATCTCGAGCGTCGCCCGGTGGCCATCGACGATCGGAAGCGGGCCTTCCACGCGCACGTCCGCACCGGTTGCCTCGATCTCCGCTTCTAGGTTGCGCAAGACGGCACGCACGACTTGCCCGAGATCGACCGGCTCGAGCCGCACGCCGTGGCGGATCTGAGCGTGCTGCAAGAGGTCGTTGAGAAGCGCGTCCATCCGATCGACGCCTTCCTTCATCAGCCCGAGATACTCGCGCGCCCTACTGTCGAGGGCCGCGCCGTACTCCTCGACCAGCGCTTCTGCGAATCCCTCGATTGCGCGCAGGGGTGCCTTGAGATCGTGCGAAATCGACTGAACAAGGGTCTCCAGTTCCTCGTTGCTCTGGCGCAAGGCGTCCTCGGCCTTCTTGCGCTCGGTGACGTCCTCGGCGATCCCTGCAATGCGAACGACCTGGCCGCTATCGTCGCGCACCGGGAAGCCCCGATCGTAGACCCAGCGCTCACTGCCGTCGCGCCCGAGTACCCTGAACTCTTCGGCAAAACCCCCGGTGGCGGCCTTCTCCCGAAATGCTGCGGCGACGCGCTCCCGCTCGTCTGGGTGGATCGCTTCGAGCCACGCTTGCGGGCGCCCGCAAAGCTCTGCCGCAGTGCGATCCCAGATCCGCTCGAACGCGCTGTTTACGTATACGAGTTGCCCGCTAGCCGCCTCGGCCAGCCAGAAGCCTTCGCGAATGTTCTCGGCCAACTGCCGGAAGCGAGCCTGGCTCTCTGCAAGTTCGCGGGTTCGTTCTTCGACGCGACGCTCGAGCTCTTCATGAGCGCGCGCAAGCTCGTCGCGCGCGCGCCGCCTCTCGCTCGCCATGCGGTCGAGCGAGCGGACGGCGATCACTGCCAGTACGCTCAGAACCAAGTCTGGAACGTCGGTCGGCGGGAAGACCGGCCGCCAGCCCACGGCAGCCACGTGCTCGGCAAACCGGACGGCGAGCGCCACAGCGCCGAAACCCAGAACCAGGGGCGGGAACCACATGCGCCAGTCCGGCACCCGGCGCATGAGAACGAACGAGTTCGCGACCGCCACTGCAAACAGCAAGATGCCGATGGCGAGCGGGATACTCATCGCTCGCTCCGGCGGCCGCGCCGCGGGGGCATTCGCACGGAGGTCCCTCCTCGCAGTCGCCGGGGCTAGCCCGCCGGTCGCAGCGGGAGCCGCGGCCCGCACCTACCCCCTATCGAACCGGCCCCCGAGTTGTCAAGACGTGGCGCCGCGCGGCGATAGAATGACGACGGGAATGTTGCGCTCGGTCCGAGCTTGATAGTCTTCGTAATCGGGATACATCGCCACGAGGCGCGGCCACAGCTCGGCTTTTTCCGCGTCCGAAGCGCGCCGCGCGCGCATCGGCAAGCGCTGGCGCCCTATTTGGACTTCACAATCCGGATTCGCCTCGAGATTGAGATACCAGAGGGGATGCTTCGACATGCCGCCCTTGGAGGCGACGCACACGATGTTCTCGCCGTCCCGCAAATAAAGCAGGGGCACGGTCCGAGGCTGGCCGCTCTTGCGGCCGATCGTCGTCAGCAGCATTACGGGGGCACCTCGCAGCCACCTACCGCCGAGGCGGCCGCCTGAGACCCGGTACAACCAGGTATTGGCGCGCGACATCCATTTGATGACGATGTCGCCGATCTTTTCTTGAAGCGGCGTGTATGGCTTCAGGGTCTTTTTTCGTTCCATCCGCCGGTGCTCCCGTCCCTCGCCTCGCGCTGCGCCACCAGAGAGGACTGGCCCCAATCGGCGCGAGCGCAGGTTACTTCAGCTCTTGCCCGCGTTGCGAACCAGGTAGTCGAGAATCTGCCGGTACTCTTCTTCGCTCAGCTTCTGTCCTGCGGTCATCATTCGTGACTTCTCGGCACGCTCGACCTGGTATTTCCACATCGCGGCCGTCATGGAGCCTGGATGGAAAGGACGGTGGCACGCGCCGCACCGCTTGCGGTACAGCTCGGCTTGGGGGGTGCCGGCTTCCGGCAGCGGCCGGCTGCAAGCGCTGGCGACGACAAGCGCAGCCAGGGCCACCAGAAAGAGGCGCGTTTGTCTGTTCACGCGTCCCAAGAAACCATGAGCGCGCCGCCAGCGCCAGTTGGCGCCACCCGGGACCGCGGCGAATGCCGCGCGATCGGTTCGAGCCCCGCGGCGAGCAAGGCATTTTAGAGGAGCAACGAGCAATGGCCGACCCCACTCTGTTCGCGGATTTGTTTCCCCTGGGCGAAGACCGCACGCGCTACCGGCTGATAACCGACCAGTACGTTTCGGTCGCCACCTTCGACGGCCAGGAAGTCCTCAAGGTCGAACCAGAAGCCTTGCGCTTGATCGCACGCGAGGGACTCCACGACGCTTCGTTCTACCTGCGCAGTGAACACCTGGCCCAAGTCGCCGCCGTGCTCGACGACCCCGAGGCGAGCGACAACGACCGGGGCGTGGCTCTGGCAATGCTGCGCAACGCCGAGGTGGCGGCCGAGGGCGTGCTGCCCCTTTGTCAGGACACGGGAACCGCCACCATCATCGCCAAGAAGGGAGATCGCGTATGGACCGGCGGGGGCGACGGCGCACAACTGACGCTCGGCGTACTCGACACGTACACGAAAGAAAACCTCCGCTACTCGCAGAACCTCCCCTTGTCGATGTACGAGGAGAAAAACTCGGGCAACAACCTGCCCGCGCAAATCGACATTTACGCGGCCGATGGCATGGAGTACTCGTTTCTGTTCGTGGCCAAGGGTGGGGGCTCGGCGAATAAGACGTTCCTCTACCAGGAGACCAAGGCATTGCTCACGCCCGGCCGCCTCGAAGAGTTCCTCGTGCGGAAGATGAAGACCCTAGGCACGGCCGCCTGCCCGCCCTACCACATCGGCATCGTTGTCGGCGGAACCTCGGCCGAAGCGTGTCTGAAGACCGTCAAGCTAGCCACGACCGGCTACCTCGACACCCTCCCGCTCGGCCCGGACGGCACCGGGCGCGCTTTTCGTGACCCCGAGCTCGAGGCGCGGTTGCTCGAAGAAGCTCAGCGCAGCGGGATTGGGGCTCAGTTTGGAGGCAAGTACTTCGCCCTCGACGTCCGCGTGATCCGCCTGCCGCGCCACGGCGCCTCTTGCCCCATCGGTTTAGGAGTATCGTGCTCCGCACACCGCAACGCGAAGGGAAAGATCGACCGCCACGGCATCTGGCTCGAGGAACTCGAGCGCAATCCCGGCCGCTTCATTCCCGAGCGCTATCGGGGAAAGGACGAGCGGGGCGTCGTCCGCATCGATTTGCGCCGGCCCATGGATGAAATCCGGGCCGAGCTGAGCAAGTATCCGATCAAGACGCGCCTAGCGCTTACCGGCCCGATCATCGTGGCGCGCGACATCGCGCACGCCCGGATCAAAGAGCGCCTCGACCGCGGAGAACCGATGCCGGACTACTTCAAGAATCACCCGATCTACTATGCCGGGCCGGCAAAGACCCCGCCCGGAATGCCCTCCGGATCGTTCGGGCCTACAACCGCAGGACGAATGGATGCCTATGTGGAACAGTTCCAAGCTGCTGGCGGTTCGCTCGTAATGATCGCGAAGGGCAACCGCAGCAAGCAGGTGCGCGAAGCGTGCAAGAAGTACGGCGGGTTCTATCTCGGCTCGATTGGTGGCCCCGCAGCGATCCTAGCGCGCGACCACATCAAAAAAGTAGAGCTGGTCGAATACCCAGAGCTTGGAATGGAAGCGATCTACCGCATCGAAGTGGAGGACTTTCCCGCGTTTATCCTGATCGACGACAAGGGAAACGACTTCTTCGCCGAACTGCTCGACGAGCAAGCATAGGGGCCGGGCGGGCTTGACCTAAGCCTTCGCACCCGAGCCCTGATGCTCGGCGGTCTCAAGCAGGCGCGCGACCGTCGCCTCGAGCTCGTGTTTTTGGAAGGGCTTGGCAAGCGCCGCGTCGGCTCCCAGCATCCGCGCGGTCTCGAGGTAACCGGCCGAATTCGGGCTGCTTCCCGACATCGCCACGATTCGCAGCGAGGGATCGCGCTCGCGCAGCTCCGTGATCGTCTCGATTCCGTCAACATCCGGCATGATGATGTCGACCAGCACGACATCGAACCGGTTTTCGCGCGCTCGCCGTAGGCCTTCCCTGCCCCCGGAAGCCGTTTCCACCACGTGCCCCGCGCGGGTGAGAATCTCTTCGATCACCCCCCGCGTTGCTTCGTCGTCGTCAATGACCAGAACCTTCGCCACGGCTACCTCCTGACCCCACAACCTTCTCCACCAGCGACGCAACTGCGGGGGGTCACGCCGCCCGTACGCGCCTCCGTGCCTCGAGCACGAGCGCGAGCTCCCTGTCGTTGCCGACCGCCTCAAACGCGGCGGCGGCGTTGCGCAGGCAAGCAGAGGCTCCTTCAGGCCACCAGGCCGCGGCCTCAGTTGGAGCGTCTTGCCATGCTGCCGCCGCGTCGAGCCATGCGCGCCCGAGCTCGGGGACCAAGCCCAGTCGCTCGCACTCATCGACCGCCCGGCGCCACCAGGCTGCCGCTCGCGCCGGACGGTCGAGCAGCCACTCAAGCCGCGCAACGAGCCGCCAAATCTCCCCCCGGTCGCGCGCTACCTTGCGGGCGCTAGCCAGCGCCCGCCTGGCATTGCGCCTGGCTCGGCGAGCCAGCCCTGCCGGTACGCGGCTCGCCTGGCGCGCCCGCTCGATCCAGGCCACATCGAGAGCCAAGCGCGCTTTGAGATAGACGCCCTGATAGTAGGGATACGAACCGCCGCGCTCGATCAGAATGCGCGCGTGCTCGAGCGCCTCCTCCGCCCGATCGAGATTGCCATCGAGCGTTTCGGCCTTGGCCAATAGCCCGAGGGCGAAAACCCGCATCGGAGCTTCGTCGCGCAGGTCGTACCAGCAGGAGGCCGCCGCCCTGGCGGCATCGAGCCGGCGGCGCTCCAGCTCGAGCATCGCCGTCACGGCAAGCTCGTTCGAACGAGAGAACTCGTAACCCCATTCGGTCCGCAAGGCTGCGATCCGCTCGCGCAGCGCAATTGCTTCGTCGTAGTTGCCCCGGGCCACCGCACGCTCGGCCGCCATGCCCAGGTATACGTCGGCGTCCCACAGAAAACCGGCTCGGATCCCGCGCTCGACGAGTTCGTCTTCCACGTCGTGCTCGGGCGACCAGTCACCGGCTAAGTAGTGCACGACAAACGACATCGCCCGGTGGAGAAATCGGTCCTCGGGCGTGCCCTTCTCGGCCAGTCGCTCGGAAATGCGCAGGAATCTCCAGCTCGGATCGAACGAAATGCCGGCGAATGCGAAGAACGCACCTGCGGCCGCGACAATCCCGATGGCGTGGTCGACGCTAGCTAGGTCGAGATGACCGACGTGGCGAATCGCGGCGAGGTTGTCGTAAACGCGGCGCGGATCGCCGACTACGTTCTGCGCACGGCAACGATTGTACATCAGCTCAAACAGTGCCCGCTCGCGCGCGCTCGCCGCCCGCGCGCAGCCAAGCCGGCCGCTGTAGAGCCTGGCCGCAATGGCAACCACGTCGCTTGCCGCTTTGGCCCAAAGCGCTAGCCGAGAAGCCGGCACCCACTCCCCAAGCAGGCGCAGAGCAGCATTGAAGTGTTCGATGCTCTCAGACAGCTGCCCGGCACTTAGCAACGCCAACCCTAGGTTGCGTTCGAGCCGCACCTCGCTCGCGAGGTCGCGGCGCAGGCCGGCCTGGCGGTACAGGTCGTAGGCCCGGCGGAAGAAGGCGAGCGCTTCGGCCGAGGCTGCCGCTGAAGCGGCCGTCTCTCCCGCATCCATCAAGCGGGCGTGCGCGCGCTCGATGTCGCCAGCCTCGAGGTACTGGTACGCCAGCAGTCCGTGGAAGTCGTGCAAGCGCCCCGCGAAGACTTCTTCGATCGCCGCCGCACAACGGGCGTGCAACTGGCGGCGGCGCTCGACCGGGATCCGCGCACGCACGGCCTCGCGGAGCAGAGCATGGCGGAACTCCCATACCTCTTGGGGTTGCAACGTCCGCACGCGGCGGTGGCCCGTCTCACGACTGAGGGTCGATCGCAAGAAGCCTAAGCGCTCGAGTTGCCCCAGCGTTTCGCCGACGTCACCGCGGCGGCCCACCACTTGCTCAACCACCGCCCGGTGAAAGCGCCGTCCCGCAACTGCCGCCGCTTCGAGCACCTCGCGCGCGCGCGGCTCGAGGCACTCGACACGGGTTCCGATCAAGCGACCAAGATCGAGGCCGGCCGCGCCCGTTTCGCCTGGCGCGCTTGCCACCCTTGCCGCTCGAACGAGCTCCTCAATGAAGAGAGGGTTGCCCCCGCACTCGCGAACCGATCGTGCTAGCCGGGGTGGCAGCGCACTACGCCCAACCAGCCGGCGGGCCAGGACCAGGGCCTCGCGCTCGGCCAAACCGCCAAGCCTCACGCGCCGGGAACGCAAACCTACCACCCGCTCGGCCATCTCGGCGATTCGCGATGCTCGCTTGCCACTGGCCGCGCGCGTAATCGCGATGATCACCGCCGGACACGACTCCACCACCGGAAGCAGCGACTCAAGTACCGCCAGAGTGGACTCGTCCGCCCAGTGCAGGTCTTCGAATACGAGCACTAGCGGGCGGCGCTTGGCCGCCACCTCGATCAGCCGCCGCAGGCTGGCCCGGATCTGCCGCTCGACAACACTTCCCGCGCCCGGTTGCGTCGGCTCAAAGCGCGCGCGGCTCACCCGGGCGAGAAACTCGACGACCTCCCGGCCTTCGCTCCCCATGGTCTCCAAGACGGCTCGCTCGAGCGCCTTGGCTTTCGAGGTGTCCTCGGGCCGGCCCCATGCGGCCGCCCATTGCTCGAGCATGTCGACGATCGGGCCGTAGCCTTCGGTTCCCTCGACCGCAACCGCACGCCCGCGCCAGACCTCGACTCCCGAAGCTCCCGCCAAGCACTCTTCGACGAGCCTCGACTTGCCTACCCCCGCCTCGCCCTCCACCACGATCACCGAACCCTCGCCCCGGCCAAGGGCACGCAGGGCCTGTCCGATGGCCTTTTTTTCCTCGTGCCGCCCCACCAGCGGTACCTGTGCGCGTGCCGTCGCCGCTTGGGCCGAAGCCCGCACGGCTTGCTTGATTCTGCTCGTGGCTGCCGCTGACGGCTCGCGCGACTCAATCAGTCCGGCCAGTGCCGCAGCAACCGGAGAGTGCAGGCGGTTGCGGCAGCGCGGGCACTCGCGCGCGTGGTCGGCGATGCCTACCTCCTCTTCTCCGGTTAGGCCAGAGAGCCCGCCGAGTGCAGCCAGGGCTTCGCACTCGGCGTGCTCGCAGCCTGCCACGTGCCCCCGCAGCCTCTCCCTGGCCCCCGCGCTCGGCCGGCGGTGCTCGAGAAGCCCGACCAACTCGCCGGCCACCGAGCGGTACGCCAAAAGCCGGCGCTCGCACTCCCGGCACCCATCCCCAAGATGAAGCTCGAGCGCACGTACCTCTGCCTCGGTCGCTGCTCCAAGTGCGGCCAGTGCGAGAATCTCCTCGTAGTCCTTGTGGGCGCTCACTTGCGCTCCTCCTCATCACCGAGCAGCGCGGCCAACTTGTCCATGGCCAGACGAATCCGCCCTTTAAGGGTGCCGAGCGGCACCCCTAGGCGCTGGGCCGCTTCCCGGTGATTCGCGCTGCGGAAGAAGCACTGTTCGATGGCCTCACGCTGTTCTGGCGGCAAGGCCGCCAGCGCCCGGTAGACGCGCAAGCGCCGCTCCGAAGCGGCGGCGCCGGATTCCGGATCGGTGCCTTCCGGAACCCGCAGGTCCGCTGGCACGGGCATGTGTGGGATGTGCCGGGAGACTGCTCGCAGTCGATCGAGGCAGCGGTTGCGGGCCATCCAGAATAGCCAGGTGGTGACCTTCGCTCGCTTTGGATCGTAAATGCTACGGCCCTCCCAGATCGATAGAAACACTTCCTGCATCACTTCCTCGGCCTCGCTTGAGTCTCGCAGGAAGTGGTAACAAACGCCGTTCACGTAAGCTGCATAGCGATCGTAGAAATCGTCGAACGCATCGACGTCGCCCGCTGCAATGCGCTCGAGCAACACCTCGTCCGCAGCCTGGTCGCGCCCGCCCTGCAGGACTTCCCCCCCAAAGGGCTCGCCCGTTTGCGCCGGACTCTGCAGCTTGCCTTTGGCCCCCATTGCCGTTGCCAACGTCTCGCCGCGCCGGGCGAGCGCCCGGACCGGCCCCCGCCGGGCCGGCCCGGGACACGTCGTCGTCGCACACTACCCGCGGCAACCGGTCGAGCCTAGCCCCGGAGCGAGGCTTGCTCGCAAACGGCTGCCACCGCGGCGCGCCACGGCCGCGCCGACTCGAGTTCGCGCCCCGAAAGGCACGACCACGGCAGTACGTTTATACGAGTGAGCCGGCCGCTTGGATCACCCACGGCCAAAAAAACCTCCGTTCGGGAAAAAAGCCTAGCGGCTGTGATCCAACCGCCTGCTGCGCCCGTATCAGGTGGCGAGCAAAACCCGGCCACCACTGGCCGGGTGCGAGCGATCCTAGCGGGAGACAACTAAGGTGATCGTTTCGCTGTTTACACGACGACTGCTTTTGTCTCGGCGCAGGACGGGTTCCATCCGCCATCGCCTTGCCCAACGTTCGCTACCGCTGTGGGCGCTTGGCGGGCTCGGAGACCGCGAGGACCGGATTCTGGGCGCCCACTTGCGCGCAGGCTGCGCTGAGTGCGAAACCCTGCTTTGCGGCTACCGCCATGCTGCGGCCGAGCTAGCGGAGTTGGTTAGTGCCCGCACACCCTCGAAACTTGCCAGTGCGCGCACAAAGCGCCAGGCGCGCGGGGAAGCCTACCCACCCCCGGCGGCGATCTGAGCCGAGAGCAGAGCTTCACTCGAGACGCTCGCAGGCGCGGCGGCGCCCCTTCCTCGAGCACATTCAAGCCCTACCGGTTGCTCTGGCACACAGGGCAGCGCAATGCCGCCGGCAGGCCTACTGCCCGCCTGAGCACTACGAGAGCGTCGGTCGCCGTCGTCTCGCCGCTTCCGTCCACATCGCACACGCACGCATCGCACTGGAGTTCGCCGGTAGCCGCCCGCAGGACGGCGAGCGATCCCGTGGCCGTCGGCTGGCGATCCGCGGCCGGCTCCCCACACCGGTGGAGTGTGCAGTCGGGCCGGCAATACGGCTCGCCGTCGCACTCCTGGCCTTCCTGCACGACAAGATCTCCACAGACGGGCTCACAGGCATCTCCGATACCGTCACCATCGCTGTCGCGCTGCTTGGGATTGGCGACGGCCGGGCAGTTGTCCCACAAATCTGGTAACTCGTCGCCGTCGGAGTCCACGGCCGTCGTCACTACCGGCTCTGGCCTGCAAACGCTTCCCGCCGGGCAGTCCGCGCTAGACCTGCAGGCCCCAAGCGGCTGCTCGCAGCGGCCCTCCGGACCACAGCGCCACCCCGTGGGGCACTGTTCGGTACTCGCGCACGGAGAACCGCCATCGGCCACGCACCGGCCCGTCGCCACGTATGTGATGTCGCCAGTTGCCCCGCCAAGGGGCTGCGCATCACCGACCGCCGTACCAACGGCCCCCACGGCCGTTACGAAGCCCGCGTGCACCCGGGCGCCTTCTACGCGCGTGCGCGCCCGCGCAAGGCTTGCCACATTCAGGTAGGCAACCTGCCCTCCCGCAGGAGCACCAATACTTAGAGCAGATCCCGCACCGGAACCGGCAGCCGCGGCGTTGAAGATCTGCAGGATCAGGTCGTCGGTGTCTCCGTCGTGGTTCAGGTCCTCTTGCTGGTCGGACTCGAGCGTGAGAAAGCGCACCGTGTCGTCGAGCACGCGGAACGGCGCCCGAGGATCGCAGGCTGGATCATTGCACGGGACTGCCGTCTGCCCGCTATTCATCAACGTGTGCGAAGCCACGTCGTAGACCTGAAGAACGAAGTCCGAGGTGTCCCCGTCGCCGTTGAGGTCGACGCCGGCAGCTGCTTCCGAAGTGCGCAGGGCCACGAGGTGGCCAGCCGCAGCCAGTTCTTCGACTGGCGCGCCGGTGTTGGTTCGCGTGGCAGTGGCGCCGTCGTACAGTTGGAGCACTCGGTCGGAGGCGTCTCCGTCGCCGTTTAGATCCTGGGCGCCCTGGTCGGACTCTGGCGTAGTCAAAACGGCAATCGAGCCGAGCAAGCTGAGCGTGTCGGAAGCAACACCGGTGTCGACCCAACCCCCGCCGGATGTCGAACGGAGAGCCGCTACTCGATCGGCCGCGTCGCCGTCACCGTTGAGGTCGGTGCCGGCCGGTCCCTCGGCTGCTTCATCGAGCAATGCAGCTACCCAGCCGGGCGCCGCTGCTACGTCCGTGGCAGCTCGCCCCAAGTTTTCGACCGCGCCTCCTGCCCACAAGTGGACCACGCGGTCATCCAAATCGCCGTCACTATTAAGCGATCCCCCCGGGCACGTACCCGCCGGTGCCGCCGACTCGGGCCGCAGGAACACGGCCGCCCCGCCGGCCGTTGCGACCTGTTCGGCCGGACACAAGACGGCCGTTGAACCGGAAGCGACGTCGAAAACTTCTAGCGTGCCGTCCGGACCCCGGAAAAAGACACGTCCCTCGGAAACAGAAAGAGCGTTGCCAGCCACCAGCGGGTCGGTGGCAGCAACCAGCGAACTCGAGCCGCTTGGGCTAAGCTCCCCCGCGCCCAGCTCGAACACGCGCAGGAGAGCATCGGTCGCGTCGCCGTCGGCGTTTTCGTCACAGCCGCCCTCGGCTGCTTCGGATTCAAGGAATGCGAGAATACCGCCTTCGACAGCCGCAGCCGGAAAGCTGAACGGCGGAACCGCCACGCGCACGAGAGCCCGGCCGGAGGCCTCGGAAGAAAGTCCGCAGCCGGCCGGCACGCCGAGCGACTCGGCCGCGCCGGTGACTCGGTCTTTTAGGACGACGACTGAATCAAGCGTGTCGGCGTCCCCGTTGAGGTCCTCGCCCGCAGCATCCTCGCTGGCCACGAGAGCGAGAACCTCGCTCGTCTCCAAGATCCCATCGAGTGGCACAGCCTCTTCGGCCGACAGCCGATAACGCACGCAGCGGCCACCCACACCGCAGTCGGTGTTGGTCAAGCACGTCAGCGCCTCGTCGTTTTCGCACACCCCGTTTTCACCAGCGCTTGGATCGGGATCGCGCGATATGACGATCGGGCCGATGCCATCGAAGAGGCGGTCGCGCAGCTCGAAGAGCGCCGGGCCGCACTCGGCTCCGCCGCACTCGGCATCACTGGTGCACGGTGCACCCGCGCTAGGGCCGCCGTTGCAAGTGGTGGGCCCGCAGGTTCCCGCCGGACAATCTGCCGCTTCGTTGCACGGAAGCCCGTCATGAGGTCCCCCAACACACTCGGCCGGCTGCTTGGCCCGCCTGGCAATGCGCAGCACGGTGTGTGGAGCGTCGGCCGAACCGAACAGCGTCACCGCCGCATCGCCAGCGCTGCTCTGGGGATCAAAGACCGGGGGCAGCAAAGCGCCCTCTGGGGAGAACGACTCGAGGAAGGAGTTGCCCGGAATCTCGATGACACCTCCGCCGCCCGCAAATGGCTCGACCGCGAAACTAGCGCGAAGCATTCGAGCAATGGGTTCGCCTGGCGCCACAAGAACGCCATCCCACCGCATCGGAACAAGCAAGTTACCCTCGGCATCGGCAGCCACGCGGATCTCGCTGGCGCTGCCAAGGCAAGGCGGACTAGGGTCGCTGCATAGGGCGCGGTAGTCGTTGGCCGGTGGCAAGGCCGTAAAGTAAGGAAACGTCGCATTGGCCAAGCTGCTGCAGGTACCGTCGCCGGCAAACAGCCGGTCCACGCACGCCACCAGCCCGGTCTGGCCAGCACACTCGCCGGTGGCCAGTCCGCACGGCAACGGGTCCCCGACCCGAGTGATCGCTAGGGCGGCCGGACCGGCAAGCGTTCGGCCGTCGTCAGGCGCGCCAACCAAACTGTCGGTGTCCGGAAAGCGCACGCGCAGGCGGGGTCCATCCTCGCGCACAACAATGTCGAGATCGGGCGGCGATGCCAGCAGGTCCGCCTCGGTGCAAACGGCTGACCCGACTCCGACAGTGGCCGCACAGGCCGCCAGCTCGGAAGCAAGTGCACTGCAGTCGGCGGAGACGACAACCACCGTAGCGTCGGCAGCCGGTGGCTTGAAAACGACCGTCACCACCTGCTCGGCGGCAACCGGAGACAGGCCCGGCGAACTGCCATGGCAGGAAGGATCCAGCCCGATTTCCACCCATTGCCCGGGCTCGGCGAACGGGCGATCGACTACGCCCAGGCTGCTGCGAAAGGTGCGCGCCGTTCCCGGAATGATATTGCACGCTGCTCTTGCTTTTACCGCCAGGCCTGCGGTCGCCGACACCAGGAGAGCAACCACCAACCACCGCCGCCGCGACCACACCGCCCGGAACGAACCTAGGTCTTGCATCGACGTGCCTCCAGTTTCGACCTGCGGTCGCTCGGTCGAGAGTCCTGCCGCAGCATAGCTTGGCCGCAGCCCGGGGCTTCGAACAAGCCTCGCTTCGCGCAGAGCTCCCCTGTTCTAAGTTGATACGAGCCAGGGGCTCGTCTGGATCAGTCGCAGCGAAGTTTATTTCGAACTTTTTTCGGTCGGCCTGCGCGCGATGCGGCGACCCCCGGCCGGGGGCGC
>CAYZHO010000014.1:0-4035 GCA_964478045.1 uncultured Myxococcales bacterium | reverse complement strand
CACGCGCTTTATGCGCCAGCACCGAGCAACCGGCTGGGGGCCACCGGCGGCTGGCCCGTTGGGGCGCACCTTAAGCCGGACACGCCCCGCAAAACAGGGGCACTGGCTGGCCTACGGCCGCGCGCAGGACCCGAAGCGCGTCGGTGGCACTAACCGCCGTGGGGCCCCCGCTCTGGTCTACGTCACACAGGCACGGGTCGCACACCGCCGAACCGACGGCCGCCTTGAGCACGAACAGCGCGTCCGTTGCCGTTCGCGAGCCCGAACCATCCGGGTCGCCGCACTCAAGCAGTGTGCACATGCTGCTGCACGGCTGCCCAGGCTGCCACGCTGCACTCGCGTCGTCGCACATTTCTCCGCTCTCGACAACGCCGTTGCCGCACGTACCGCAGGCAGAAAGCGCCGAGTTCACCGTCACCACCGCCGCTGGCGTAACCAACCCCGAGACGATCGGCGGCTTGGCCGCCGTGCGGATGACGAACTCGTTTCCGCTACCGGCCGCCGTTACTTCGGCTCCTGCACCAACCGTCAACTGCTCGTGGCTGGTCAAGCGGCAGCCTCCACCAGGAGCCGCGTCGTTGCGCACCAACGCCCCGCCGCCAAACTCGAGATTGCAGGCTTCGATTTCGATCAGCCCGCGTCCGGCTCCTGCGGTCCCTCCATTGGCGACCGACGCCGTAATTAGGCTATCGCCGGAACAGGTCACCCGGACGTCGCCCGCGCTACCGGCAGTACCACCGGAAGCGTCGAGCGACCCGGCGACCGCTGCGTAAGCGCCAGCGTCGATCGCAATTTGCCCCCCACTCGAATCGCCGCCGACATCGACTGCAGCCGTAGAGAGCAGGTCGAGCCGCCCGCCGCTGGCTAGCTCCACGCTACCGCCGCTGCCCTCGCCCGCGCCTCCCCGGGCCGAGAGTGAGCCTCCCACGCGCGCAGCCGTTCCCGCAGCCACGGACAATAGTCCGCCCATTCCGTCCGGATTGCCCCCATTTGCGTGAAGCGAGGCGCCCGAGTCGATCCGCACGACACCATCGGCCGTCACTTCCACGTCGCCGCCGTCTCCCGCGAAAAAGCCGCCGGTGCTTCGGTGGCCATCGGCATTGGCCTCGCCCCCCGCTTCCACCGAAACGTCGCCGCCGGCGGCCAGTAGAATTGTTCCGCCCGAGCCGGTTCCGGCCGTCGAGCTCGCGTCAAGCGGAGCTGCAACGAACAAGTGCCGGCCGGCGTCCACATCAAGCCATCCCCCATCTACATCGCCGCCGTGCAGGTCGATTCGAGCGTTAATCCATGTGTCGAGGGCGCTCGTAAGCGATACGTACCCGCCGGACCCCGCGGCGCCCCCGTTGGCCGTCACTTGAGCTTCGACAAAAATCGAGCCGGTTTCCGATTCGACGGTGAGCGATCCGCCGTCGCCATCCGCTGCAGTGGTCGCCAAGTTGATCGGCCGCAGCAGGCGTACATCGCCTGCGGCCCGCAAGCTTACATCGGCCGGCCAGCCACCGCTGCCGGCGATCTTACCGTCGAGCTCGATCTTGCCCGTATCGGCCACGCATTTGCCGCTCGGGCAGTCACCAGGTCCGAGGCAGGAAAGAATCGGGGCGAGCGCGCAGTGGCCCCGCGCTTCGACCGTGAGGACTCCGCCATCGAAGCTGCCGAACCCGTCTGGCCCGCTCGCCTGAAAGGCAACGGCGCTTGAGGTCGATACGAGCAGATCCCCGCATAGGATCGTCACTGAGCCACTCCCAATGTCGATCATTCCGCCAGGCACGATCTCGACAGTGCGCGTGCCGAAGTCGAGCACGGAGCCGCTCAGCACCTCGACGGTATCGGAAACGACGCAAGGATCGGTAGTAGGAGGACACACTTCGCTGGCCTGGCCGACGTTCGTAATCAGGGCGAAAGCCGAATTGGCCGCAAGGCACAAAACCGCAGCCAATCCCACCACGAGACGCTTCACGTTAGAATACCTCCACGAAGATCGAGCCAGGGACGTGCTGGCCGGATGGGGCCTGCCGGGCCAGCATACCAGAGAACTGCCAAAACTGCGCCCCTTTTTTCGGCCCGATTGTCGTTTTGAGATGCGAAGGCGCACCGGGAGCCACGCCCGGCTTCCCCGCCGGGGCCTTGGCGTTGTGCGGCCCCGGGCGCTTTTCCGTCCCCGGCGACAATAGGGCCAAAAGAACCGCAGAAAACTACAGCTTGCCCGAGCGCAAGGAACGACTTGCCGTCGGCAGGCTTTTCACCTCCCGGCGGTCGTACAGGGGCCAGCCTTTAGTCCGTCAGTCGCTGTCGATCTGTGGAGTCAGGCTTTGCAAATGTTCGACCGCGTCGAGGTATTCGCGCACCAAGTCCATGATCACTTGGCGGCAAGAGCGTACCTGGTTCATTTGGCCCACCACCTGTCCGACTGGATTGATGGCGACCTTTTTGGCTTGTTTGGCGTAGCGGTGGCAGCGGGCCATCGCTTCGAGCGTCACCATGCCTTGCAGCGGCAGCGGCAATGGTTTGGGAGCGTCTGGCCGCTCCCAGGCTTCCGTCCAGTCGTTGCGCAACATACGGGCTGGCTTGCCGCTCAGCGAACGCGAGCGCACGGTATCGGCACTCGTTGCCTCGAGCAAAGACTCCTTGTGCGGCTCCGGCCAGTCCGACTCGGTCGTGGTCAGCCAGATAGATCCGAGCCACACCCCTTGGGCACCCATGGCAAGGGCCGCAGCGATTTGCCTGCCGTTGCCGATACCGCCCGCGGCAAGCACTGGAGTGGGAGCGACTGCATCGATGACTTGCGGCCACAAGACCAGGCTGGCTACCTCGCCCGTGTGGCCTCCGCCTTCGTATCCCTGAGCGATGATGATGTCCACGCCGGCGTCACGATGGCGGATGGCGTGCTTCACCGACCCGCTCAATGCCGCAACCAAGCGCCCCGCTTCATGGATTTCGGCGATCACGTCTTCGGGTGGCGTTCCCAAGGCGTTGGCCACCAAGCGAACCCGCTCGTGCCGCAAGGCAACGTCAACCTGCGGCTTTCCGGTAGCGGCGGTCCAGCCGATGAGCTCGCGCGGCTTCTCGTCCGGGGGCAGTTCGGGCACGCCGTGATCGGCTAGGATCTTGGCGACAAACCGGCGGTGTTCCTCGGGAATCGCGGCTTCGAGCATCGCCTCGAGCTTGTCGGGATCGAGCTCGCCCATGCCCTCGTACTTGTGGGGAATGACCGTATCGATCCCGTAAGGGCGGTCGCCCACGTGCTCGTCGATCCACTTGAGTTCGATCTCGAGCTGCTCTGGGGTAAATCCGACGGCCCCGAGCACCCCGAAACCGCCGGCTCGGCTGACCGCAGCGACCACATCGCGGCAGTGGCTGAAAGCGAAGATCGGAAACTCGATCCCTAGCTGGTCACATAGAGCTGTGTGCATGCAAGACCTCTCCCGGAGCGCCCTTATCTAGGGCAAGGCTGCCTTTGCTAACAAACGTTCGTTCGTATGGCAAGCGACCGTCTATCGGGCCCGACAAACAAACAGTTAGGTCAGGGTGATCACGGCACAGCACAAGCCAAGCTCAGGGACCTTGTTGTTCGAAGACGGACACTCGACTCGTCAATCCAACCAAAAGCATTGTTTCGTCTCCTGCCTCGTTTGCAGCCCTCGACACTCCCGATGGGCATCGCCTCGGGAACACGGCTAGTATGGACGATCTTCCTCTTGGCATCGCAGGCCATTGGACTGAGGAACGCCGAGAAGTTACCAGGACGGCCATGCCAAAAGTCGATCCTCGAACTCCCGTCTTGGTCGGCGTCGGGGCGGTGGTCCAGCGGGAGCCGGACCCCCAGCAGGCACTAGAGCCGCTTGAGCTGATGGCGCAAGCTCTCGAGCGGGCAGCCGAAGACGCGGGAAAGCGGGATCTGCTTGCACGTGCCGACTCGATTCGAGCTCCACGCGGCCTGTGGGAATACCCCGACCCGTGCAGGTTGCTGGCCAAACGCTTCGGCGCTCAAAACGCGCGCACCGAGATCGCCGAGCTCGGCATTCTACAGACGACGCT
>CAYZHO010000013.1:0-27928 GCA_964478045.1 uncultured Myxococcales bacterium | reverse complement strand
ACGGTGAACGTCTGGGGCGACGCTGTCGGGGCGGCGGTGGTAGCGGCTCGCAGCGCATAGAGATCCGCTCCATTGCACGCTCCGGGTGATTGGTTTAGCCTTGGCGAACCTGCCACTCGGAGGCGGCAAGAGGAGCGAGATGCAACTGTACGACCACCCGGACTGTCCCTACGGGATGAAGGTCCGCATTGCTTTGGCCGAAACGGATTGCGACTACGAGTCTGTCTACGTAGACCTCTCCTCGGGCCAGCAGCACTCGCCCGACTTCCTCAAGTTGAACCCATTCGGGCAGGTACCGGTACTGGTGGACGAGGACACGGTGGTCTACGACTCGACGATCATCAACGAGTATCTGCTCGAGGAGTATGCGGCCAGCCCGGGCTTGTTCCCCGATCCCGAGCACGCAGCCGAGCGCGCCCGGTTGCGCTTGCTCGAGGACTTTGCCGATCGGGCTTTCACGCCTGCGGCAATGGCCCTCGAACGGGAGCTCGCCCGGCCGGAGCAAGAAAGAGACGCGGACCGGGTTGGCTCGTTGCGGCAGACGCTCGAGAAAGCGCTGATCATGCTCGACCGGGAACTCGAGGAGCGGCAGTTCCTCGGAGGGAGTTTTTCGCTGGCCGATATTGCATTCGCTCCGGCGGCGCTGCGACTCGAGCGGTTGGGAATCCAGCCGGCAGAAAGCCAGCGAAATCTAAAGGAATGGTTGCAGAGGTTGGCGAATCGCCCGAGTATCGTTACGGTACTCGGGTCGAAAGCCTAGGGCGGAGCAGACTGTGAGAAGACCGGAAGAGCTCGCGTGGCACGAAAGGGTTTACGTGCCGGAAATCGTCACCGGGCTGTTGGTCACGGGCCGGCGTTTCTGGCGCAACCTTTTCCTGCACATCGCCCACAGGTTCGGTATCGCCCGAGACGTTCCGGCGGCGGCCACGGTCCAGTATCCTGAGCAGCGGCTCGAGTACCGGCCGGACTACCGGGGCAGCCATCGATTGACGCTGAAGGAAGACGGCTCGGTCCGCTGCACGGCATGCTTCTTGTGCGCTACGGCATGTCCGGCGCGCTGCATACACATCGAGGCGGGCGAGCATCCCGATCCGAACGTCGAGAAGTACCCGGTTCGTTACGAAATCGATACGCTTCGCTGCATTTACTGCGGCCTGTGTGTAGAGGCGTGTCCGTGCGACGCGATCCGGATGGACACCTCCGTGCACCCGAAGATCCACGGCTACCGGCGAGAAGACTTCATCGAGACCAAGCAGGACCTCATGGAGCGCTCGCGGATCCTGGCGGCCGAGGGCCAGAACGCTTTGATGGAACGGATGCTCGAAGATTACCGGCGGGCTTCAGAGGCCCCTGCGGTGCGGCGTGCTCGAGCTCTGCCGTGATCGGGGAGTGCGGCCGCGCCGCGTCAGGTTAGGATGCGCGGGGAGGCGCTGAACGATGGCTAAGACATTTAAGACTCTGGTCGAGGAAGCGCGGCGCGAGGTGCCCGAGATCTCGGTCGCCGAGGTGCGCAAGCTACTGGACTCCAAGGCGCCGGTGGTGCTCGTCGACGTTCGCGAGAAGCAGGAGTTTCGCGAGGGCCACTTGCCGGGAGCAATCAGCGTGCCCCGCGGCTTTCTCGAAATGCAGATCGAAACCGCCGTTCCCGACAAGAACGCACCGGTCATTACCTACTGCCAGAGCGGTACCCGCTCTCTGCTTGCCGGCAAGTTAATGCGGGAGATGGGATACGCGGACGTGCGCTCGATGGCGGGAGGATTTGGCGCCTGGAAGGGAGCGGGACATCCATGGGAGCAGCCCTTCCAGTTCACGCAGGAGCAACTCGAGCGTTACAGCCGCCACTTCTTGTTGTCTGAAGTCGGGGAGAAGGGGCAGCAGAAGCTGCTCGAAGCGCGGGTCTTGTGCCTCGGCGCTGGAGGGCTTGGCTCGCCGGTCGCCCTGTACTTAGCGGCCGCCGGCGTGGGCACGATCGGAATTGTGGACAACGACGTGGTGGACCTCTCGAACCTGCAGCGCCAAATCCTTCATACCAACGACCGCATCGGCATGCCCAAAACGGAGTCGGCTGCCATGACGCTGCGGGCTCTCAATCCGGACGTGCGCGTGATCGAGCACCGGCTGCGGCTCGACTCTACGAACGTCCTGGAGACCTTCCGCGACTACGACATCATCGTCGACGGGTGCGACAACTTCCCAACTCGGTACCTGGTCAACGATGCTTGCGTGATGTTGGGCAAGCCGAACGTGCACGGCAGCATCTTCCAGTTCGAAGGCCAAGCAACGGTCTTCAAGCCAGGCGAGGGGCCCTGCTACCGCTGTCTGTTTCCCGAGCCCCCACCTCCGGGGATGGCGCCGAGCTGTCAAGAGGCCGGTGTCCTCGGCGTGCTTCCGGGGCTGGTCGGGTGCATCCAGGCGCTCGAGACGATCAAGTTGATCCTCGGGATTGGCGAGCCCCTAATCGGCCGCCTTGCGCACCTCGACACGCTGGCGATGAACATTCGCATTCTCAAGCTCCGGCGCGATCCGGGTTGCCCGATGTGCGGGGATGCTCCTACGATCACCGAACTGATCGACTACGAAGAGTTTTGTGGCCTGCGGAGCGGAGGGGGTGACGCAAGTAGCGCGGACGCGGCCTGAAAAAGCGGTCCGCACGGTCCTGCTCCTACGCCACGGAGAAACGGCCTGGAATCGCGACCGGCGGGTGATGGGGCATGAAGACGTTCCCCTGAGCCCGGCGGGCCGCTCGCAGTGCGAGCGCGTGGCGGAACTCCTGGCGCGCTGGTCACTCGACCGGATCGTGAGCAGCCCCTTGCGGCGCGCTCTAGAGTCGGCCGAAATCGTGGGGGCGCGCCTGGGGATCGAGGTCGAAACCGACGAGCGGCTGGCCGAAGTACGATTCGGGCGCTGGCAAGGACGCACCTACGAGGAGATTCTCGCGGATCCGGAGTATCACGCCTTTCTAGCTGATCCGGTGCACTGTCCGACGCCGGGTGGGGAGACGGTAGCCGACGTGCAGGCGAGAGGTCTCGCGGCGATCGGGGAGGTTGCTGCTGGGGAGCGGGTGCTTTTCGTCTCCCACGGAGACATTGTGCGCTCGGCGATTTGCCACTTCCTGGCGGTTCCACTCCAAGAGTTTCGCCGGATCCGTGTCGACAACTGCGGCCTTACGGCGGTGGCGCTGGCGGGCGACCGCCCGGAGGTGAAATTCGTCAATCTGCTGGTGGACAGTGACCGCGCCTGGGATCCGCTCCACTGGAGCAAGGCGACCTGAGAGACTGCGGCGCGCTTCTTCCTTGACTCCACGGGGCGGCAGGGGCACCTTCCCAAGCGTCAATGAAGTCGATCTCGGAACTCGAGGGGATCTGCCACGATCTCCGCCGCTCCGTCCTTAAGATGATCGCCGAAGCCGGTTCGGGTCATCCGGGAGGTTCGCTGTCGAGCGTCGAGATCGTTACGGCGCTGTATTTCGGCGTCATGCGCTACCGTCCGGGGGAGCCGGCCTGGCCGGACCGCGACCGTTTCGTGTTGTCCAAAGGCCATGGTGTTCCGACCGTTTATGCGGCCTTGGCCCGTGCCGGCTGCATCGGTGAGGAGGAGCTCTGGACCCTGCGCAAGCTCGGCAGCCGCCTCCAGGGCCACCCCGATCACGTGCGCCTTCCTTACATCGAGGCGGCTACTGGATCCTTGGGTCAAGGACTATCCGTTGCCCTCGGCATAGCGCTCGGGGAGCGCCTCGACCCCGACCACGACTACCGGACGTATTGCCTGCTCGGCGACGGCGAGGTGCAGGCCGGGCAAGTCTGGGAGGCAGCGATGGCGGCGGGGAAGTACCGAGTGGGCAAGCTGACCGCGATCATAGACTATAACGGGGTTCAGCTTGACGGCCCGGTTAAGTCGATCATGGATATTGAGCCGCTAGTCGAGAAGTGGCGCGCGTTCCGCTGGCACGTTCTCGAAGTCGACGGCCACGACTTGCGCGCGATCCTTGCAGCGCTCGAGCAAGCGGCGGCGGTGGAGGATCAGCCTTCGGTTCTGATCGCGCACACCGTAAAGGGCAAAGGCGTGTCCTTCATGGAAGGGACACATGCATGGCACGGTAAAGCACCGAGCCGGGAAGAGCTCGAGCGGGCACTGGCCGAGCTTGAGACCTCGAGGCCTCGCTGAGCGGAGACTGCGTAATGGCCAAGGCAACCAGAGTGGCCTTTGGTGAGGCGCTGAGGGAACTGGGCAAGACCCACGATAAGCTCGTCGTGCTCGACGCCGATCTGTCTTGCTCGACCCAAACGCGCAAGTTTGCGGAAGCCTATCCCGACCGGTTCATTGAGCTCGGGATCGCCGAGGGCAACATGGTGGGCGTGGCGGCGGGACTGGCCCTTGCCGGCATGGTTCCATTCGCCGCGAGTTTTGCGTGTTTCGTGGTCGGCCGATTCGAGCAGATTCGCATGTCGATCGGCTACAACAACGCCAACGTGAAAATCGCGGGGACGCACGCGGGTGTTGGGATCGGCGAGGACGGGTACAGCCAGATGGGGCTTGAAGATCTGGCCCTGATGCGCTCGCTTCCCAACATGGTGGTAGTGCAGCCGGCCGACGCGATCGAGACGATTCGAGCGACCGAGTTTCTTGCCGACTACGTGGGCCCGGCATACCTGAGGCTGACGCGCCATCCGGTGCCCGACCTCTACGACCACTCGTACCGCTTCGACTTCGGCAAGGCGGTCGAGTTGCGCAGCGGAAGCGACCTGGCGATCGTGGCAAGCGGCGCGGTGGTGGCCAATGCGCTCGAGGCGGCCGAGTTGCTGGCCGAGCGCGGCCTCGACGTTGCCGTGGTCAATGTCCACACGATCAAGCCGATCGACGAGACCCTATTGCGCAGGCTTGCCGCAAGGTGCGGGCGCATCCTCACGGTGGAAGACCACGGTGTCGTCGGGGGACTTGGGAGCGCGGTGGCCGAGGCGCTCTCGGAGGTTCCCGACGTGGCGATACGGATCCACGGCGTTCGTTCGTACGGCGAGTCGGGCTCGCAAGCGGATTTGTACGCACTCCATCGGCTTGATGCCCCCGGGATCGCTGAGGTGGCCGCCGATTTCGTCGGCGGAACCGACCGGGAGCGCGCGCTCGGCTAAGAGCTTTGCGACGCGTTCTGGGCAGCGGGCGGCCGCTCGAACGCTGCCTCGTGCAGGATGCGACCCTGCTGCCGATATTTCTTCTCGTAGGCACTTTGCGCCTCGTCCGAGGCCTGCCGGTGCCAGGGGCGCTCAATGAGACCGGCCGCGGACAGGCGCTCGGCGGCCTGGCGGAAGACCGCCTCGACATCCGTTACGAGCAGGAGGCGGCCTCCGGGCCGCAAGGTGCGGAAAACGTGCCGGCAAAACTCCTCCGTGAACAGGCGCCGCTTGTGATGGCGTTTCTTCCACCACGGATCCGGGAAGTACACGTGGTAGCAGTCGATCACACCGTCGGGGAACAAGTGCTGGACGATCCACCTCGCGTCACCGTGGACGACCAAAACGTTGGGCATCTCTCGGGCGCGCTCGCGCAGCCGATCGGCCCAGCTCCTGCGGACCTCGATTCCGACGAAGAACGTGTCGGAGCGCGACCGGGCGGCCTCGAGAAGGAAGTGACCATTTCCCGGGCCAATTTCGACTTCAACCGTGCGGCAGCCCGGGGCGAGACGCTCGAAGTAGTCGGCGGGAAGGTACTTGCCTGGGCTCAAGAGCTCGAACGTTACCATCTTGATGCCTGCTTTGGCGGCGCCAGCCCGAACCGGTGTCTCCCGGGGGATTGCGGGCGGCCAGCCGGCGGCCGATAGCCGGACGGCGACTAGGTACGCTGCCCAAACCGTTGCTGCAGTGAGCAGCAGGGTCAAGGCAACGGCGGCACGCAGGCGCCGGCCGAGCGGGGCGGGCACTTTGGGTTTCGCGGCGCCGTTTGCTGCCAGGTGGCGTGCCAGTGGGAGGCACGCTGCAAAGCACAGAAAAGCCGTGGCGTTCGCAAGGGCAAAGGCGAGCGCCAGCTTCAGGACGAGGGGAGGAGCAACCGCCTGGAAGAAATGGCTGCCCAGCTCGCGCTTGAGCGGCGTTAGCGCCCAGGCACCGGTAATCAAGGAGGCTCCGAGCGAAGCCAGCGCCAGAGACCCAAGCCAGCGGCACGCCGCGAGCAGCCAGCGGCCCCAGGCCGGAGGAAGAAGGCTGGCCGCTCCAAGCAGCAGGACGGAAGATGCGAAGACCACCACGGCGACGGCGTGTAAGAGGGCGGCGGAAACGATCACGGCGCGTCCTTTAGTGCGAGCGGGCGCGCGAGACAACGTTTTATCGCCTTGAAACTGCGGCGCTTCGGCCATAGGCTGGCGGCCTATGGCGAAGCCGATCGATCCCTCGCGCATCCCGCGGCTCGGTGAACTCCGCGGCGATGAGGCGTTGCTTGCCGACAGCGTGATCGTCACCCGGGTGGACGCCGCTCTTGGCTGGGCGCGCAAGTATTCGATCTTTCCCTACCCGTTTGCCACCGCGTGCTGCGCGATGGAGTTCATGTCCCTGTCGATGACCCCGTACGACATCGACCGCTTCGGTGCGCTCCTGCCGCGGTTCACCCCCAGGCAAGCGGACTTACTCATGGTCATCGGTACGATCACGGTCCGGCAGGCTCCGATTCTCAAACGCGTCTACGACCAAATGGCCGAACCGCGCTGGGTGATGGCTTTCGGCGCCTGCGCATCGACGGGAGGCTTCTACGACAACTACACAACTCTCCCCGGCGTGGACCGGATCGTTCCCGTGGATGTCTATGTTCCTGGCTGCCCGCCGCGACCTGAAGGCGTTCTCGACGGGCTGATGGCACTTCAGAGGCGCATTCAGCGGCAACCCCAGCCGCTTGGGATCAAAAAAAGCGGAGAGGGCCGGCGGAGCTAGTACACACGGCGAAACCAATGGGCGAACGCGTGTTGCTTCGATACCGCGACGTGGACGCGGATCTGACGGAGATCGACGCTTACATGGCCGATGGGGGCTACAGGACCGCCCGCCGGGTCCTGACGGATATGAGCCCCTCGGAGGTAATCGAAGCCGTGAAAGAGTCGAATCTCCGGGGTCGGGGCGGCGCTGGCTTCCCGACCGGTCTCAAGTGGAGCTTCGTACCTAAGGACAGCGGCAAGCCCGTCTACCTCCTGTGCAATGCCGACGAGAGCGAGCCGGGCACGTTCAAGGACCGCGAAATTCTCGAACACGACCCGCACCAGCTCATCGAAGGGATCATCATCGCCAGCTATGCCATCGGGTGCCGCACGGCCTACATCTACATTCGAGGGGAGTTCTGGCAGGGGTACCAAACCTTGTGCCGGGCGATCACCGACGCATATGCGAAGGGCGTGCTCGGAGATTCGGTTCTCGGGACCGGGTACGCGCTCGACCTTTACGTTCACCGCGGTGCGGGGGCGTATATTTGTGGCGAGGAAACAGGGCTCATCGAGTCGATCGAAGGCAAGCGTGCATATCCGCGCATTAAGCCCCCTTTTCCGGCTGTCTACGGCTTGTTTGGCTGCCCGACGATCGTCAACAACGTCGAAACCTTGGCCTGTGTGCGGCACGTGCTCGAACGCGGCCCGGCTTGGTTCAAAGGAATAGGCCCCGAGGGCAGCCCTGGGCCCAAACTCTATTGCGTTAGCGGGCACGTCAGTCGCCCCGGCGTCTACGAGCTTCCGATGGGAACGCCCTTGCGCGAAATCATCGAGGTCCACGCGGGCGGGGTCTGGCACGGACGTCGGCTCAAGGCGGTCATCCCGGGTGGGTCCTCCGTCCCGGTCTTGAAGGCCGACGAAATCGACGTGCCGATGGACTTTGATTCGGTCGCCAAGGCGGGGTCGATGCTGGGGTCGGCAGGAATCATCGTCATGGACGAGACGACGTGCATGGTGCACGCGCTGCGCGCGATCTCCCACTTTTACCACCACGAATCGTGCGGCCAGTGCTCGCCGTGCCGCGAAGGAACCGGCTGGTTACAGCGAATCGTCGACCGTCTCGACGAGGGCAAGGGGCGAAGCGAAGACCTCGAGACTCTCGACAGCGTGGCGGCAGGAATGATGGGGAACACTGTCTGCGTTCTAGCCGACGCTGCGGCCATGCCGGTACGCAGTTTTTTGGCGAAATTCCGCGACGAGTTCGAGGCACACGTGCGTCTTGGACGATGCGATCTCAAAAGCGAAAGGCGTGCCGTTGCGTGACGGGCTAGGGGCTGAGCGATGCCGACGGTAACGATCAACGGGGTTTCGGTCGAGGTCGCCGAGGGGACGAACATCGTCCAAGCCGCCGAGGCGGCGGGTATCGAAATCCCGCACTATTGCTACCACCCGGGGCTTTCCGTAGCCGGCAACTGCCGGATGTGCCTGGTGGAGATCAAGGCCCTGTCGGGGAAGCAACCGAATCCCCTGCCCAAACTGCAGATCGCCTGCAACACAATCGTGCAGGACGGCATGGTGGTGGAATCCGACAACCCGCGGGTGCGCGAGGCGCGGCGAGCGGTGTTGGAGTTCTTGCTTGTCAACCACCCGATCGACTGTCCAATCTGTGACCAGGCGGGCGAGTGCAAGCTCCAAGAGTATTACATGGAGTACGGCCGCCACCACAGCCGAGTCCAGCTCGGGGACAAGGTGCACAAGAGCAAGGCGATCCAGATCGGACCCGATATCATGCTCGATCAGGAACGCTGCATCCTGTGCACCCGGTGCATTCGTTTTCTTGAAGAGGTTAGCGAGAGCTTCGAACTGGCGATTACCGAGCGGGGCGACCGCAGCCGGCTAACCCTGGCAGAGGGAGCGTGGGTTGACAACCCTTACGCCGAGAACATCGTTGACATCTGTCCGGTCGGGGCACTGACGAGCAGAGAGTTTCGGTTTCGGGCGCGGGTTTGGTATCTGGACACGGCGGATTCGATCTGCACGGGATGCGCCACTGGATGTAACATCGAGGTCCACTCGCGCCAGGGAGTGATCTACCGGGTCAAGCCCCGGTACTGTCCGGAAGTAAACGGCTACTGGATGTGCGATGCTGGCCGCGGACTTTTCCGCGAAAATTCCGCACCCGACAGGCTGGCATCGAGCCTAACCCGCGAGGAGGGACGTTTCGTCGACGTAGAAGCGTCGGTGGCAGCGGAGTTTGCGGCCCGCACGCTCCGGGCCGCCCGCAGCGTCGCGATCGTTGCCTCGGCTTCCTTGTCCATGGAAGAAGGGATCGTCCTGGCAGAGTTGGCCCGCCATCTCGGGGGTGCGCAGCTTCTGGTGATCTCGCCGGAGACTTCCAACATCCCCGACGACGGTAAGCTGATCTCTTCCGACCGCTATCCGAACCGGCGCGGGCTTCTGGCCCTCGGGTTTCAAGCCGCCACTGGCGTGCCCGAAGGAGCCGACGGATTTCTCATCGTGCGCTGCGACCCGGTAGCCCAGGACTCGGGTTGGGCCGCGGCTCTTGAAGCGGCGACTGCCACCGTACTCGTATCCGATCGAGCGGGCAGCACGGCCCCGTATGCGGACGAAGTCCTGGCGATTGCCAGCCACTTCGAGCAGGAGGGAACGTTTGTCAACCGGCACGGCCGGCTGCAGGCCTATAGCGCGGCGATCGCACCGCCCGGCCGAGCGGTACCTGGCTGGAAAGCGCTGGCCTTACTGCTCGAGGCGCTCGGCGGACCGCGGCTCGACTCGCGGAAGAGGCTTACCGACCAGGCAGTTTCGTTAACCTTGGCTCGAGAAGACCTCGATCCCGGGTCACTGAGGCCGCAGCCCGAGCCAGTCGAGTCGGCCGCTTGAAAGGCCCGGAAGGTAGGCTTAAAATCCGCTCGTGCCGGGTGCGGTGCTCCACCGCCGTGGCGCGCAAAACGATTGACAACGTAAGGCCGCGGTAACCAGCCCGCGGCGCGAAACAGAGGAGGCCGGCCACACCAGCCGGAGAAACGTTATGGCATCGAGCACGAATCCATCGGCCGCCGCGCCGGCGGCGCCCAGTTCCAGTCCAGAACCCGAGATTCTCACCGGCGCGCAAATCGTCATCCGCGTCCTCGAAGAGGAGGGTGTCGATACGGTCTTCGGGTACCCCGGGGGAGCCATTCTTCCCACGTACGACGAGCTTTACGACGCCCCGTTCCAGCACGTTCTGGTTCGCCATGAACAGGGAGCCGTTCACATGGCTCAGGGGTACGCGCGCGTGAAAGGGCGCCCGGGGATCGTGATGGTGACGTCGGGGCCGGGAGCCACGAACACGGTTACCGGACTGACGGACGCCTACATGGACTCGACTCCGGTGATCGTGCTCAGCGGCCAGGTTCCGACCCACCTCATTGGAAACGACGCCTTCCAGGAGGCTGACATCGTCGGCATCACGCGGCCGTGCACCAAGCACAACTACTTGGTCAAGGACGTTCGCGATCTCGCGCGCATCATCAAAGAAGCGTTCTACATTGCCACGACCGGCCGTCCCGGACCGGTTTTGATCGACTTACCCAAGGACGTCCAAACGAGTAGTTGTCCTTACGTTCCGATCTCGAAAGTCGACATTCGAGGCTACCGGCCAACCGTGCGCGGAAACAAGCGGCAGATAGGACGCGCACTTGATGTTCTCGAGCAAGCTGAACGGCCACTCCTCTATGTGGGGGGAGGCGTTCAGTGGGGTGGCGCAGCCGAGATCCTCACCGAGCTGGCCCGGCGGATCGGAGCGCCAGTAACGACCACTCTGATGGGGCTCGGCACGTTTCCAGCGTCGGATCCTCAGAACATCGGCATGCTGGGGATGCACGGCGGCTATTGGGCGAACATGGCGGTGCAGCACTGCGACGTGCTCGTCGCAATTGCCGCGCGGTTCGACGACCGGGTCACGGGTGACACGAGCCAGTTCGCACCCCGCGCACGAGGCCGGATCATTCACATCGACATCGACCCGTCTTCGATTTCCAAGAACGTCCCGGTGGACGTTCCAATCGTAGGCGATGTGGCCAACGTCCTGGAGTTGATGCTGGAGGCCATCGAAGCGCGGCCGTTCTTCAAGCAGTCCAGGGAGAAATGGCGCCCGTGGCTCGAGCAAATCGCCAAGTGGAAAGCAGAACGGCCGCTCGGCTACAAGCGGACGCGCAACGGGGCCATTCTTCCGCTCGCCGTGTTCGAAACGCTTCGGGAACTGACGGGTGGCGATGCAATCGTGGCCACCGACGTCGGGCAGCACCAGATGTGGACCGCGCAGTTGTTCGGGTTCGAGCGGCCGCGCTCTTTGCTGACCTCGGGGGGCCTCGGGACCATGGGTTACGGGTTGCCGGCGGGGATCGGCGCGCACTTTGCAGCACCGGACCGAACCGTTCTTGTGATCAGCGGGGATGGCAGCATCCAGATGAATATCCAGGAGCTGTCGACGGCCGTCCAGTACGGGGTACCGGTGAAAGTGGTGGTCCTGAACAACCGGCACCTCGGCATGGTCCGCCAGTGGCAGGACAAGTTCTACGAACGCCGGTTCTCGCAATCTTATTTCGAGTCACTTCCAGACTTCGTCAAGCTAGCGGAAGCTTATGGAGCTTTGGGCGTGCGCGCCACGCGCCCGCAGGAGCTGCGCCCAGCGCTCGAGCGGCTACTAGAGCACGACGGGCCAGGGTTGGCGGACATCGCAATTCCCCCGGAAGAGGGGGTATTCCCCATGGTGCCGGCAGGCATGGCGGTCCACGAGATGCTGTTCGCTTGACCGGCACGTCCGAGACGGGGCGCGCAAAAGGCTTCCGAGAGAGAGTCGCCCGGTACCAGGGCGGTGCGCGGCGGCCGGCTCACAGCGGTAGGCCTGTATGAAACAGTAACCAGCTAGCGGCGATTTCTCCCACAAGGGCGGCAAGGGTTGCCACGTAAAACAGTCCGGTAGCGGCCACTGGCTGGCCCATGGTCAGGGTAGTGGCGGCGAGCCGCAGCACGGCGGTGGCTGCAACCCAAGCGGACACTCGAACCGCCAGCAAGAGTCGGAAGGGAGCGCTAGTCCACTCGAGTGGGTGGGTTTCTGCGATCCCTACAGCCGCCAGCTGGAAGGCGAAGCACACGGCTTCGGCAGCGAGCGCCACGCGGCAGTAACGAACCAGTCGCGCGAGCACCTCGACGCCCGAACGGGGCCCAGAAAAAAACCAGTGGCCCGCGAGCGTTGCAGCACTCGTACCCCCAAGGAAGAGCGCGCCCGCTACCACCCCCGAGATCGCAAGGGCCTTGGCGCTCCAACCCGGCTCCAGCTCTACCAGCGGAAGAGCAGTAGCCAGGAGAGCGGCGAAGCCGCCTGCAAGCACGGGGGGGAACATCCGAGCCCTCCAGCGGGCGTGGCCCGAGCGCCACGATGCGCCATACCCGATCAGAAGGACCGCCTCGAGGGCCCAAGCGACGGTGCCTCCGGCGGCTGTGGATGTGCGTGTTGGTACGAAGGAAAATTCCGCCGCCGCAACTGCCAGAGCGAGAAGGCCCGCGATTGCAGCGGCGCCGCGGTAGTAAGCTCGGTCGAGCTCACCTGGGCGCGGCACCGCCAGGGCTGCGATGAAACCGGCTGCCAGCTTGGCGAAGACCAAGAGATAGGCTTGTGCAAAACTTGCTTTCACCGAAACGGCGATCGTATTACTTGACGGCTGTGTTGCACAACCGAGCGCTTGTCTGCGCAACCAGAGGCTGAAGCGGTACGATTCGGCCGGTAGGCCCGCCCTGCGCGTATGAGCCAGCGGCGTGGTATTGGCTTGCGCCGATCCTTTCCTTATCGATCAGAAAACAACATTGGATCAGAAACGCTGACGTTACCACCGCAAGCGCGCCGGGCGGTTTAAGCCGCCAGCGCAGTAGGCGCGGCCGAGACTTGTGCGCCCGTTTTTCGAGTGGAGTGTTACGTTGCGATGGAACCGCGCCGCAAAGGAGTTCATTGCGGCGCTCGGCGGTGGTTGCTCACAGGCGCTTGCCTGCTTTCGTTCTTGAGCAGCGGGAACGGCTTTGCGACAGTGGGCGAAAACTTGCACATACAACGGTCGCGCGTGCAGGCGATGCAGGCGATGCAGCGGTCGCTTCAAAGCATAACGAGTTTTTGCAGTAATGACGCGGAGAAACACGACACCATCCCAGCGGCATAACCGTCGTTGGACGAGCCGGCTGCGGTTTTTCCTTGGAATTCGCGCGGCCGAAATTTTTTTCTTGCACTCATGACACCAGAGTACTAAGTGAAGGTCGTCGTCGCGCCGAACCGCAACCGCGGCAGGGTGCAGCTTCTCAGGGCTTCGAAACGAAACAACCGAAGTGAGTAACTCGAACTCCGCGAGCGCAATGGGCGAGCGGTCTGGATTCGACGAGGAGCGGAGGCTGTCGACGTGATCGGGGATACGGGCAGCGGCCGTACTCGCGCGGCGGGCGAAGTGTATCGAAAGAGTGGGGGCACTGCTTGGGCGATGAGGACCGAGGCAGCTAGGCTGTGGGGTGAGGCTTGCTCCTTGATTTCCAAGGAGCTGCCGGAGAAGGATTACGAGACGTGGATTCTGGAGCTGAATCCGGCGAGCTTCGAGGACGGAATTCTGACCCTCGAAGCGCCGTTCGGTTTGTTCCGGGACCGCGTTCGCCAGTCCTATCTTCCGGCAATCGAGAGGGCGGTCTCGGTCGTCGCCGATCGGCGGTGCCGAGTGGCGGTGGTGGTAGGAGCGCGCGGCAGGGCGAGGCCTGCGGCCACCGCAAGGCATCGCCCTGCCGCCGATCGCCCGCGGGTGGCCGGCGGCCGCAAAACGTTCGACAACTTCGTGGTCGGCGACAGCAATCGGCTGGCCTACTTGAGCGCGCGCCAGATCGCGGACGGGCAAACCAGCGGTGGCAACCCGTTGTTTCTTTACGGCGGCGTTGGGCTAGGCAAGACGCACCTGCTGATGGCGATAGCCCATCACCTCAAGCTGCGGGGCAGGAAAGTCTTGCTGTTCCACGGCGAAGAGTTTACCCGGCGCATGGTGGATGCTCTCCGCTTGGATCGCATGGCGGCCTTTCGGCGCGAATTTCAGCTAGCGGACGCGCTCTTGATCGATGACATTCAGTTCATCGATGGGAAGAAGCGGACGCAGCAGGAACTGTACCATGCGTTCAACCTTCTGCACGCGGCGGGCAAACCGATCGCCCTTGCGAGCGACCGAGGTCCGAACGAACTCGAAGCGGTAGAAAACGGGCTGCGGAGCAGGTTTCAGGGAGGCTTGCTCGTGGACATGGGCCCGCTCGATGACGAGCTGCGACTGCGCATTCTCAAGGTCAAGGCGCGCGAGGCCAGGCTGGTCATCGACGACAAGCTGCTCGAACGCATTGCACCTCGGATTCAAGGGAGCGTGCGAGACATCGAAGGGCTCGTGGTGCGGCTGAAGGCCGCCGTGACGCACCAAGAATGCGAACTTGACGAGCGGGTGATTGACTCCCTGGTCGCTCCTTACGTGGCCACGGCTGCTCCCGTAACGCTCGACAAGATCATCGACACCGTTGCCTGGTACTACGGGATCACGCGAGCCGAAATGCTCTCGCGCGATCGCTCGCGCCGGGTGGCGTGGCCGCGCCACGTTGCGGCGTACCTGTGCCGCCAGCTCACGCACGCGTCGCTGCCGGAGATTGGGGAAGCGCTTGGAGGCCGCAACCACACGTCCATCCTCAGGGCGGTGCGCTCGGTGAGCGACCGGCTTTCCGGAGACGCGGCTTTCGCCTCGCGTCTGCGCGAGATCGAACGGCTGCTGGGCCGCGGCCCGCGCTGAGATCCACGTGCCTGTCGCATCCTGCGCGGGCCTTTGCTAGGGGAGGGGGTCGGCAATGGCGCGCGAACTGACCGCTTTGATCCGCGAGGCCCGGCGGCTGGAGTCCCTCTCCATGGCGATCTATGTGAAGCTTGCGCGGCGGTTTGCCGACGACCCGGATCTCCATACTTTTTGGATGTCGATGGCGCGCCATGAGGCCGGGCACGTCGGCGCATTGGAACTAATCGAAGTGATGATCGAGGAGGGGGGAGTAGCCCCCGACCTAGAGCGCTTCGAGCGCCGAGCGAGCGCCGCGCGCGCGGTGATCGAACGGCTCCATGAGGAGGCAGCGGCCCCCTTGTCGCTGAAGCGCGCCTTCGAGGTGGCGGTGGAGCTCGAGGGGACCGAAGTCGAGGACATTCTGCTCGATCTGATCGACGGGTTGGCTGACGATGCCCAGAAGCGCCAGGCCGAGCAGATGGTCCTGCACGACTTGGGGGACCTGAGCTTGATGATCGAAAAGTACGTCGGTGACGACGAACTGCTGCAGCGGGCCGATGCGCTGGTCGAAAAGCACGTCGCAAGGCGGGAACGCCAGCAGTGAGGGCAGGAGCCGTTGCCACGCCGGGCAGCGAAAGTCGCGCATCCGGACAAGCGGCAATTTGCGGACACCTACATGCAGGTGTTGCCAAAAAGATAACGCCCGGCAGCTAGTGCTCGGTGCGTATCTGCTCGAAATACCAGAGTTTTGGTGTGGCACGGTGGTTGCTGAGCCGCCCTCGACTAACCGGCCGGCGTGCCGGAGCGAGGAGACAAAAATGAACGATCCCACCGGAGCTAGCATTCGAGAGTTGCGGCGGAACCTGCGGATGACGCAGGAGGAGTTTGCACACACCCTCGGAATTACCGTGGCGACGGTGAACCGCTGGGAGAACGGTCACGCCAAGCCGAGCAAGCTGGCTCGCAGGGCAATCGAACGGCTGGTGCAATACCGGGGCGGTTCTGCACCACGGACGGCTTGAAGAGGGAGCAGGCGGGATAGGCAGCACTTTCGGTGGCCTATCCCGCCCGCTGCTTCGCGTCCTCTCGTTAGCGGGCGTAGGCCTCGTAGCCCGGGGCAGGCGGCCCCCCGGCCGTCACCGCGAGGGTTTCGGGGTCGAGCCGCACACCATGCTTCTCTGCCAGTCCCACGATGCTGGCACGCGCGAGCTTGCTAGGCTCCGAGTGCCCGTTTTCCCACCGGTTCACAGTGCTAACGGTGATCCCAAGGGCATGGGCAAATTCTTCTTGCGTCATGCCGAGCTTGAGCCGAAGCTGCCGAACCATCGCTCCCGTTTTGCGCTCTTCCATTGCTGCCTCCACGTCGTTGCCTGCCCGCACCCCTCTGGTGGGTGGGGAACGGCAGGTTTGCATGGAGCCTTGCAAGCCAGGTGCCACGGCGGAAACGGTGTAAACTGGCGAGATCTCGGCTCTAGCGCATGAGCTGGTGGCGAAAAATGCACAGCAGCATACAAGTTTTGACGCCCTGATGGCCCGAGTCTCGATCATCGTCCTCAACTGGAACGGGCGGGAACTGCTCCGCGGGTGCCTGCGATCGCTGGCGGCTCAAGATTGCCGAGATTTCGAGCTCATCGTGGTCGATAACGGCTCGAGCGACGGAAGCGCCGAGATGGTGGTGGCCGAGTATCCCCAGGCTAGGTTGCTCCGTAACGCCCAAAACCTTGGTTTCTGCAAGGCAAACAATCAAGGCATTCGAGCGAGCAACGGCGAGCTCGTGGTCCTGTTGAACAACGACGCCGAAGTCGCACCGGACTTTGTCTCCAAAGTGCTGGCCGCGGCCGATGCGAATCCTCACCACGGTATGTTCGCAACCCGCGTGATGATGTACGACCGCCCGAACGTGTTCGACTCTACCGGACTCCTCGTCTTTCCCGACGGGACCTGCCGTTCACGGGGCTGGCTGGAAAAAGACATTGGACAGTACGACAAGCCGGCTGAAGTTCTCGGTCCCAACGGCTGCGCAGCCGTCTACCGCCGCGCGATGCTCGAGGACGTCGGGCTGCTTGATGAACGGTATTTCGCGTATCTAGAAGACCTCGACCTGGCCATGCGAGGCCAGCTTAGGGGCTGGCGATGCCTCTACGTTCCCGACGCGGTCGTCTACCATAAGAAATCGATGACGAGCGGGTACCACTCGGCCTTCAAGGCCTACCTGGTCGAGCGCAATCGGATTTGGAACGCGGTCAAATTGCTCCCGCTCCGCCTCCTTGTCTTCAGCCCGCTATACACTGTGTCGCGCTATCTCGCTCAGGGTTTTGCTGCGGCCACGGGACGGGGGATGAGCAGCGCGTTCCGCCGGGACTATTCGCGCCGGCAGCTTGCGGGGATTCTCGCCCGCGCTTATTGGGCCGCTCTTGCCGGACTGCCGGCGGTGTGGCGCGAACGGAGGCGGATCCAGCGCCACCGCCGGCTCGGAGCACTGGAGTTCTACAAGCTCATGCGGCGCTACCGGCTGCCGCTTCTCGAGCTCGCCTACAAGGACTGAGAGTCTGAGCGGACCGTGCTGGCATTCGTTGCGGTGCCGCGGCAAGTTGTCTGCGCGCAGTAGCACGCTCCCGCGAGGCTGCTGCCGGGGAGTTGCTCAATGGACCCATTCGTGTCGGCGAGCGAGCTTGCTCGTAGCATCGCGCAACGCGAGCTCAGTCCTGTTGAGGCGGTCGAGTGCTACCTCGAGCGCATTGATCGGTACAATCGCCTGCTTAACGCTGTCACTTGGCGTCGAGACGAGGATGTGCGCCGGGAGGCGCGCGAGGCTGAAGCGGCGCTCATGGCGGGGCGCCCGCTCGGACCGCTTTTCGGCGTGCCGATCCCCGTAAAGGACCTGACGGACGTGGCCGGGTGGCCCATTTCGTTCGGCTCGCGTGCGGCACGGGGGAGAACCGCCAAGGTCACGGCGGCGGTGATCGCAGCCTTGCGCGAGGCAGGGTGCCTTTTGCTGTGCCGGACGAACACGCCGGAATTTGGCTTGCTCCCGGTTACGGAAAACCTCGCCTATGGGGCTACGCGCAATCCCTGGGATCCCGAGCGCACCCCGGGCGGGTCAAGCGGGGGGGCGGCTGCTTGTGTGGCGGCTGGCTTGGCTCCGCTAGCGCACGGAAACGACGGTGGAGGATCGATTCGGATCCCCGCGTCGTGCTGCGGGCTAGTTGGGCTCAAGGCAAGTCGGGGCCGAGTATCTTGGGGCCCCGTCGTATGCGATGTAATGCACGGGGGAGCCGTGGAAGGGGCCCTGACCCGCAGCGTGGAAGATGCCGCATTGGTGCTCGACGTGATCAGCCGTCCGGATCCGCTTGCCTGGTACAATGCTCCGCCTCCAGAGCGGCCTTTCCGGCAAGAAGTTGGAGCGCCGCCGGGCAGACTTAGGGTCGCGGTAACCAGCAACGCGCCGACTGGGGTGCCAGTTGCTCCAGAGTGTGTAGAGGCGGTCGAACGTACTGCCGCGCTGCTGGCGGACCTCGGCCATGAAGTATTTGAGGGACATCCCGAGTGGCCCGACCCGAGTGAGATCCTCGGGCCATTCATGACGGTCTGGAATACAAGCCTTGCCTACTGGGACGTGGAAGATTGGGATCAGGTGGAACCCTTGAGTCGAGCGATGCTCGAACAAGCAAGGACAGCGAGCAGCTTCGATTACGTGCGCGCTCTGATCCGCTTGCAGATGGCCAGCCGGCAGATTGTGGCGGCGTGGGGGCGCGATTTCGATGTCCTACTGACTCCGACAATCGCTACGCTCCCGCCAAAAATTGGCGCCCTGTATGAAGGGGCCGACGCGAATCCTCTCCTTCCGATCGTCCGCGCCAGCGAAATGGCCGCGTTCACGCCTTTGTTCAACGTGACGGGACAGCCTGCCATTTCGCTGCCGCTCCACTGGACCGCCGACGGCCTACCAGTGGGAGTTCAGCTCGTGGGGCGGCCATGGGGAGAATCGGATTTGATTCGCTTAGCCAGTCAACTCGAGGAGGCTGCGCCATGGAAAGACCGCCGGCCTCCGCTCGAAGAGAAGGCAGGGTGACCGCTTGGTTTTGACATCGCCCGAGGCCATCCTGGCGCCGTTGCCTAGGCGAGGCTGGGATACGGTGAGCCCCCGTAGCTCAGGTGGATAGAGCACAGGATTCCTAATCCTGGTGCCGCAGGTTCGAGTCCTGCCGGGGGCACTTTCCAGCGGGCGCGTCAGTCGCACGAGGGAGCTTCTTCGCTCCAGACGACCGTCAGGTTAATGGGTCCGGCCGTTTCGATTACGGCCGCGCCACCCTTGTCGGGTTCGACCGTAACCGCTATCGGTGGGGTAGCGTACGTGCCCGGCGCGTACGCAGAGACGACGATCGTTTCCTCGGTAACCAGGCGCCCGTCCGCGGTCGTTTCGGTGATCGGCACGGATTGATCCTCGACGTGAAAAGGGCCCCAGCTGACCGGCAGGCGTGGCACCACGACCCGTGTACCCCGGTCGTGGTAGACCTTGAGCGTCAGGGCGACCGGGCGGCCGGCGGCCACCTCGAGTGCGGGAGCGCTCAGGACAGCCCGGGGTAATTCCGCGGCGCCGCCTCCCGAAGCGGCGCCGGGCAGCGCTATGAGACACGCGACCAAGCCAACCTGCCTTAGCAAGCCATCAACGTTCATCCGCCGATCCTCCCATGCCGCCTGCGCTGAGGCGGCGCCTGTGCTCGATTAGGCGCCGCGCGTTTTTTGAGATCTCGTGCTTCGTTTCCAAAGTGCCATGGGGAGCGCGCATCGGCCACTGCTCGGCCCGGCAGTGCACGCTTGCGGTCTTCGAACGCCGGCCAAGGGCCGTCCCCCGGGCAGCAAGCTGGTTTCGCGCAACGATCGGAAAGGTTGTTTTGCGCAGGCAGCCGGCCACGACTAAGGGGATCACTGGTTCGCTCAGCCCCGTACGGGAAAGGAGGACTCTCGTGGACAGAACATGCCTTCGGCGCTCTGCAGGTGCCCGTGCTGCAAGCGTGATCGCGCCGTTGCTTGCAGCTCTCGTCTTCTTCCCGGTATGCACGGCCGGCCAGGCCCACGCCACGGAAGCGCTCAGGGCCTCGCGCATCGAACTGCTCGATGCCGGCGGACGCACTCGAGCCGTCTTCGCGGCCAGCGACGCGGGGGCAGTGCTGGTTCTACTCGACGCCCAGGGCCATCGAGTGGCGCGTTACGCGTTCGGTTTCGACGGCTCGCTGCGGGTGGCTTCGCAGCCGCCGGAGGCGGCTGGCGCATCAGGACAGCAACAGCAGGAGATTGGCGGCCGGGCGGTTGTCTCTCAGCCGGAACGGGACTTGGTTGTTGGCCCGGCACGACCACAGCCGGCTCAAGCTCCAGCTACCTCGGGCGACAAGGAGCAGCCGTTCGACTGGCTCGACGATTAGGCTACCGGCCCGCTGGCGGGCCGGCGCAGTTCTTTGGGTAGCGGAAAGACGACGTGTTCCGTGGCGGTCACGAGCTCCTCGACCTCTTCGAAGCCCCAGGCGCGCAACGCGGTGACTGCATCGCGCACGAGGGCCTCGGGCGTTGAGGCGCCAGCGGTGAGCCCTACCGCTCGCTTGCCTTCGAGTCGACCGCCATCGATGTCGTCGGCCGACTCGATCAAGAAGGCCGGAGTTCCGGCCTTGCGGGCGACTTCGACCAGCCGGTTGGCATTGCTGGAGGTTGGTGATCCGATCACGAACACAACGTCGCAAGCGCGAGCCAACGCCTTGACGGCGGTTTGCCTGTTCTGGGTAGCATAGCAGATGTCATCCTTCCCCGGCGTGACGACAGCCGGAAACCGCTTGCGGATCGCGGACATGATCTCTGCGGTGTCGTCCACGGACAGAGTTGTCTGCGTGACGACGGCTACCCGCTCGGGGTTGGCTACGTGCACGGCTCGCACGTCGTCCACGGTCTCGATTAAGCGTATGCGATCCGGGGCCTGACCCAGGGTGCCGTCGACTTCGACGTGTCCCCGATGGCCGATGAGTAGGATTTCGTAACCGGCCCGCGCGTACCGCAAGACTTCAAGGTGGACTTTCGTAACCAGCGGGCAAGTTGCGTCAATCACTCGCAGACCGCGCCGGGCCGCCTCGGCACGTACCGCCGGAGACACTCCGTGGGCGCTAAAGATCAAGAGCGCTCCCCGGGGGACTGCCTCAAGATCTTCGACGAACCGAGCACCGCGTTGTTTGAGGCGGTCCACCACGTGGCGGTTGTGGACGATTTCGTGCCGCACATATACGGGCGCTCCGAACTCGTCGAGCACGCGATCGACGATATCGATTGCGTAGGACACACCCGCGCAGAATCCACGCGGGCTCGCGATCAAGACTTTCTTGCGGCTGCTATGGCTCATCGGCTGGGCTGCAACGAGCGTGCCACGGCTGGCCGTGCGGAACAACCGGCCGCAGGTTGCAGATTCGCAAGCCCGCGATATGGTTTCGCTCCAAAGCAGCCGAGCAGAACGATCCTGAGGGTTGTCCGCACATGGTTTCGACGAAACGGGAACGGCGGCCGTCGCCGGTCGGTGGGCGGAGCGTGAGCGCAAGCGAGCAACGAAACTGGTCGCGCATGGGCCGCGCGGCGGTGGCAGTGCTGGTGTTGGGCCTGGTCGCGGGGTGGGCGTGGGGTTGCGGATCGACCGGCAGCGTGAGCATTCCCACACCCCCGACCGCCGTGATCCAGGTACGCAGTTGGCTGGTCGACGTTGGCGGGCGCTACTGGCTCGATGCCAGCGCTTCCACCGATCCCCACAACGCCGAACTCGACTATACGTGGACGGTCATCAACCCGCGCAGCAACGCAAAGTTCGAAGACCACTGCGAGGACGTTCCAGAGGAAATCTGCACGCACAATGACGACGATCCGTGCTCGGACGATCCGAACACCTTTTGCACCAGCAACGACGACTGTGCGTCGGGCACGTGCCTGACCAACACGGGTACTACCTCCTCCGAATGCAGCAGCGGCAAGTGCCTGGTCGGAAAAGGACGCCAGGGCGTCATCGCCACGTTCGTCGCGGACGTTCCGGGACCTTACTCGGTACGGCTCCTAGTGGAAAGCAACCGCGCCAACGACGTGGCCACCATTACGCTCGATACGTACCCGTCGCTGTTCGTCGTGGGCTCGCTCTATGCCTTCGGAGGAACGCAAGGAGGGCTGGTCGGTGAGTTCGCGGACGCCTCGAGTTTTGCCGCTGGTGCCACCCGCGGTGTGGCCGATCCCGAGACCGGTAACATTCTGCTCGCGGTTCCTGCGGCCGGGCTGGTGCGCGAGTTCGACTACCGCGATGGAAGCGTCGTAGGAACGTTCGGCGAGACGGCCGTATTCAACAACGATCCGGTGGCATTGGCGTTCGACGCCGCCGGCCGGCTGTTCGTGGCGGACAGCGATGGCCAGGTACAGGTTTACGACGGCGGCTCGGGCCTGTTCATTCGAACGTTCGGCGACGTGGCGGGCCCGGGGGAGGGGGTTTCGGCGCTGGCATTCTCGACCGATGGGCACTTGCTCGTCGTCGACGGTGGCGCTGGCCGGCCGATCCGCGAATACGCTTCCGACGGTACTTTTCTTGGCAGTGTCGGCGACACCGGGTCGGCCGTCGGGCGAGCGGTAGACGTCGCCGTTGCTGACGACGGTACGGGAGATCTGCTGATCGCCGACGCGGACGGACAGGTAGTGCGGTGCACGAGTGCAGGAACCGGCTGCAGCCCCTTGCCAGCCGCCTCCGCGCTCCTCAAAGCGGGGGGGCCCACTGCGATTGCGATCAATCCGGCCGACGCGGTGCCCGAAGCGAAAGTCCTGGTGGCCGACGCCGTGCTGGGGGCGGTGGTAGCGTGCGACGGCGATGGCACTACATGCGCGATCTTCGGGGAAACCGGCACGGTGACTTCGACGTTTGCCGACGTATTGTTCGCGCCCCCGGAAGTGCCGACCACTACCACCACGACGCTGTCGACGACGACAACCACCGTGACAGTGACCACTACGACGACGGCGGCGACCACGACGACGTGACGAGCGGGGCGCGAGCGGCCCATGCGAGATCGAGCCTTTTTTGAAGAAAACGAGCGGCGCGCGCTAGCCTCCTATGCCATGTGTTCGGGAGATTCGCGCGGGCGCGCCTATCCGGAACCCGAGCACCGGTTTCGCATGGCGTTCCAGCGGGACCGGGACCGCATCATTCACTCGAGCGCATTTCGGAGGCTGGAGTACAAGACCCAGGTTTTCGTCAATCACGAAGGGGACTACTACCGGACGCGCCTTACCCACACCATGGAAACGGCGCAAATCACGCGGACGATCGCAAGAGCCCTCGGCCTCAACCAGGACTTGTCCGAGGCGGTCGCATTAGCCCACGATCTCGGCCACACGCCGTTCGGCCATGCTGGAGAGGCTGTGCTCGCCGAACTGATGCGCGACTATGGTGGCTTCGAGCACAACAGCCAGAGCCTGCGCATCGTCGAGGTCCTCGAGCAGCGTTATCCGGGCTTCCCGGGGCTGAACCTGACGTACGAAGTCCGAGAAGGCATCGTCAAGCATTCCACTTCTTACGACAGACCGCGCGTGGAGGCCTTCAATCCCGACGAAGCGCCTTTGCTCGAGGCCCAGATCGTCGATTTCGCCGACGAGATCGCCTACAACTGCCACGACATCGACGACGGCCTCCAATCGGGAATGCTGACTGTTGACGACTTGGCAGGCGTGGAGCTGTGGGAGGAGCACTATCGCGACGTGTGCCGCGAGTATCCGGGTGCAACCTTTTCCGTGCGCCGCTACCAGACGGTCCGGCGTATTCTCGACGCGATGGTCACCGACCTGATCCGAACGACCGAGCAGCGTATCGAGGAGCTGCAGGTTCGCTCGACCGCGGACGTGCGGCGCGTAAAACCGCGGCTTGCCGGATTTAGCCCGGCAATGCAGCAAGCCACCGCGCAGCTCAAACAACGACTGATGGAACGCTTGTACCAGCACCATCGAGTGCGCCGCATGGCGGCCAAGGCGAAGCGAGTCATGATCGGGATTTTCCGCGCGTACATGGAGGACCCAGGCCAGATGCCACCGCACGTCGTCGCTCGGGCGTCGGAGGACAATCCCATGCCGCGCGTGATCGCGGACTACATCGCAGGCATGACCGATCGCTTTGCGCTCGAGGAGTATGCCAAGCTCTATGATCCGACCGAACGCGTATAGCGCACACAAGCGAGCGGGGACACTCGATGAACGATATCAAACGGCTGGCGGAAGAGGCGTGGCACGGTAGGCTCGATACCTGCCACGACCACCATCCGGTTCACGCGGTTTACGAAGGCGCCACCGAACTAGAGCCGGGGATCCTCGCGATGAAAGGACTGGCGGGAACCTACGCGGTGGACACGGGAGCAGGTCTAGTCCTGCTCGATGCGGGCGCCTGGTTCGAGGCTGGCCGCATCTACGAGGAAATCCGGCGCTGGCGGCCGAACACGCCGGTCGTTGCCGCCGTCTTCTCCCATCACCACGTTGACCACGTCTTTGCCGTGGGCCGTTTCGACCAAGAAGCCGCTGAAAAGGGATGGCCGAGGCCGCTCGTCTACGCGCACGAGCTCGTGCCCCAGCACTTCGAGCGCTACGCTCGCACTGCAGGGTGGAACACCGCCATCAACCGGCGGCAGTTCGCGATCGACGTGCCGGGCTTCGAGTTCCCGAGCGCCTTCCGGCGCCCCGACGTTGTCTACCACGACCGGCTCGTGTTTCGCCGGGGCGAGCTTACGTTTTGCCTGCGCCACGGGTGCGGCGAGACCGACGATCACACGTGGACGTGGATTCCCGAGCGGCGCATTTTAGCCACCGGCGACCTGTTCATCTACGCGGTACCGAACGCGGGCAACCCCCAGAAAGTCGAGCGCTACGTTGGGGAGTGGGCGAGCGCACTCGAAGAAATGGCGGCGTTGCAGCCTGAGCTCTTGCTCAGCGGCCACGGCTTGCCCATATTCGGGCGCGAGCGGGTCCACGAAGCCCTGACCACGACGGCTGCCTTCTTGCGCTCGGTGGAAGAGCAGACGCTAGCGGCGATGAACCAGGGCTTGAGCCTTGATGAGACTCTCCGGGCAGTCGATCTGCCGGCCACTTGGTTCGACAAGCCATACCTGCGGCCCGTCTACGACGACCCGCGATTTCTCGTCCGCATGGTGTGGCGGCGCTACGGTGGCTGGTGGAACGGCGAGTTCGACGAGCTGCTGCCGGCTCCCAAGGCCGAGCTTGCGGCCGAGTGGGTGCGGCTGGCAGGCGGCACAGCGGCCGTGCTTGCCCGCGTCGAGGAGCTCATCGCTGCAGGGCGCCTCGACCTTGCCTGCCACCTCGTGGAAGCAGCTCGGTACGCAGCGCCGGAAGATCCGGCCGTTCACGCCGCGCGAGCTCGTGCCTACCGGACAGCGGCGGCCGCCCAGACGTCGTCGATGGCGCGCAACATCCTCGGACACGCCGCCCAGGCCAGCGAAAAGGGGCTGCGCGACCTAGCGTCTGCCCCAAAGGCCGGAGACTCTAGTTGACATAATGTATCTTATCGGACGTTCCTTGCGGCCGCCGGGGACGGCAAGCGACCGCGGGCCCGGCGTTTCTCCTCCTCCGGAGATAGTAAAGCCTTAGGCCGCTGGCGACCATGCGCCCCTTGGCCTGCGCCTTTTGTTTCGGCGGTCTCGCTGGCAGCGACTCTGATTCCCCTCGTGGCTCGTCGGCTGCGGGAAGCGGGGCCGGGTAGCCTGCTTGGGGTACGCGCGCGCTAGCCCGAAGAGCGCGGCCCGGTCGGATTCAGCTCCGCGTCTCGGAGGATTGAGCCGAGGCCGATAACTCCTCGAGGCGCGCTGATAGCTCGTCGGCGTCGGCGGCCCCGGGAAACTTGTCGAGCAAGCGCTCGAGCGCCTCGCGCGCAAGCTCTGTCTGCTCGGCAGCTTGGGCGGTCCGGAGCTGTCCGCGCAAGGCTTGCTCCGTATGGGGTCCTTCAAGGCGGGCGGCAGCACGGTATGCCTTGGCGGCTTCGAGCGGGCGCTTGGTGCGCTCGAGAACCGCGGCCTTGCCTAGCAAGGCCGCCTGCCGCAGGTACTCTGGCACGTCAGAGCGGCCAGCGGCGTCGTAGGTCTGGATTGCCTCTTCGTAGGACCCTTGCTGCTCGGCGATGCCAGCTAGGTACAGGCGGGCGATAGCCGCAAAGGGTTCGACGCCCTCTGCGATGACCGAACTGAGACCCGTACGAGCCGCTTCATAGGCACCCGTGTCGATTGCTTCCGTGGCGCGGGCTAGCGTGGCAGCCGCGCGATCGATGCGGCGGTCGCGGTAGGAGGTCCAGCCGACCGTAGCGAGAAACAAAACGAGGATTCCGCTCGCCGCTACAGTGACCCGCGTCCGATTGGCGCGGACGTACTGCACCACCCGATCGACGGTTTCGAGAAACGGATCGGGTTCTTTGAGATCCTTAGGGCGTAGTTGTACTCGTTTTGCCATTTACGGTGTAGGGGGCTTTGAGGGCGGCAACTTAGCCGCTTGAACTACATCTTGTACTTAAAGTCTTCCGGCGACAGCTTCTCGAGAATCTTGCTCCACTCCTCCCTCGAGATTCCCGACACGTCGCGCCCGGCAGCGACTTGCTCGGCCGAATCCTCTTGCTCGGACTTGCTCTCGGTCAGGACGCTCGAAGCCTCGAGGACGGCCCGCGCCACGTAAATCGGGCTGTGCGTCCGAAGTGCCAGAGAAATCGCGTCGCTCGGACGCGAGTCGATACTGAGACGCCTGTCTCCGACGACGATGTGGATCAGAGCATAGAAAGTATTCTCGTGCAGCTTGGTGACCTCGACAGCCTCTACCTTGGCCCCGAACTCCTCGATGAGGTTCTTCAGGAGGTCGTGGGTCATCGGTCGTGCCATTTTGATACCTTCGAGCTCGGTAGCCATGGCCGTCGCCTCGAGCAAGCCGATCCAGATCGGGAGGTTGATGTTCTCGGCCTCGTCTCGGAGCACGACGATGGGTGTCTTCGTCACCGGATCGAGGGTCAAGCCCCCTACCGTCATGCGAACGAATCCTTCACGCCCTGCCATGACAGCAAGATTGTGGACCCGGATCAGCGCATCGTCAACCAGACAATGCGCCCAGCCCCAGCCAAGGGCCGGATTTTCCGATATTTTTAGGCTGGGACGAGGCGGTCTACAACCCGGTAGAGCTGGCGGAGGTTGCGGCACTCTTCGACCATGTCGCAGTACTTGGCGTACTTGGCCATCTCGCTGTCGCCGAAGCCCCAGGTCGAACGGTTCTCCGGGTTGAGCCAGATCACTTGACGGGCGCGCTGCTGAATGTCCCGCAGCACCCACTCGTTCGGGGCGTTATAGTTGTTGCGGGCGTCCCCAAGAATGATCACGGTTGTGCGGCTGTCAATGGCGTCGATGTGGTCGCGGTGAAAGATCCGGAACGCCTTGCCGAAGTCCGAGTGCGCATAGACGTTGACGACGTTGCCGGCGATCGCCTCCTGGATCGCCGTTTGGATGTCGTTCTCGCTGAACAGCCGGGTCACCTCGGCAATGTCCGCCACGAACACGTAGCTGCGTACCTTCGAGTATAGGTCCTGAAGCGAGTGCACGAACTGCAACATAAAGCGCGACACGTTGCGGACGGAGTCGGAAATGTCGCACAAGATGACGACCTGCGGCCGCTCCTTGCGCTTTTTTTCATAACGGAGCCGAAACGGTACGCCGCCGAACTCTAGAGAAGCGCGCAAGGTTGCTTTCACGTCGAGGCGGCCGCGCTTGGCGCGCTTGCGCCGGATCGACATCAGGTTCTTCAGGCGCCGGGCGAGCGCGGTAACGGCCTGCCGCATTTCCTTAATCTCGGTGGGCGACAAGTAGTAGAAGCTCTTGTCCAGCAACCGTTCCCGCTGGCGGCGGCGTTCCTGTTCATGCTCGTGTTGCGCGCGCTCTAGTTCCACAGCTCCGCGCAAGAGAGCGCCGAGATCCTGCATTCGCCGGTTAAGGTAGCTTCGAATGCGCTCGAGAAGCTCCGGGTCGATCCCTGCCTCCGTTACCCGTTCGGCGAAAGCATCGAGTTCCTCGGCGACGCCGTCGGCACCGAGCAGCGCGGCCAGCGCCCGCGTGCGTAGCGCCGGTGCCACTGCGGACTCGGCCGCTCTCGCTCGTTCGGACGTCAGTGCTTGTCGCAAGAGGCG
>CAYZHO010000012.1:0-28127 GCA_964478045.1 uncultured Myxococcales bacterium | reverse complement strand
ACGCATTGGCGTCACCGCCGCTGCCCTAGCGCTTGTCCCGGCCTTGGCAGGAGCCGTGGGCGAAGTGGACATCCGCAGCCAAACCGGTGCAGTCATTGCCCGGGTAGCCGAAGCAGCACGAGGGCTCCGGTTTGGGAAGCACCTGCCCGGCGACGTCGAGGTCACCGCCGACGAAATGACGTTCGACTACAAGCGTGGCGTCCTCGTCTACCGGGGACACGTCCAGGTCGTGCACAAGGACATTCACCTGCGCTCGGATCGGATCAATGTCCGCTTCGAGCCTGGCCGCACGGACGCCTTGCGGTCGATCACGGCGACCGGGCACGTGGAAGTCGTGCGGGGTCGAGAAACCGCAAGAGGCGAGCGCTGCGTCTACGATCCCAAGGCGGCCACCCTAACGCTTACCGGCAACGCACGGCTCGGCTCGGGACGCCACTGGGTAGAGGGCCAGCGCGTCATCGTCTACCTCGATGAAGGCAGGGCAGTCGTCGAAGGCGGTGGGGGGCCTGTGCGGGCCAGAATCTCGCCGCGCTCGAGTGAAGTAGAGGATCTTCTGGAATGAACGGCGATCAGTTGCGGGCCGACGATCTCGTCAAGAGCTACGGGGGCCGGCGCGTAGTGGACGGCTTGACGCTCCGCGTTAACCCGGGTGAGGTGGTTGGCCTGCTCGGGCCCAACGGTGCGGGAAAAACCACGACGTTCCACATGATCGTGGGCTTCGAGCAACCGGACTCCGGCACGATCAGCCTGTCGGGCTCGAGCCTATCCGGATTGCCAATGCACGAGCGCGCCCGGCGCGGCATCGTCTACCTGCCCCAGGAACCTTCCGTTTTCCGCCGCCTGACGGTCGAGCAGAACATCTTGGCGATCCTCGAGACTCTACGGTTGCCCGCGCCGGAGCGAGCCGAACGGCTCGAACGGTTGCTCGACGACTTGGGCATCGCTCACTTGCGGCGCAACTCGGCCGCGGCTCTTTCGGGGGGCGAGCGCCGGCGTCTCGAAATTGCCAGGGCCCTTGTCCTGGCGCCGAAATTCATGCTGCTCGACGAGCCGTTCGCGGGTATCGATCCGATCGCCGTGCTCGACATTCAAGCGATAATTTCGCAACTTAGGGAGCGGGGAATTGGTATCCTGATTACGGATCACAACGTGCGGGAGACGCTGGGAATCTGTGACCGCGCTTACATCGTAAGTGCTGGCAGGGTCATCGAAGAAGGCCCTCCCGAGGTGATCGCGGCCAGCAAGCGGGCCCGCCAGATCTATTTGGGAGAACGCTTTAGCCTCTGACGGAACCGATGGCGCTCGAGCAACGACTCAACCTCAAGCAGACCTTGCAGCTTCGCATGACGCCGCAGTTGCGGCAGGCGATCAAGATCCTGCAGGTCTCACGAGCCGAGCTCGAGACGATGATCAGCGAGGAGCTTTGCCAAAACCCCACGCTCGAAGAGTTCGATCCGGAGGCGGTCGCCGAAGAGGCGGAACTGCGGACAGGCGATCCCGTCAAGAGTGAAACCGAACCCGTCGAGGTTTCCGACGACAAGCCTCAAACGGAGGCCCTCGACCTCAACGAGGTAGATTGGCAGGACTATCTCGACCGGTTCGGGCACGAGTTCCACGGCTCGATCGGCACCGGATCAGACCGCGACGACAACCGGATTAGCTTCATCGAAAACACCGCTGCTAGTCGGGATGATCTCGTCAGTTCGCTCGAAGACCAGCTACACCTCATTGCAATGAGCGACGACGAGCGAAGGGTGGCAGAGATCATCATTCACAATCTCGACGAGAACGGCTACCTGGCTTGCACCCCGGAGGAAATCGCGTTCATGGCGAACTGCTCCCTCGAGCTAGTCGCCGATGCCCGCGAGATCGTGCAAGAACTCGAGCCTCCCGGGGTCGGCTCTCTCGACCTGCGTGAGTGCCTGCTGGTTCAGCTTCGTCTCATCGGATACGAGCCGGACGACTACGTGGTGCAGATCGTCGACCGGCATCTCGGCGATCTCGAATCGCGGCGCTACGAGAAAATCGCCAAAGCCCTGGGGACTACGGTGGACGAAGTCCTCGAGTGCCACCGCATCATTCAGGGACTCGAGCCCAAACCCGGCCGCAATTTCGACGATGGAAGCACTCGCTACATCGTTCCCGACGTCTACATCCAGCGCGTAGGGGACGACTTCCAGGTCATTTTGAACGACGAGGGACTGCCGAGCCTGCGCATCAACGAGACCTACCGGCGAATGCTCGAAAACGGCGCCGACGGGGACGAAACGCGGGGGTATCTCCAAGAGAAGCTGCGGTCGGCCCAATGGCTGATCCGGTCGATCCACCAGCGGCAGCGGACGCTTTACAAGGTTACGAAGAGCATCGTCGAGCATCAGCGCGAGTTCCTCCTTCACGGCGTCGAATACCTCAAGCCGATGGTGCTCAAGGACATCGCCAACGACATTGGGATGCACGAATCGACCGTCAGCCGGGCCACGGCCAACAAGTACGTTCACACGCCTCAGGGGATCTTCGAACTGAAGTACTTCTTCACGAGCAGCATCCGCTCGGCCGACGGCGGAAGCGTAAGCTCCGAAAGCGTCAAGCAAAAGATCCAGCAGATCATCGCCCGCGAGGATCCTGCCAAACCGTTCAGCGACCAATACATCGCCGACGTCCTGGCCAAGGAGAACATTGACATCGCAAGGCGAACGGTGGCGAAATACCGGGAGCTGCTCGGGATCCTGCCGTCGTCGAAGCGCAAACGGATGGCGGCACGGACCTGAGGCGGCAAATCTGAACCGCACGAGGTCCGTTCGCGTTGCAAGTTTCCGTCACCTTTCGACATATCGAGCCAAGCGAAGCGCTTCGCTCCTACGCAACCGACAAGCTGAAGCGCGTGGTCGGCAAGTACTTGCGCCGGCCGATTGAGGCCCACGTGATCCTCTCGGTGGTCAAGCACAACCACACCGCCGAGATTTCCGTCCACGCTTCGCACTTCGACGCCACTGCCAAAGAATCCACCGGGGATCTCTACTCGGCAATCGACCTGGCTCTGGACAAGATCGAGAACCAACTCCGCAAGCACAAAGACCGAATCAATCGCCGGAAAGGCCGGACGCCGGCGGCAGGCGAGCCGCTTGCGGTGCGGTTCGAAGTGCTCGAAGCCGAAGAAGCCGAAGCAGGCCAGCGGCGCGTCATCGAGCGCAACGATATCCCCGCCAAACCCCTTTCGGTCGAAGACGCGATCCTGGAGCTAGAACAGAGCCGTGCCGAGTTCCTCGTCTTCCGCGAATCCGACAGTGAGGCAATCAGCGTCCTCTACAAGCGGCGCGACGGCAACTATGGCTTGATCACACCGAGCGCTTGAACCTATGAAGCTGCGAGAGATCCTAGATCCCCGGCACATCGTCCTCGACTTGAAGGGTGGGACGAAGCGCGAGGTACTGGCCCGGCTCGCCGCTCCCATCGTCGAAACGCATCCGTCCCTGGACCACGAAAAGCTCGTCGACGTGCTGGTGCGGCGCGAGGAAATTAGCACCACGGCGATCGCTGCCGGAATTGCGATTCCGCATGGCAAGATGATCCTGGGAGAAGAGGTGATCGCCGGCTTTGGACGTAGCCGCGAGGGAATCGATTTCGCTTCGGTGGACGGAAACCCAACGCATTTGTTTTTTCTGCTCGTTTCACCCGAAAGCCATCCCTCGCTGCACCTGCGATGGCTGGCCCATCTTGCCGTCTTATTGAAAGACCCGGGACTCCGCCAAGCGCTCCTCGATGCAGCGACTCCGGAAGAAGTCCTCGCGGCGATCGACCAAGCCGAACAGGCGCAACGACAGCGACAGTCGAATACGGCAACGTGATCTCCAGCGCCGAGCCGACACGTAGCGTCGACATCATCGTCGTCACCGGCACCTCCGGCTCGGGCAAGTCCACAGCGATCAACGCGCTCGAAGACCTCGGCTACTACTGCATTGACAACCTGCCCACCGCACTGGTGCTGCGGTTCGTCGAACTCTGCGCCTCCGCGACCGAAGGCATGGAACGGGTCAGCCTCGGGCTCGACCTGCGCGACGTGGCCTACGTAGAGCGGTGGCCCGAGTTGCGCCGGCAACTCGAACAGCTCGGCCATCACGTCCACGTGGTCTTTCTCGACGCCTCCGACGCAACGCTCATCCGGCGCTTCTCCGAGACGCGCCGGGTCCACCCGCTCGGGCACGGGCGTGATCTGCCCGAAGCGATCACTGCCGAAAGAACGGCCCTGGCATCGTTGAAGGAAACGGCCGACACCGTGATCGACACCAGCGAGTTCACGGTGCACGATCTCAAGCGTGCTATCCAGGAGCTGGCCGAGGCGCGGGGCGCCAGCCTTCGGCAAACCGTGACGGTCAAGAGCTTCGGCTACAAGTTCGGCGTGGCCGGGGACGCGGACCTCGTTTTCGACGCTCGCTTCCTGCCAAACCCCCACTTCGTGGAAGAGCTCCGCCCCCTTTCGGGCCTCGACGAGCGAGTTGCCCGCTTTGTACTCGACCGAGAAGAAACCCGCGCGTTCCTCGATTTATTGGGGCGCCTCCTGGACTTCTTGCTGCCCCGCTACCGGGCCGAAGGCCGGTCGTTCCTGACGATCGCAATTGGTTGCACCGGCGGGCGCCACCGATCCGTCGCCTTGGCCGAGGCCGTCGCCGACAGGCTGCGCCAGACCGGCGTGACGGTCGTGGTCCGCCACCGGGACATCGATCGGCCCATATGAAAAGGGCGCGCGGGCATTTCACCATCAAGAACGAGCTCGGGCTGCACTTTCGGGCAGCGGCAATGGTGGTGCGCACCCTGTCGCGGTTCCGCTCGCGGGTCACGATCTCCAACGGCGAAACCTGCGCCGACGCTCGCAGCGTTCTCGAACTGATCACGCTGGCGGCCGCCCCCGGTACGCGCGTGACGGTGGAAGCCGAAGGGGACGACGCCAGCGAAGCGGTGGAAGCGATTGGAAACTTGATCGCCCGCGATTTCGCCGAATGAGGCTGCCGTTTGACCCCATTTCGCGGCCTTAGTACTTGTTCACTCCATGTTGAAGGACTTCACGTTCACCTCCGAATCGGTCTCCGAAGGACACCCGGACAAGATCTGCGATCAGATTTCGGACGCCGTACTCGACGCTCACCTAGCGCTCGATCCGGACAGCCGGGTGGCTTGCGAAACGCTCGTTACGACGAACTTGATCGTAATCGCCGGAGAGATAACGAGCCAGGGCAACGTGGACTACGAGCGCACGGCCCGCCAGGTCGTCCGCGAAATCGGCTACGTAGGGACGGACGGGTTCGATGCGGACACTTGCGAGGTCATGGTGCGCCTCGACGCCCAGTCGCCCGACATCGCCATGGGCGTGAACGTGGGTCAAGGACTGCACGAAGAACAGGGTGCGGGTGATCAAGGGCTGATGTTCGGGTTCGCCTGCAACCAGACGCCCGAGCTGATGCCCCTGCCGATTTCGCTCGCGCACCGCATCGTCCAGCGCCTCGCGGAGGTGCGCAAGCGGCGTGAGATCGACTACCTCATGCCGGATTCGAAGTCGCAAGTCAGCGTCGAATACCGGGACGGCCGACCCACGCGGATCGCGACCGTAGTCGTCTCCACGCAGCACCTAGAGTCGGCCACGGACGAACAAATATTCCACGACGTCGTAGAGAAGGTCGTTCGGCCGGTGTTGCCGCCCGAGCTCGTCGATGACGATTGCGTGTACCACGTGAATCCCACTGGGCGCTTCGTCACCGGCGGCCCGAAGGGAGACTGCGGCCTGACGGGGCGCAAGATCATCGTCGACACGTACGGAGGCTGGGGCCGCCACGGTGGCGGCGCGTTTTCTGGGAAGGACCCCACCAAGGTCGACCGGTCCGCTGCGTACGTCGCACGTTATCTAGCCAAGAACGTCGTGGCCGCCGGACTCGCCGAGCAATGCGAAGTCCAAATCGCCTACGCGATCGGGGTGGCCCGGCCGGTGTCGGTGCTGGTCGACACGTTCGGAGCGGTGGCGGATGAGCGGGCCCTCGCCGACCGGCTCCAGGAACTTGTGGACCTGCGCCCAGCCTCGATCATCGAACGCTTCGACCTAAAGCGCCCAATCTATCGGGTTACTGCTGCCTACGGGCACTTCGGGCGCGAGCCGGTCGACGGACTGTTTCCCTGGGAGCAAACCGACCTCGCCGCTCAACTCGGGTGACAAGGGTCGTCGAGCCGAACGGGCGGCTACAAGCACGCCCCGGTCTTGATGCCTACCCGCTCGAGAACGATTCCTAGCAGGACATCGTCATCGAGCGGCTTGGTCAAGAACCTCCCGGCTCCAGCCGCAAGCGCTTTGCGCCGCACACGCGGGTCGCTATCGCCGCTAACAAGAACGACGAAAGTGTCGGCTGTACGCGGATCGCGTTTAATCCGAGCGCATACCTTGAGCCCTGAGAGCCGGGGCATCCAAACGTCGAGAATCGCCACCTTTGGGCGCCTGGCGAGCGCAGCAGCCAACGCTTCCGCACCCGTGGTCGCCAGGGTGACCTCAATCCCATTGCGCTCGAACAGGTAGGCCCAGAGGCAACACAGAGCCGGATCGTCGTCGGCGAACAACACCAGATCGCGCGTCGCGTCGATCGCTGTCGGTTTCGGATTCACGGTTACGCCCCAGCAACGGGCATGCCAATGTGCGGGTGGTAGGCTTTCTCGGCCGGGACGCAACTAGCCCCCGGAGGGACACACAAAACTGTTACGGCGTGTGCGCAACTGTCCGTGGGCCCGAAGGTCAGAATGCAAGCGTAGTGGGCAGCAAAACGCAAGGGAGGGCAAAATGGTGGTCGCACGTGGAGTCGAACCACGGACCTCCTGCATGTGAGGCAGGCGCTCTAACCAGCTGAGCTATGCGACCAACCCGGCTTTCCCGACTCTAGCGCACCCTTGGCCCAGCGCAAGCAGCGGTCACCCGGCCAGTTCTAAAACCTGCGTCCGGAGCTCCCCATCCTTCACCCGTACCCGGGCTTCGACTCTCCCCGCCTTCGGATGTACGGCCGCAATCGTGTACTCGCCGGCCGGCAGGCCGCTGATCTCGAACCGACCGTGCTCGTCCGTAACCGCATAGAAAGGGTGGTCGACAACGCCCGCGTACGCGGACATCCACGGATGCACGTCGCACTTGATGCGCACCAGCACTTCCGGACGCGAAAACCGGCGCACGGTCTTCATCCCTTTCATGGGCATTCCCAGATTGAACCCCCGCGAACGGCGCGCAAGCGAGTGGACGTTGTGCAGCGTGGCGTCGTCATTCATGATGACTAAGTCCTGGCCAACTCGAATGCCGAACACGCGGGGGACAAACCGGCAGTTGCGCTGGTCGAGAACTACTTGACCAACCGGCGGATCGAAACTCATGCCTTCGAGCCCGGAGGCCACGTAGACGAACGCATCGGCGAGTCCGCCCTGTTCGTCTACCTCGATCGTTTTGAGGGTCTGGCCGGGCCCGTTGATCCGCTTGCAATACGGGTCTGCCGACATATCGATGGGAACCGGCTCGGGCACCTCACCCGTGAAACGCACCATACCCCGGATGGTGGCGCTCCCCCGAGCCGGATGCTTCTGCTGGCCGGCCTGCTCGGCCCCGCCCGACTCGCCCGCCCCTGCTGGCTTCCGTACGGCCGATTCGGCCAGCGTCCGGCTTTCCGGTTGCTCGGCGTTCTTCGAGCACCCTACCACCGCCGCAAAGAGGACTGCGGCTACTGCGACGGACAACAAGCGGGAGCCGTGCGTCCTCGCTAATCGCTTGCCCATCCCCAACACGCCGGAGAACGTTGCGCGCTCAAACATCGCCCGCCCCTGCGAACAGTCTTTCGAGCCGCGCAGGGTCGAGTCGGATGCCCAGATAGAACGGACCAAACTCCGCATACAGTGCGCTAGCTGGATCGAATCGCATCTCATAGACGAGTTTCTTAAAGGCCAGGGCGTCGTCGGCGTGGAGGCTGACGCTCCATTCCCAGTCGTCCAGCCCCACCGAGCCGCCAATGACTTGGACGACCCGATCGTGGTACTTGTGCCCGATCGCGCCGTGCCGACGCATCATCGCACGCCGCTCCTCAAGAGCGAGCGTATACCAGTTGACCGTCTCCCCGCGGCGTTTGCTCATCGGGTAGAAGCAAATGTAGCGGTGGCCGGGAATAGGCCGAAACAGCCGCCCCTTCATGCGCTCTTTCTGTCGCTCCATCTCCGCAGCATAGGCCTCGTCGAAGGCTGCCGTTCCGCGCTCGAGGCCTTGTTCGAGAACGCGCCGGGTAGCAATAGCGCTTATCTCGTAAAGACTGACCTCGATCACCGACACGTACGAATACGTCGGCCGCATGAGCGGGTAGGCTGCCGTTCGCTGCAGGGAGCGCTTCGCTTCGGTCAGGGCTTCTGGAGTGGGCCGGTAGCAGACCACCATGAGGTCGCCTTTCTGTCCGACCACCTCGTAGGCGGCTGTTCCCCCGTCGCGCTGCTCGCGTTCACCGAGCCATTGGGCTATCGCTTTTCCCGCTTCTCTGCGTTCGCCGTTGCTCAACCCGTGCCACACACTCCAGTCGAGCCCATACACATCGTGGGCCATGTACCACCCTTCCAGGGTCTCTGGTGCCTCGTGATGTTCGCTACGGTCAGTCACGGTCGGATGAGCCTCCCTCTAGTGAGTCCGGCATTTCACCCGGTACCCCTCTCGGTGTCCAGCCACCCTCGCGGCGGCCAGCAATTAGTAGGAATCGGTCCGGACGCAGGCAGGGGCCGGCAGCGTGCGAGGGGGCTCTGCGCGATGAGTGGCCAGCAATCATGGATCGGTCCGGACTCGGGCAGGTCAATGAAAACCGGCGGCGCCGTTGCTTGTGACTCAAACGTGCGTGCTCGAGCGTGTTTTCGGAAAGCTCGGCGGCAAAACCCCGGCAGGCATAAAAGGGCCTACAACTCAGCGCGCACTCTGGCCGAGCTCTTGCTCGCTAGTGCCGCCGTTCGCCTGGCTTTGCTGCTCCACTGCCCGGTGGGGCAAGACCACGCGCCGCCCGACGGTGGTACCGAGCGTGAAGTAAAACGTCGTCCCGACTCCCCGCTCGGACTCACACCAAATCCGGCCTCCATGGCGCTCGATGATCTTGCGTACGTGCGAAAGGCCAATACCGTCACCTGGAGCCGCGTCGCGCCGGAACCGCTGAAAGGGAAGAAACGCTTTGGAGACCTCCTCCGGCGTCATTCCGATACCGGTATCGCGCACGTAAAAGACCGGCTCGGGCCCTTCGAGGCAGCCAATCGCAATCGTCCGCGTGGGTCCGTCGCCCATGTACTTGATCGCATTATCGACCAAGTTGCCGAAGACCGCCTCGAGCTGCTCGCGGTCTGCCGTGACGATCGGAAGCTTGCCGATTTCGACGCGAATGTCGTTCTTCTTTATCTGATAGCCGAGCGAGCGAACCACGCCGCGCACGACGCGATCGAGATCGACTTTCTCGAACGAGTAGGTGGCCCTAGCCGCCCGTGAAAACTCTAGCAAGCGCTGGACCATACGGTTGAGCTTCTCGACACTACGGATGCTGTCGCGCAACGGCTCAGCGACATCGTCCGCGTACGGCCCGATCGCGGCAAAGCCCTCTTCTTCGAGTCGCCGCCGCATGTCCTTGAGCTCCTCGAGCGACAGGTGGAGAAAGCCATACAGCGCTGTCATCGGCGAGCGAAGGTCGTGCGCCACCGTGTGGAGCATTTCCTCCATCGTTCGCGCCTGCTCGGCTAGAAGCTCGTTCTCCACCTGCAGCCGGGTGGCATCCCGCTCGCCAGCCAGCGTGTACCCGTTTTCCACCGCTGTCGTGATCATCCGCGCGGCGGCCGACAGCATCTTGAGATCCTCGGAGGTGACGCGACCCCCTTTTGCGGCAACCGGGGCCAAGACGAAACCGAGCTGCCCGCGCTCGCTCCCCAGACGAGCCACAGCTACCGGCTCGTAGGTTCCGAGGATTTCCGAGCACGCGTGCATGACACCATCGGCCGCGTCCTCCATCGTAACCAGCCGAACCTCGTCGCTGATCGCGTACAGCGGTGCCAGGAGCAACGGCTCGACCGGCTCGACCCCGTCCGGACGAAACGCGGAATAAGTATCCGATCCGGGCAGGCGTACTAGCGCCGTGCCGCGGCCGAGGTTGGTCGCCCGCGCGAGAATTCCGAGCACGCTGTCGATAACGCGCGCGGGCTCGAGGGACAGGCGCATGCAAGCCGCCATCCTCATCAGTGCGTTCGTATGCCGCCACAGCCTGGCCTGCGCGTCTGCCATATCCGCAACCGTGTGCTGGTGGGAAATCTCGCGCCCGATGACCGATGCCAGGTACTCGCCCCACTCTTCTGCCTGCGGTCCGACCACGCAGACCGTCGCGACTTCTTCCTCACCGATGCGAATCGGATGGCGGGAAGCCCGCTCGGGGTTGTCGTCCACACCCGCCACGACTTTGCCCTTCGCGTCCTCGACCCAGCACACCATCCCCGCCGTGCCGAGGCGCATTGCGTCCCGGCAAATCGCAGCAATTGGAGCCCATCGGATCTTCATGCCTGCTCCCGCGTCGGCACACTTCGACGCCGCTACGGGTCTCCCGCCGAGATTGCCCGTAGGGCGCGCGCCGTGGCACTCGCGTTTCCAACAACGATCATATCACAGTGCAACCCCTACCAAGTGCGAAACTTGCCGGAGAATGGCCCGCGGGGCCACGCAAACGCTTTGTCCGTCGCCACGGCTGGCGGTGCTCGCTCGGGCAGCCTCCGCGGCAGCGGGTTACGGCCTCACCCAAAGGCCGTCGCGGAGAATCAATCGATTGAGCATCTTGCCGGCCTCGGCCGGCCCGGCCGACTCGCTCGTGTAATCTTCGTCGCCCGGGTAAAGGATCGTCACGTCCCCATCGACCAGCACGATCCGCGGTATCACCTCGACAACATCAAGCTGCCGTGCAGCCTCGAGCGCTTCCCCAACGGTCTCGTGCAAGCGCAGCCGATCCAGCGAACAAATGGTCGGCGGAACCAGTTCGATTTCCCGCCTGGCATAGCGGGCCAGTGCATCGGCCGGCCGCACCCACTCACCGTCGATCGTCTCGCCTCGATCATGCTCTGCGTGCTGCCCTTCCGGCATGCGAGCGAGGAAAAACCTGGTGTCGAACCGCCTGCTTCCACTTTCCGGAGTCACCCAGTGGGCAAAGTAGTGCAGGCGGTCGGCGGCCAGGTGCACCCCCAATCTTGAAAGGAAATCGGCAAACGACAGCTCCCCCCGCGCAACCCGCCGCCTAGCCTCCTGCAAGTAGCGCGCTGTTGGAGCGAGTGAGCCAACCGCCCCGCGCGGTGCGGCCAGCAGGATGCCCGACTCTTCGAACAGCTCCCGCAGCGCGGCGACCACGTGAGCGCGAGCCCGTCCGGGCTCCTTCATTCCGAATCGCTCGGCCACTCGTTCGGCATCGAAGCCAAGGAGAAATCGCTCGTAGATCGGGTCGGCGTCCGAGGGATCGACGGCTCCACCCGGAAAGACGTGGTGCCCGCCGAGGAATCCCAACTCCGAGGAGCGCTTGACCATGAATACTTCGAGCCCCTGCCGGCCGTCGCGGAGCAACAGGACGGTCGAAGCGTCACGGGGAGTTGGTGGCATGGGCGCGGTGTCCAGATGATCAAGTGGCTGGGGAGGCAGGGCTCGAACCTGCAATCGCCTGATCCAGAGTCAGGTGCCTTACCAGTTTGGCCACTCCCCAGTGCAAAATTTAGTCTTCCAAAACCGGGCTCCCGAGTCCACCTGGAACCTCCTTCCGGTATAATGGGCCCGCTTTGAAGGTATTGGTGGCAGGGGGAACCGGGTTTATCGGCTCGGCCATCGTCCGGCGCGCCCTCGAAGCGGGATACCGGGTGGCGTGCCTGAGCCGGGGGGTCCAACCGGCACACCATCCCCGTGGGGTTCTGGTTTTCAAGGTAGACTTGGTCCGCCCGCAGGGACTCGAGCGGGCTCTCGCGGGCGTCGATGTCGTAGTCCACGCCGTTGGAATCCTCCGGGAGGGGCGCAGCCAGACGTTCGAACGGGTCCACGTTGGAGGCACCGCGAACCTGCTCGACGCATGCCGCCGGGCCGGCGTCGCCAAGCTCGTGTACTTGAGTAGTCTTGGCGCGCACCTCGGGCGCCGGAATGCCTACTTGCGGACCAAAGCGGAAGCGGAACGCCTGATCGAATACTCGGGAATTCCGTACACGATTTTCAGGCCCTCGCTCGTCTTCGGCGCCAACGACCGGCTCGTGACCCACGTGCGCCGCCTCGTCCGCGTGGCTCGCGTGGTTCCAATCCTCACTACCGGGCACACGCTGGTCCAGCCGATCTGGGTGGAAGACGTAGCCACGGCCGTCGTGCGCTCTCTCGACGATCCCAAGACCAACGGCCACGTCTACGAGCTTGGAGGACCGGCGCCCATGACGCTGGCAGACTTGGTGGAAGCGATCAAGCGCAGCGCGGGCAGTCCCGCTCTCAGCCTGCCCCTTCCTCCGGCCGTCGGGCGCCCCCTAGGCCGCCTCGTGCAGTTGCTGGTCGACCAGCCGCCACTATCCACGGATCAGGCGGCATTGCTCGCGAGCGGTGGAACCTGCGACCCAAGTCCGGCTGCGGTGACCTTCGGCTTGCGGCTTCGCCGGGTTGGAGACGTGTTGGCAAGTACTTCGCCGCGTACCCGCTGAACGGCTCTCAGCGTTTCGGAGGAGTCTTCTCCCGCCAAATGATGCGGCCACGGCTCAGATCGTAGGGGGACAGTTCAACCTTCACCGTGTCTCCGGGCAGGATCCGGATGTAATACTTGCGCATCTTCCCGGAGATGTGGGCCAGAACCGTGTGGCCGTTCTCTAGTTTCACACGGAAAAATGCGTTGGGCAGGTTCTCGATGACGGTGCCGTCTACTTCGATTCCTTCTTTCGCCATGCCCTCCTCGAAAACGAACGCATGCGCTGCAAATCCCACCAGCGAGGGCGGCGCAGCCTCGTCCCGCGCTGGGTTTGGTCGAAGGCTACCACCAGAGTCGACGGCGAACAACCGCTCGTGGGACGCCTTGGCGCCCTCACTGGCTAGTGGCATGATTTTGGCGTGCGCGCGACCGGCCCGGTTACCGACAACTTGGCACGCGCAAGACGCGTGCTTGCCGGAGTTCTTTTTGTCAACGTTGCGGTAGCGGTCGCCAAGGTAGCGGCAGGCGCTTGGGCGGGAAGCCTGGCTCTCACCGCCGACGGGTGGCACTCGGCTCTCGACTCCGTCTCGACCGTCGTGGGCCTCATCGGGGTCACACTGGCGGCTGCGCCGCCGGACCGCGAGCACCCGTACGGTCACCGGCGGTTCGAAGTCGCGGCCGCGCTGCTCATCGCCGTCCTTCTGTTAGCCGCCGCTTGGGGGGTTGTCGCGCAAGCAGTCGCTAGGTTGCAAAGCGGTGGTTCTCCGGTCGTCGGCACCTTTCCGGTCGCGGTGACCATCGCCTCACTCGTACTCAGTGCAATAGTGTCACGGTGGGAATCCCAAGCCGGGCGCCGCCTGAACAGCAGGGTCTTGCTCGCGGACGCGGGACACACGCGCTCGGACGTTTACACTTCCCTGGCAGTGTTGCTTTCGTTTGTATTCGTTCGGCTAGGCTACCCCGGGGCTGACCTGGCCGTGGCTGGCTTAGTCGGGGCGGTCATCGCCCGCGCGGGGTATCACATTGTCCGAGACGCGATCCACGTGCTTTCGGATCGCGTCGCGATCGATGCGGACCACGTGACAGCTCTGTTCGAGCGCCGGCCCGAGCTCGGGATCATCGACGGAGTCCGCTCGCGCAGTAACGGGAGCGAGATTTACGTGGACCTGCAGGTGCGGTTGCCAGGCACCATGTCGGTCGACGAGTCCCACGCCATCACAGAGAAGATCGAGCGAGTGATCCGCGGCGCTTTTCCGAACGTGGTCGACATTGTCGTCCATGTAGAACCCGAAAGACCCGGCGAGGGAGAAAAAAGCCCCGAGGGGTCTTGACTGTTTCGAAACGTGACACTTCCGCGCGTACCGTTGTGGAACAGCGTTTCGTTTCGGTACGCCGCCCAGCGCTCCAAGTATTTGTAACCGCAGCGACTCTCCCCAGGCACGGCGGTTGCAAGCAGGTGGGCGTGCAAGGCGTTTCTCGCAGGCCCCGCCGGATTACGCTGCTCGAGCTTCTCACCGAACTCCTAGCCTCCGACGCTCTCTCCGAACAGCGGCTAATCGCCGCGGCACTCGATCAAGTCCTTTCCGGACGGGTCGTTTTGTGCGGCATCGTCTCGCTCGCTGAACGCTCGCGGCGGTCGCGGCGGCGTCGCCAGAGCAAATCTTCTCGGTAAGGGCGCGAGCCTGCCGGGCGCGGTACAAAGCTGAACCAAAAAGCGCAGTTTAGTACCGCGGCCGCCCGCTTTCGAAAAAGAAACAGCAGCAAATTCAGGCACTTCCGCTGTAGCCGGCAAACGGCACGGCGGCTGCTTTGTCCGTTGCCAAACGCAACGTTCGGAGGCAGCGGAAATGGCATTCTTTTCGGGCAAGCAGAAGGCTCCTTCCAAGCGGCGGGCACGTCTAGTAGCCACCGGCAAGCGGGTAAAGGGAACCTGGATCATGGAATCGACCCTACCCGTCAAGGCGCGGCGCAGCCGGCGCTGTGACGCGATCATCGTTGGAGAGAACCGCCGGGTCCGCACGCTTCACTGAGCGGGGGACCCGCTATGGCCTGAGGGGCCACGGCCGTTCTGCCACCCCGCGGCTGTGGCCCCTTTGGCCTGCGCAGACGTTAGTAAGCCTTGTTGGCGACCAGATACGTCATGTAGCCCTTGACGCGGGCAATCAAGTCTTGGGTCTCGCGATACGGAGGCGGCTCGTTGCCATAACGGGCAACCGCCCCGGGCCCCGCATTCCACGCCGCAACCACTAGTTCCGTACGGCCGCCATACAGGTCGTGGTAAGTCGCACTGAGGTAGCATGCGATCAAGATGTTAAGCGCCGGATCGTAGAGGTCGTCGGCGGTAAAGTGATCGAATACTTTCTCGTCGATGTACAGGTAGTCGTAGCCGCTCCGCCGCAGTTCTTGCACGACTGCTCGCGCTGTAGACGGCAGGATCTGGGTGAGTCCGCGCGCGCCCTTCACCGAGTGCGCCCAGGTGTCACCGGCGGATTCGGTGAGGATTAACGCTCGAATGTAGTCGGCAGGGACCCGGGCCTTATCAGGGCCATAACTGAGCGAGGTAAAGTATCGGATGTACGGCTCGAGATAATAAAGACGCCGTAGTTGGCTCCGGGTGGGCACATAACGGCTGGATGTCGAAACCGCAACCGACGTGGCAGGCGCGCACAGGGACATCATGAAGAAACCCAAAGCAAGCAGCATGCATGTGCGGTGTTGCTTCATCATGGCCCCGTAACGATGCAATCCGCATACCCCCGGGTAACTAAAAACCCTAGTGTTATCAGGTGGTTACCGGGACACCGCGGCAAACCACCCCCTGCAAATCTGCATGCCGTTGCCAAAAGGCACGATTGCCCGGCGGTGGTCGCCAGCTCTTGTGAGCGTGGAAGTCGGCAGCGCCCGTGCGCGCCGGCGGATCGCTACCGGCCAAGGGAAAAGAACTCTGTCAGGCCGGCTCGAACCCAGTCACGCGGACGCGGCGCCTGCCGTCGCACTCAAACTCCTCGATGAGCTGACGGCCCCCGCACTTCGGGCACGGAAAATACCTCTTCGCCCCATCCACTTCCGCCAGGTCGAGCACCTGCCCGAGCAGGTACCCTCGATCCGTTTCCTCGAAGGCCAAAAGCCCTCCGCATTCGGGGTTGCGGCAGCGCAGGACGTGGACCCTGAGTTTGGGTCTAGCCGCCCCTGCTGTCTCTGCCGCACTAGCCACTGAATCCTCATATCGTGACGTGCTGCATCAAGCAACCGGCGCTCGAGCCAATACCGGGCGCGATGTGGTTTTCCCCCCGTCCGCGCTAGACTGGTTGGATGACCGACGCAGTCGAACTACTCGAGCAGGCCCTGGGGCAGACGGGCGAGGATTTCGTCGAACTACGCTACCACCACAAGGAAACCCGCTCGATTTCAGTCGAGAAAGGAAGAGTCGAAGCAACGGCCAACCGCCGTCGCAGCGGGGTTGCCGTACGGGTCAAGGCCGGTAGCGGCTGGGGGTTTGCCTCCACCGGAAGCCTCGACCTCGGCGCCATCAAGTCCGCCGTCGCGGCGGCGCGGGCGGCCGCCCTGGCGAGCGCCGAAGCGCGCCGCACCCCTGCAATCGACCCAGCTCCGGCTCCCCTCGCGCGAGGTCGCTACGAAGTGCCGGGCGTCGAGGAAGTATTGGGCCGGCCGCTAGAGGAAAAAGTGGCGATGGCCGTAGCGTTCGAACAAAGAGCGCGCCAAAGCGCTTCGGCGGTAGTTTCCGCCGCCTGCACGTACAACGAAATCTACGAAGAGAAAGCGATCGTCACGAGTGACGGCGCCCGTGCTTCGCTCCGCCTGGTCCGGCCGGAAGTTCGCCTGCTGGCGGTAGCAGAACAGCACGGCGAGCTGGCCACCGGATTCGAGGCGGTTGGCACGACCGGGGGCTGGCAGTGTTTGTTCCGATCCGGATCCGGAGAAGTGTTCGCGGAAAAAGCGGCTCGTAAGGCAGTCGAGCTGCTCTCGGCCAAACCCCCGGAGGGAGGAAGGGCCACCGTCATCCTGGCCCCCTCCATCGTGGGACTTCTCGTCCACGAAGCGATCGGGCACACGGTCGAAGCCGATTTCGTTCAGGCCGGTTCCGTTGCGGCAGGCAAACTGGGCCAGCGCGTGGCGAGCGAGCTGGTAACCCTATGCGACAGTGGCGCCTCGGAATTCGTCGATGGCGCCGGAGGAACGATCCCAGTCGACGATGAAGGTGTGGTAGCGCAGCGCACCACGATCATCGACCATGGGATTCTCGTCTCCTACCTCCACAATCGCGAGTCGGCCGCCCGCTTCGGCGTGGCGCCGACCGGCAACGCACGGGCGTGGGAGTACTCCGATCAGCCGTTGATTCGCATGCGCAATACGTACCTCGAGCCTGGAGAGACCCCGCTCGAGGAAATGATCGCGACTACCCGGGACGGATACTTGCTCGACGGCCCCCGCAACGGCCAGGCGGACTCCACTGGGGAGTTCATGTTCGGCGTTCAGGAAGCTCGCCGGATCCGCAACGGAAAACTCGGCGAGCTGGTTCGCGGCGTGACCATCAGCGGGATCGCTTTTGAAGTCATGCAAACGGTCGACGCCGTTTCCAATACCTTCGCTTGGGAGCTCGGATCCGGTTATTGCGGAAAGGGACAGCCGGCCAAGGTGGACGCCGGAGGTCCTTACATCCGCTGTCAAGTACTGCTCGGGGGGGAACAGTCGTGAGCGGGCGCGACGCCCTGTTCGACGTAGCCGAAGAACTGATCCGGCGCGCAGTAGCCGCGGGCGCAGATCAGGCCGAAGCTGCGGTCGCATGGACTCGGCAAGCGGAAACCCGCATCGAAAACGGAGAAGTACATACGGCGCAAGCACTCGAAGAGACGTCGTTCGGGTTGCGCGTCTTCGCCGGGCGGCGCCTCGGGTTCGCCACCGCGAACACCATACGCCCCGGCGACCTGCAAGCGTGCGTGGAGGAAGCAATCGCGCAGGCCCGCACAACCCCAAGTGACCCGGCCAACGGCCTTCCGCCTTCGTACGCGATCCGTCCCGTTCCCGGCCTGTTCGACCCCAAGCTCGCCGGGCTCGACGTCTCATGGACAACTCGCACGGCCCGGCGCCTTGTCGACCGTGTCGCAGCACGGGATCCTCGCGTGCGGGTGGACTCGGGTGAAGTCACACTCGAAACCTCGAGTTTTGCTCTGGTGTCGACCGAAGGCACCAGGGCATTCGAGGAAAGCACCACGGCCCGCGGCTATCTCTTTGGAATGGCAGTTGAAGGCGACCAAGTCGCCAGCTTCGATTACGATGGGAGTGCTACCCACTCTCTAGGCCAGGCCGAGTCCCTGTTCGACGCTGCAGCGGACCGGTTCGTCGAGAAATGTCTCGCTGGTCTAGGAGCGCGCCCGGGGAAAAGCTATCGGGGAGCCGTCGTTCTATCGCCGGAAGCCGTAGCGGAGTTTCTTCTCGAGGATTTGATTGCCGCTGCGTCGGCCGACAACGTGCGCAAGGGCAAGAGCCGGCTGGCAGGCAAGATCGGGAAAAAGATCGCTGCTCGGTCCTTCACGGTGATCGACGACCCCACCCAACCCGGTGCTGTCGGATCTTGCGCGTTCGACCGCGAGGGGGTTCCTACCCGGCGCTATCCCATCGTCGAACACGGCACGCTCAAGGGATACTTGTTCAACCATTACGAAGCGAAAGTGGCAGGCCTACCCGAGGGCTCGACGGGACACGCGGTAGGCAGCGCCACGAGCCTGCCGCAAATCGGCCCGCACCGCCTCGAAGTATTGCCCGGCGACACGTCCCTCGCAGACTTGCTCGAAGGGGGTCCGGTGGTCTATGTGGGGCGGTTTTCGGGCAGCACGAATCCCGTCACTGGGGAGTTTTCCGGCGTCGTCAAAAACGGGTTCTTGTGCGAAAACGGGCGCCGCCAGCCGGTCAACGAAACCTTAGTGGCCGGAAACCTGTTCGACGCCCTCGCCCGTATCAGCGGCCTTTCGCGCGAACGGCGGCTCGTCGGCGGTACCCGCCTCGTTCCCGCGGTGCGCCTGGAAGACGTCTCGGTCACAGCTGGATGAACCTTAAGGGCTGGGGCAACTCAGTCGCCGTGCGGTTCGAGGTAGCCGTGTGCCACCATCTTGAAACGGCTCGCGATCGGCAGGATTCCTACCGCCACAGTCGGCCGCGCGGCCTGGCGGCATGCCGTTGGATAGCCGCGCAGTCGCTCCTCGAGCTTGCCTATCCACGGGGCCCCGGTACTGCCGAGCGACGAAACGTCGTTCGTCTCAAGAGGGTCGGCAATCAAGTCGAACGCCTCAAAAACCCACTCGCCTTGGCCCGCCCGAACGGCGATCACCTTGTGCGTGGCATCGCTCACGGCGTAAGCTGGAGGCCGCCATTGCTCATCAGGCCCGTCGCGTCCGAGACGAATGCGTCCCCGCGCTTCCGAAAAACGCGGCGGCAAAGAGTAGGGCAGTCCACTGCGAAGGGCGCTTGCAACTGAGCGTCCTTGCATTTCGGCAGGCGCGTCGAGCCCGGCCAGTTCGAGCAGCGTGGGGGGCAGATCGATCAGGCCGATGGTCCCAGCGTAGCGCCGGCCCGCCCTCAGACCGGGGCCGCGAATCATCAGTGGCACCCGGAGGGTCTCCTCGTACAAATGCGTTCCCGCTTCCCGCGCCCCGTGCTCGAGGAACTCTTCCCCGTGGCCAGACGTAACGACGAGATACAGCGACTCGGGATCGACCAGGCGGTCCAAACGCGAGACAAAGGCCTTCATTGCGTCGTCGAGGTGCCGGATCTCACGCTCGTAACGCACCAGAGCTCCCTCGTCTATCGAGCCTTGGGAATCCAAGCGGGCATCCTTGAACAACCCTAGGTACCCCCGGGGCGGCACATGGGGCGGCAAGGCCTCGGTCGTGTGGATGAAGACGAAGAACGGCACGTCGCGGTGGCGCTCGATCCATCGCAGCGCCCGGTCGAGAGTCTCATCTGCCCATCCGTCTACGTCCCGCACGCGAATCGTGAAGTCTTCGCGATAGGCTTCGAACCCGCGGCCAAAGCCTAGCTCCCATGCCAACCCGGCGCCGTCGGTAAAGCCAGCCGTCGCATACCCAGCCTGGCGGAGAATCTGCGGGAGGGTCATCACCCCGGGCCCCAACGCCCGCGCAACGCCTTGGACCCCGTGTACCGACGGGTACAAGCCGGTCAGGAGAGTCATGTGAGCCGGGATCGTCTCGACCGACTGCGTGATCGCCCGTTCGAAGATCACGCCTTTCTCCTCGAAGAGGCGATCGAGAAAAGGCGTAACGGGACGGGTTTCCCCGCAGCAACTCATGCTGCGCGCGCGCACCCCGTCGAGCGACACGACCACGAATGAAGGAGGACGGCGCCCCGGGGTGACGAGAGCCGGAACGGACCAAGCCACGTGAGGCGCCAGCCGAGAGCCGGCTTCGCGCGCGGCCGCGCGAAAGACGAAGCGAACTTGCTTGCCCTCAACCGAATCGAGGGAGGCCGAGGCATTGACCCAGCCATTCTCACCGGGCTTGGGAACTATCAGCTTCTGGTAGAGGGGAACAGGCTCCCCTGAGGGTATTCCTCCACTAACCGGCTCAGCCGCCACGGACACGACCACTGGTGCGAGCCCGCCGAGGTCTGCCTCGTCGAGCGCAAACCCAAAATCCAGGCGTGCGCCGGCAGCCACCTCGACCTGCTCGGTTACGGTTTCCACCGCGCGTCCCGGCTCGGCTGTGCGTGCGTAGACCGCAGTCGCGATGGGCCCGGGGGGTAAAGCCTCATCGACAATGGTGGCCGAAATGGTGCCAACACGGCCCGCTTCCTTGTACAGAGTGCGGCGTCTGTGCCAGGCACCATCCACCCAAAGCAGCATTTCGGCCTCGAAAGACACCGGCTCGTACTCGTGGGGAATTCCAGCGAAAACAAAGACGCGGCCCCCCGCGCCTACGAATGCGGGCCTCTCGGCGAGCCGCAAGCGACCGCTCGGGGCCAGCGCCAACCTCGTTTCCTCCCCGACCCGCACCGGCACGTAAGGGCGCGGTTCGAGCGAAATCGGGTCAACCGCTCGCAGAGTCCGTCGCGCTGCGCTGGATGCTCCCGGCCACGTGAGCAACACCGCCGCAAATGCCACCGCCCCTACCAAGGCCGGTCTTGACGGTCGCGAGCCAAACCGTGTCCGTTTCGTACCCACGCTTATCGCCGAGGCGGGCGCTAGCCCCGCTAGCTTTGAGCGTTACAAGAGGCCGTTCAGAATGCCGGCAGGGTTCGTGGGAGGTTAGTAGCGTGCCATCGTCGGGTCAACTTCGCGCGCCCAGGCGTCGATCCCGCCGAGCAAGTGAGCGACGCTCGTGAACCCGCGATCGAGCATCCAAGCCGCGACTTCGGCGCTGCGCACGCCGTGATGGCAAACGACCACGTAGTCGGCCGTCGGGTCGAGTAGCCGCAAGGCAGGGCCGAGCTCCGACAGCGGCAAGTGCACCGCCTGTGGCAACCGCGCAATTTGCACTTCGTCCGGATCACGCACGTCGATTACTACCGGCGGGTTTTGCGTACTCAGGCGGGTACGCAGCTCAGCGGCGGTAATCGCGCTCACCGGACGAAGGACCACCATACCGCTTTCATAGTGGACCAGTCCGCGGTTGCTTTTCAAGACAATCGCGGCTTGCCACCAAGCACGCTGCGCTGCAAGATGGCCCAACCGTCCCCCAAGTGAGCATCCGATCGAAAGGCGCGTCGAACGGTTCCGCCAACGCCCGCCAGCTCGCGGTGGGCGTCGATACCGGGGGCACATTCACCGACCTGGTCTACTGGGACGGCACCAGCTATGGGGTGCTCAAGGTTCCCTCGACCCCCGACGACCCGGCGCGCGCGGTGATCGAGGCGGTCGAAAGCCTATTCTCGGGGCACCCGCCCGAGGTAGTCACTTATGGGACAACAGTCGCAACCAATGCGATGCTCGAGCGGCGCGGCGCGCGGACAGCCTTAGTCACCACTGCCGGTTTCGAGGACGTTCTGGAAATCGGACGCCAAGACCGGCCCGTTCTCTACGACCTCGAACCCGTACGGCCCGACCCGCTCGTTCCCCAGTCACTCCGTTTCGGCATTCGCGAGCGGACGCTGTACGATGGTCGTATCGCTGTCCGGCCGTCCCGGCAAGAGCTCCGAACGCTGGCTCAGCGTCTCGCGCAGGCCCGAGTAGAATCGATCGGCCTGTGCTTCCTGCACGCCCATGCGAACCCCGCCAACGAACGCGACGCAGCCGCTGTTCTGAAGGAAACCGGACTGCCGGTCTCGGCCTCGCACGCCTTGTGTCCCGAGCCCGGCGAGTACGAACGGTCGAGCACCGTAGCTGCGAACGCTTACGTGCTGCCCCTCGTCGCCAATCACCTAGACCGTCTCGAGCACGCGCTGAGCCCAGCGCGCCTGCGCGTGATGCAAAGCAATGGGGGCGCCATCGGAGCGCACGTTGCGGCTCGCGAGCCCATCCGCACGATGTTGTCCGGGCCTGCTGGAGGCGTAGTCGCAGCGCTGGCGGTTGCCCGCCGCGTTGGCTACGAGCGGATCATTACACTCGACATGGGGGGCACGTCCACGGACGTGGCATTCGTGGACGGCCGGTTGCCCCAGCGGCCGGACACTCTCATCGGGGGTCTACCTATTCGAACCCCGTGCATCGACATCCACACGGTAGGCGCCGGAGGAGGGTCAATCGCTTTCGTCGACGAGGGCGGGTCACTCAGGGTTGGACCCCGGAGTGCGGGTGCCCACCCAGGGCCTGCTTGCTATGGCCGCGGGGTCGAACCGACAGTGACCGACGCGAATTTGGTACTCGGACGGTTGCGGCCCGATGCCTTTCTCGGAGGGGGAATGCGGCTCGACACCGAACGGGCGCGCCGCGTCCTTGCTGCGCTAGCCCGCAAAATGGGGGTGCGCTCGGTCGAAAGCGCGGCCGAAGGAGTGGTCCGCGTTGTCGAAGCGACAATGGAAAGGGCTCTGCGGGTGATCACCGTGGAACGCGGCCACGACCCTCGAGATTGCGTTCTAATCGCTTTTGGCGGCGCTGCCGGGCTGCACGCATGCGGCTTGGCGGAAGCTCTCGAACTGCCGGGCGTACTCGTGCCTCCCGACCCCGGTTTGTTCTCAGCCTGGGGGGTTCTTGCCAGCCCCGTTCGGCGCGACCGCATACTGGCGGCCCGAGCAGTCAACCCTCCGTATTCCATGTTGGCGCAACTTGCGGCTAGAGCGTCGGAAGCTGTGCGCCGCGAAGTGGCAGCTCAGGGATTCTCTTACCGCCGCATTCAGATCGAGCGTTGGGTCAAGGCTCGGTACGCGGGGCAGGCGATCGCGATCGAGGTTCCGCTCACGGCTGCCTATCGGCGTCGTTTCCACGAAGAACACGCGAGGCTCTTACACACTGCCGACCCGTCCCGGCCCGTCGAAGTGGTGGGACTCCGAGTCACGGCGATCGGCAGCGCGCCCGCTCCCCAAACGCGCTTCCATGCGGGCAGGGCAGCGCCGCCCGTCCGTGGGCGCGTGTTTTACGGGGGCCGTTGGCTTACCGCGCGGTTGCTAGACCGCCGCACGCTGGCCGGCCGCGTCGACGGTCCGGCGGTGGTCACCGAATACAGCTCCACCGTCTTTCTTCCACCGGGCTGGTCCGCACGCCACGACCGCCATGGGAATTTGCTCCTCAGCCGACGCGCTCGCGGCGGTACGACGTTACGGTGATGCTTCTAGATCCGGTCGAACTCGAGTTGGCCCGCAACCGCCTGTGCGCAGTCGCCGAAGAAATGGGAGCGGTGCTAGCGCAGGCCGGCCTGTCTCCCAACATCAAGGAACGGCGCGATTTTTCGTGTGCGGTGTTTGACGCTTCGGGCGACATGGTCACCCACGCCGCACACATTCCAGTGCACCTCGGCTCTACTCAGTTGTCCGTGCGGGCGGTGCTCGAGAGCATTGCCATGGAAGCCGGCGACGTAGCTGTGGTCAACGATCCGTATGCTGGAGGAACGCACCTGCCCGACGTGACCGTGGTAACACCTGTGTTCCTGCCGGGCAGCCGCCGGCCGATTGCCTACGTAGCCAATCGCGCCCATCACGCGGACATCGGAGGCGCCAGTCCCGGCTCCATGGCTATCTGTGAAGAGATCCATCAAGAGGGGTTTCGGATTCCACCGCTACTGCTGTGCCGCCGCTGGAAGCCGATCCGCGAAACGCTTGAACTCTTCCTCGCCAACACGCGCGTGCCATCGGAACGCCGCGGCGACCTTGCCGCCCAGATCGCGGCGCTGGAAACCGGAGTCGCTCGCATGCTCGAGGTGGCTCAACGGATGGGGCGGCGCCGTCTAGTGTTGGCCATGCGCGCCCTGCAAGAGTACTCGGAGCGGATGATCCGCAGCTACATACGCAAGCTGCCTGCGGGGCGCTGGCGCGCACGCGATCGCCTCGACGGAGACGGCTTTGACTCGGCGCCCGTGTTCATCCAGGTGGCGGTCGAGCGCCGGGGAAGTAGTTTGATTGTAGACTTCGGCGGCAGCTCGCCGCAGACCCGGGGGCCCGTCAACGCAAATCTAGCCGTGACCACTTCAGCCGTCTTCTACGTCGTGGCCTGCCTTGCCGGCACCGACGTCCCAGCCAACGCCGGTATGATGAAGCCGGTAGCCATCAGAGCGCCTCGCGGCACCGTAGTAAACTGCGAATTCCCTGCCGCCGTGGCCGGCGGCAACGTGGAAACGTCACAGCGCATTGTCGACGCTCTCCTGCGGGCCCTGGCACCGGCTCTGCCCGAACGGATTCCCGCCGCATCGGCGGGGACAATGACCAATCTCGCGCTAGGCGGTTTCGACTCGGTGCGGGGTCGCCACTTTGCCTACTATGAAACGATTGCCGGAGGCGCCGGGGGCGGTCCCCAACGCCGCGGCGCCAGCGCCGTGCAGACCCATATGACGAATACCCGCAACACGCCCGTCGAGGTGCTCGAAAGCTATTACCCCGTCGAGGTAATCCACTACCGGATCCGCCGCGGGTCGGGCGGGAAAGGGCGGCACCGCGGCGGAGACGGAATCGACCGCGCGATACGGTTACTCGGGCAGGCGCGGATGACTCTCTTGGCCGATCGGCGGGCCACCGCCCCATACGGGCTGGCCGGCGGGCAGCCTGGGCGAAAAGGGATTGACGAACTCGTCCGGGCCGGTCGCAGGCAACGGCTCCCGGCCAAGACTACCGAGCGGCTAAAGCCGGGCGACGTGATCCGGATCCGCACCCCAGGCGGGGGCGGCTGGGGCCGTCCCAAACGGCGGCGCTGCTAAAACGGCTCGCTGGATGCAGGCGGCGTCAGGCCGCCTCGACTCTTTCCCGCTCGGCCTTTTCGAGCTCCTCGAGACGTCGCTCGAGCGCCGTCAGACGGCGCTTGAGCGCATCGATGTCGCTGCGCACCGGCAAATGAAGCCTCTTGAAGAGACGCTCGGTCCAGCGTCGCGCTTCTTTTTCGAGCGAGCTGACAAGCTTCTTGCGGCGCGATTCCGTCTCTTTGCGGATCGCATCAACCCGCTTGTCCACCGTCCCGCGAACGACCCGGAAGCGCTTTTCGATGTCTCCGCGAAGCGTCTCGACGGTCTTGTTGACGTCACCCCGAACGGTGTTGATCCGGCCGATCACCCCGTCGACCTGTTTGCGGCTGCCCTCGGGAAGAATCTCGACTGCCCGCTTTCCGAGCGTCTCGACGGTGCCCTCGACGTCCTTGCGCAACCGTTCGACTCGAGCGCGGAGATCGCCGAAAGCAAAAGTAGTCGCCTGAGAACGTTTGCTGCCCTTCGATGCTGGCATGGTGGTTCACCTCACTGCGCTTCAGTTACCGCGCGGAGTGCTTTCAGCAGGCGCTCGGCTAGCAAGTCCCTGGTGGGAGCGCCGTCTTCTCCAATCCTCCGCGTGCTCGAAGCTCGTTCAGAGACGATAACGCAGTGCGGCAAACCTGTCAAGTGCTACAGCGTTTTGGAGCCGCTCCCCGGTGAGGAACCTTTAGTCGGAGGAGCTGTCAGAGGCCGCCCCTCGTTCGGCCGACCCTTCGCCTTCGCCCTTCGGCGCTTCTCCGTTGCCTTTCGAACCGTTGCCAGAAGGCTTGCGGGAGGAGTAGCCGTCGGCGTACCACCCTCCGCCAAGTAAACGAAAACTACTCGACGAAATCAGCTTGCGTACTCGGCGACCACAAGTCGGGCACTTGCGCAGCGGTTTCGCGCTGACCGCTTGCATGTGCTCGAACTCGCCACACTGAGGACACTCGTATTCGTAGATGGGCATGGCGTCTGTCTCGTGGTTTAGCGGAACACGCTGGTAGGATCCAGCGTTTTGTTTGCTAGCTAACCCTGGTTCGCTCCCTGTCAAGGCAATTAGCCTTTGGCACGCATCGCTTCTGCAACGGTCTTGCGCAACTTTTCTGCAGCAACCTCTGGGCGGTCGCAGGCGAGCAGCACTGTCTTCGAACGGTCACGCGCTCCAAGGACAACGCGTCCGCAGCTTGGTGCCAGTCCAGCTGCGCGAGCGAGCAAGCGTATCAACGCATCGTTGGCTGCCCCCGCAACCGGGGGGGCCGTTAAGCGAATCTTAAGGCGATCGCCATAGAAGCCGTCAATGCGCTCGCGCGAGGCGCGAGGACTCAACCGCACCCGAACCTCGACACCGTGCTCGCGAACCTTGAGCCACGACTGTTCCATGCAACAACCCCCAGCCGCACCAGTCGCGGTGCGAGGCGCCCGGGAAGTTCACCCGAGATGATCAGCCTCCCCTTGCGAGCTCGCGAGAGCGCTTCGTCGCAGCGACCACTGCCTCCGCCACTGCGCTCGTGAAATCGCGGGCAGCAAGGACGGCGAGCCCTGCCACCGTCGTTCCCCCGGGAGACGACACCGCCCGCCGCAAATCTGCCGGGTCCCGGCCCGTCTCGATTAACATCGCCGAAGCACCTGCGAGCGTCCAGTAACACAGTTCTCTTGCGAGGGACTCGGGAAGACCGGCGCGCTTTGCCCCGCGAATCAGCGCTTCGGCGAACAAATAAACGTACGCTGGTCCCGACCCACTCAGGCCCGTCACAGGATCCATTAAGCGCTCGTCGCTTACGACGAACGTCTTGCCGACGGTTGCCAGCAGCCGTTCGACCCGGCGGACGTCTGTCCGGCGCGCCCGCGATCCCGGGCAGATCACCGAAGCCCCGCGACCGATCAAACAAGGGGTGTTCGGCATGACCCGCACGACGCGAGCGACTTCTGGAAGCGCGCTCTCGAGCTGTTTCAAGCGAACTCCCGCAGCAATCGATACAACGACCACAGGACTCTCCAGGGCTGGCCCAATCTCCGGCAGGACCGCGCCCATCGTCTGTGGCTTGACCGCGAGTACGACAACCGCCGCTCCCTCGATCGCTTTGAGATTGTCCCGGTAACACCGGACGCCGTAGCGTCTCGCCATGATGCGGCGGCGGGTGGCGGCCGGATCGGACACGCTGATATGCTCTGCCTTCATTCCCGAGGTCACAAGCCCCCGCACTAGGGCCTCGGCCATGTTTCCTCCGCCGACAAAGGCGATTCTACCGGTTTCTTTCACGCTGGCCTCCCTGCGTCTCGCCTCGAACGCCGCGGTCATATGCGCGGCCCAAAAATCGCTTCTCCGATTCGCACCATCGTGGCACCCTCGGCAATGGCGTCTCGAAAATCACCGCTCATCCCGGCTGAAAGTTCCCGCAACGGCGCATTGGGCAGTTCGAGCTCGCGCAATCGTTCGAGCATTTCGCGCAAGCGCGCAAAGTGCGGCCGCGGCGGCTCGCCAAGAGGCGCAATCCCCATGACCCCGTCTACAAGGATTCCTGGCATCCCGGTGACCTGCCGGACGAAATCCTCCGCTGCCTCAGCGGGCACCCCGCCGCGAGCTGGACCGCCTCCCAAGTGAATCTGAACCAGGACCCGAGCCTGGCGCCCTTCGGCCGCCATGGCCCTCGAAATCGCCCGAGCGGCGGAAAGGCTGGCAAGCGAATGGATCATGAAAAAAAACCGAGCGGCACGAGCGGCCTTGTTGGATTGAAGCTGTCCGATCATGTGCCAGCGCACGTCGGGGCCGAATTGCTCGATCTTGCCAAGCGCCTCTTGAACGTAGTTTTCTCCGAAGTCGCGCTGGCCTGCTTCGATGGCTGCAGCGATGCGGGCTGTGTCAACACGCTTGGTGACGGCGATCAAACGCACCTCGGCGGGGTCCCGGCCGCTCTGCCGGGCCGCTTCGGCAACTTCCTCCCGCACGCGCGCTAGCCGGGAAGCAATTTCGGCTGGGCCAATGCTCACCGCTTCACCCCTGCGCTCGCGAGCACTGGAACGACGTCCTCCACCGGAAGCCCGATCACGTTGGTGCGCGACCCAAGTATTGCCACTACGAACCGAGCTCCTTCTCCCTGGACCGCATAGG
>CAYZHO010000011.1:23866-28278 GCA_964478045.1 uncultured Myxococcales bacterium | reverse complement strand
ACTGGGGGGACCCTGGCTGCCGTGCGCGTGGAGTTGTTCCCGATTGCCGACCTCGTGACAGTGAACCTCGAAGAGGCGGCCCGGCTGTGCGGCTTTCGCGTGACCGACGCGGCCGCGATGGAGGCCGCCGCGCAGGCGATCGCTGGATTCGGTCCAGATGCCGTCCTGGTCAAAGGAGGACATTTGGCAGGGCAGCCCCGCGACTTCCTGTGGGCCGGCGGCCGGGGCCGTTGGTTTTCGGCCCCGCGTTTGAAAGGCCGCGACATGCACGGGAGCGGCTGTGCACTTGCCGCGGCCGCAGCAGCGGCGCTGGCGCGCGGCCTTGGAGTCGAGGAAGCGGTTGCGGTAGCGCGCCGGCACGCGCGCAGGCTCATCGCTCGCGCAACACGGGGGCGAGACGGAGCGTGGTTGCGCTAAGGGGCTCCGGTGCCTGGGCGGCCGTGGCCCTGGTTCCCCGCGCGGAGTAAACTGACTGGCGCTGCGGAGCCGGTTGCGGCCTCTTTGCGGTCGAACCAAAGTCGCCAAGCGATGAGCGAGGAAACTAGGACAGGCGAAGATCGCGGCAGACAGCTCGAGCTGCTCGAAGAGATCACCACACTGGTCGGCCGGACCGAGGACTATCAGGAAGCCCTCGAAGGGGTCGTTCGCCTGCTTGCCAACGCCACCGACTGCGAGGTGTGCTCCCTCTACAGCTATGACCCGGCTACGGACAGCCTAACCCTGGCCGCCACGGCAGGATTTCCCACCCGCGCGATCGGGCGAGTCACGATGCAAGCCGGCGAGGGGTTGGTAGGCCTAGTGGCCAAGCAAGGCGAACCGGTCGCCGTCGAAGACGCCTTGGCGCACCCGGCCTTTAAGTTCTTTCCCGAACTCGGAGAGGAGAAGTACCACGGTTTTCTCGGCGTTCCGGTCGGCGCGCGCGAAGGCTTGCTAGGCGTTCTCGTCCTGCAGTCGCGCCGAAGGCGGCGGTTTCTCGACGACGACATTCGCCTGGTCCGAGCGGTTGCGGGCCACGTGCGCGCCCTCATGGTCAATGCGCACTTGGCCGAACGATTGCAGCGCGAGGAAGAAGAGCGCGAAGTCTACCGGCGCAACATGGTCCGGGCCATTCGCCGGCTTGAAGGGTACGAAGCGGCCCGCCGCCGCAGGGCTCAAGTGCGCGAGCCGCGAACGCCTCCTGGAGGAGTCCGGCTGAGCGGGCAGGGCGCTTCACCGGGTTTCGGGATCGGCCGGGTACACCTGGTGTTGCCGCCGGCCGACCTCGATCACATTGAGATTCGCGATTCTGAGGACGCCGAGCTCGAGCTCAAGCGGTTTGAAGAAGCGCTGGCGGCCAGTAAGCGCGAGCTCGAAGAAGCTCGCCAGCACATGCGCCAGCTCGTCCCGGAAGTGGGCGGCGCGATCTACGAAGCACTGGCGATGCTGATCGACGACCGCTCGTTCAGCGAGGCGGTGCGCGAGCGGATCAAAGAGGGCAAAACCGCCGAGTCGGCGCTAAAACTGACCGTCGATTCCTACACGGAACGCTTCGCCCAGGTCGACGACCACTACTTGCGCGACCGGGCCTACGACGTCCGCGAGGTCGGGCAGCGGATCTTGCGGCACTTGCTCGGGGTGGATCAGCGAATGCAGGTGCTCGACGACGACGCTGTGCTGGTTGCCCCAGAACTGACGCTTTCGGACCTAGCTGCCGTCGACCACACGCGCCTGCGCGGGATCGTCACAGCTTCCGGTGGCGTTACCTCGCACGCCGCGATCCTGGCCAAGTCGCTCGAGATTCCGACCGTGGTAGGGGTCGAGAACCTGGTCGAGGTATGCCACCAGGGGGACGAGATCATCGTCGACGGCAACACTGGAACCGTTTACGTCCGGCCTAGCCTCGAGGTCACCACCGAGTACCGGCGGTTGGAAACCCAGTTTCGAGCCTTCCAGCGCGACCTGGCCGACGTGCGCAACCTACCCGCCGAGACGCTCGACGGGTACCGAATTCCTCTTTACGCGAATATCGGCTTGCTCGGCGAACTCGATTTCGCCGAGCTCTACGGGGCAGAAGGGATCGGTCTGTTTCGCACCGAGCTGCCGTTTCTCTCCTACCGCGACTTTCCGAGCGAGGAGGAGCAGGTGCGGCTGTACCGCTCGGTCATCGAGCGGATGGGCGACCGGCCGGTGACGATCCGTACCCTCGACCTTGCGGCCGACAAGTATCCGTCGTACGTGCGCGGTCCCAAGGAAGACAACCCGTTCCTCGGCTGGCGTTCGATTCGGGTGTCGCTCGAGTGCGAGACGATCTTTCAAGAACAGATTCGAGCGATTTTGCGCGCGGCGGACGGGGCTTGCCTGCGGATCATGTTCCCCATGGTGACGAGCCTCGAAGAAGTCCGGCGCGTTCGCGAAATCTATGCCGATTGCGTGGCCGACCTCACGGCGGCGGGCTACCGGCCTCCACAGGACGTCGAGCTAGGCATCATGATCGAAGTGCCGGCGGCGGTGCTGCGCGCGCCCCAACTCCTGCGCGAGGTCGACTTCGCTTCAATCGGGACGAACGACCTCATCCAATACACGCTGGCCGTCGACCGCGACAACCGCAAGGTGGCCTTCATGTACGAGCCTTTGCATCCAGCCGTCCTCCAGTCGATCAAGTTGGTCGTCGACGCGGCTCGCGAGACGGGGCGCCGGGTGGCCATGTGCGGCGAGATGGCGGCCAATCCGGCCTACACACTGTTCTTGCTCGGGGTAGGCCTGGACGAGCTCAGCATGAGTGCCATCTACATTCCGGTAGTAAAAAAGCTAATTCGGGCGGTCCGCATGAGCGACGCGGAAACGATCGCCCGCGATCTGCTGCGCTACGACACCATCGAAGAGGTCAAAGGCCATCTGTTTTCGTGCCTGCGCGAACTGGGCCTGATCGAGCTGGTTGAGGCGTTCAACTGAGGGAGCGGCCGGCTTGACAGGAGGGCCCGGGTGCTGGACGATGGCGGCAATTCTCACGCCGGAGGGTAGGGTAGCATGACGAAAGCGCAATTGGTGGAGAAGCTCGCCGACGCAACCGGCCTGAGCAAGCAACAGGCGAACCAGGTCCTCGAGGCGCTCGTCGAGATCGTGGTCGGTGCCGTAAAGAAAGGCGACCCCGTCAAGATCCCCGGCCTTGGCACGTTCAAGAAGCGGGTGACCAAAGCACGTACTGGGCGCAACCCCCAGACCGGCGAGGAGATCAAGATTCCTGCCCGCACCAAAGCGGCCTTCACGGTCGCCAAGTCGTTCAAAGAGGCAGTGCTCGGCGGTTGATTCCGGTCACCGCCGGTGCCGGCCGATGCGGGCCGCCGCTGCCGCGGCAATGTGGTAGGCGGCCGGCACCACGAAGAGCGTCAGCAACGTCGAGGTTGACATTCCTGCCACCACTGCCACCCCGAGCGGGCGGCGCGCTTCGGCTCCGGCGCCGAGGCCGAGAGCGATCGGCAGGATTCCAAACACGGTCGAAATGGCGGTCATCAAAATCGGCCGCAAGCGGGTGCGCCCGGCCGCGATGATCGCCTCGCGGGCCGGGAGGCCACGGGCACGCAGCAGGTTGGCGTAATCGACCAGCAGGATCGAGTTCTTCGTCACTAGCCCCATCAGCATGATGATGCCGATGAAGCTGTACACGTTGAGCGTCATTCCGAGCGCGACCAGTGCCGCCAGGGCTCCGAGCGTGGCCAGCGGCAGCGCGAGCATGATCGTCAGCGGGTGGCCGAAGCTCTCGAACTGCCCGGCCAGTACGAGATAGATCGCTACCACTGCCAGGACGAACGTGAACGACAAGCCGCGCGTGCCGCGAGCGAACTCCCGCGAGTGCCCGGCTAGCGCGGTTTCGAATCCTGCCGGCAAGACGTCCCGTGCCACGGCCCGCACTTGGTCGAGGGCGGTGCCCAGGTCGATACCCGAAAGATTGGCATCGATGGTGACCGAGCGCCGCCGTGCCAAATGGTGGACCACGCTCGGGCCGACCGACTCGCGTACCTCGACAATCGTATCGAGCGGGACGAGCGTGCCGCCGGGGGTCCGGACGTAGATGTTGCGCAGATCCCGCGGGCTAAAGCGGTCCGCGGGCTCGAGCTCAACGATCACGTCGTAGCGTTCGTTGCCGCGCCGGTAGTGAGAAACCGAGTCGCCTGAGAGAAGAACCTTCAGGGTCTGCGCGACGTCGGCCACCGATAGGCCGAGCGCGGCGGCTCGGTCCCGGTCGACCGTTACCTCGAGTTGGGGCTTGTCGAGCTCGAGGTTCGTGTCGACGTCGGTGAAGCCGGGAAGCCGGGCGAGCGCCTTGCGCAGGCGTTCGGCGTAGCGTCCCAGAACGGCGAGATCGTCGTGCTCGATGACGAAGGCCAGCGGTTTGCCACTGCCTTGCAGCGGATTGCTCTGGAAAAAGAACGCGT
>CAYZHO010000011.1:0-23856 GCA_964478045.1 uncultured Myxococcales bacterium | reverse complement strand
TCGACGGCAGGGATCGCCCGGGTGCGCTGCCGCAGCTCGGCGATCACTTCGGCGGCGCTGCGGCGGCGCTGCTCGCGCGGCTTGAGCCGAACGAACATGACTCCGGTGTTCACCTTGCCCGGGCCGCCCCGCGGGATCGCCACCACCGAGAAGTAAGAGCGGACCTCGGGCGTTTCGTCGAGCAGGCGCTCGACCTGGCGCTGGTAGCGGTCGTGGTAGGCAACGGTGGAGCCCTCCGGGGTACGTAATGTGGCGATGAAGTATCCGCGGTCGTCGGTAGGAACGAACTCCTTGCCAACCGCTCGGAACAAAGCGGCGCTGGCGAGGAAGGCTCCTGCAACCACCGCTAGGGTCGCCACCGGGTGGGCGAGGACTTGTTCGAGCGCAACACCGTAGGCGCCGGAGAGCCGCCCAACAGCAGCGTCGAAACCGCGTGCGAGCCGGCCCAGCGTTCCCCGGCGGCTGGCGGTGGACGCGGGCCGAAGGAAGCGCGAACACAGCATTGGGGTGAGCGTGAGCGCCACGAAGCTCGAGACCACGACCGCCACGGCCACGGAAATGCCGAACTCGTAGAAAAACCTTCCAACGATACCGCCGAGGAACGCGATGGGGACGAAAACGGCCACGAGGGTAAGCGTAGTAGCGACCACGGCGAAGGCGATTTCCTGGCTGCCGTCGAGAGCGGCCTGCCGGCGCTCGCTGCCCGCCTCCATGTGGCGGTAGATGTTTTCGAGCACGATGATCGCATCGTCCACCACTACGCCGACCGACAGGGTCAGAGCCATCAAGACCAGGTTGTTGATCGTGAAGCCGAGGAAGTAGATGACGCCAAACGTGGCCATGATGGCCACCGGCATCGCCAAGCTGGGGATGATCGTGCTCCGCGCGCTCTGCAGGAAGACGAAAATCACGACCACGACGAGGACTGCAGCGGCGAGCAAAGCCCGCTGCACCTCGGCGACCGAGCGGCGGATGAAAGGCGACTGATCGAAGGCAATGTCGAGGCGCACGCCTTCGGGCAGCTCACTCCGCAACTTGGCAACCGTCTCCTTGACTCGGCGGGCGACTTCGAGGGTGTTCGCGCGCGACTGCTTGACGATGCCCAGGCCGGTGGTGAGCATACCATTGAAGCGAGCGCGGACGCGTTCGTTTTCGTAACCCAAGCGAACGCTGGCCACGTCGCCGAGCCGCACGGGCGCTCCTCCCCGGTAGGCCAGAACGAGGCGAGCGAACGCCTCGGGCGAGCTGAGCTGGCCGTGGGCCTTGACCACAAACTCGCGCCACGTCCCCTCGATGCGGCCGGCTGGTAGCTCGACGTTCTGCCTGCGCAAGGCTGCCACGACGTCGGTGGTGGCCAGCCCGTACGCCGCAAGGGCCTCCCGATCGATTTCCACCCGTATTGCCTCGCGGTTGGATCCTCCGACGATCACCCGCCCCACTCCCGCGATGGCTTCGAGTCGCGGGCGCACGCGCCGGTCCGCTAGGGTCATGATCTCGTGCGGCCCGTAGGTTGCCGAGGACAGGGCAAGCCACATGATCGCCTGAGCGTCTAGATCGATCTTGGCCACGCGCGGCTCTTCGGCGTCCTCGGGGAGCAGGCGGCGCACGCGAGCGATTCGGTCGCGCACGTCCTGGGCAGCGGCGTCGATGTCACGGCCGAGCTCGAACTGAAGCGTAATCGCGCTCACTTCCTCGCGGGACTCGGACGTGATGATGTCGAGACCTTCGATCCCGTTGAGCTCTTCCTCGAGAACCTCGGTGACCTGCGATTCGACTACTTCGGGGCTGGCGCCCGGGAGCACGGTCGAGACAGAGACGACCGGAATGTCGACGTCCGGCAGCTCGCGCACGGGCAGGCGGCTGTAGCCGACCACCCCGAAAACGAGCAAGGCCAGGGAGAAAACCGTGGCCAGGACCGGTCGTTCGATGCAGAGGCGGGGCAAGAACACGGCGCCTAGCGTGGTTCCGGACGTGCCTCGGCGGCTACTTCCTCGACCGGGCTGCCGTCGCTTAGCCGGTGCTGTCCGGCAGTGACTACCCGCTCGCCCGCCCGCACCCCGCGCAAGATCTCCACGAAGGGGGGCAGGCGCTCGCCCGTGACGACTTCTCGCCGCCAGGCCCTGCCCTGCTCGACGACGAAGACCCAGTTCTTGCCCGCCGCCGCGACTATGGCCTGCTCGGGCACGACCGGCTGGTTGGGGTGGACCTCGATGATCAAGCGCGCCCTGACGAATTGCCCGTCGCGAACCAGGCCCTCCGGGTTCGCCACCACGGCACGGACCGTAAGCATCCGCGAGGCGGGATCCACGCGTGGATCGATGAAATCGATCGTGCCGCTCAACACCCGATCGGTTGCGGGCGCGGCAATCTCAACCGGCATGCCTTCGTGAATCCGATCCGCGTAGCGCTCCGGGATCCCAAGTCGGACGTGAACCGGATCGTCATCGATCAGCGTAACCAGGGTCGTGCCCCTCTCGACATAGTTGCCGGGGTCGGCGCCGAGTGCGCCGACAATCCCATCGAACGGGGCGCGCAGCGTGTAGTCGGCCAACTCCCGCGCTGCCAGTTCGACGGCGGCTTCCTGTTCCCGCACCGCCGCGGCCGCCGCCCGGTGTTCTGCCGCCACGCGGTCGAACTCTTCCTCGGAAACCAGGTGGTTGGCGATCAACTGGCGGTGGCGCTCGAGTTGCTGCGCGGCCACGTCTAGGCGTGCGCGCGCGCTGTCGAGCGCGGCCCGTGCAAGGGCAAGGCGAGCCGCCGCTTTGCTGTCGTCGAGACGCACGAGCACTTGCCCTTTTTCGACCCGCTCGCCTTCCGTGAATCCAATCTCGGCGACGACCCCATCAACCTGTGGCCGGATCTCCACGCGGCGGCTCGCTTCGACGGTTCCTACGGCCTCGATCGCAATTTCGACGTCACGCGAGCTAACCGCTGCAGCCTCGACGAGCAGCGGCCGCCCGCGAGCGGGAGCGGCCCGCGGCTCTTCCCGGCAGGCAGGGGCCGCAAGCGCCAAGCACAGTGCCAGGGCGGTCGGGAGCTTCAGGCTCATCGGGCCGTCGCTTCAGTGCCGGCGGAGCCAGTCGATCAGCGTGCGCACAGCGCGCTGGTCAAAGACCAGGACCCTTTCGCCGTTGACCTTCTTCGGTTCGACGAGTCCAGGCCGAGCGTCTTTGAGCAGCACCAAGTCAGTAGGAAGCCGTCCCGCTTCCGGGCGCTTGCGCGCTTCGACCACGTACTCGCCGTAGCGGTAGCGGTTGTCGGGGTCCCGCCCGGGGTTGATGATGAGCAAGGGAGCTTTGATGCGGGCCGCGTCGTACTCGCCGACGGCGCTGTCGAGGAAGACCACCCCTGCCGGAGGCTGGACGGCGGCGAATCGGGGATAGATCGCGGCGATCGTCGTGGTTCCCGAGGCGTGGCCGAGCAAGAAGACCCGATCCGGATCCACGCGCGCGTGCGCCACCGCCTTGGTGTACCCTTCGAGTGCAGTCGAACGATCGGTTGCAAAGCGCCCGGGACTGCTGCGCCCGGCTCCCGGCTGATCGTACCGGAAGACGCCAAAGCCCGCGTCGACGAGAGCACGCGTGAGCTGGGCGTAGATTCCTTGTTCGGGATCGAGGTCCGAGCCCGGCCGCAGGCCGTTGCGATCGACGCGCCCGATCACTGGTACCAAAACCACCAGGGGCACCGTTCCGTGGGGCGGGAAGTCCCATTCGGCGGCCACGACCGAATCGACACTCTTGAAGGTGGTTTGAATGCGGTTGGGTCGCGCAAGCGGTGGTTTCGGGGGCGGCGGAGCAGCCGCCGCAAGTTGCCAGCTCGCCGCGGCTGCAACTGCGACGGCGAGTCCGGCCAAGCGGCGGCCCCGCATGCGGTGGTGTGGTGGAAGCTTCATGTCGGGCTACTGTGGGTCGCAGCGTCCGCTCAAGTCAAGGCTGCAGCCGATCGAGGCGGGCGGCCGAAACTGCAGTGCCTCGGCGATGTCACGGGCCGCCACCTCGGTCCGGCCGTCAAGCCGCGCGATGGTTTCGGCCACCGAAACTACTCGAGCGAGACCCCGGGCGGAGAGCGCGAGCCGGTCGACAGCACGGGCCAAAAGTCGCCGTGCAGCTGGGTCTGCCGGAGGCGTGGCGCGGCGAGACCGGGGCCTGCCCCCGCTCAGTTTCCGCGCTGCGATGACGCGCCGGCGTACCACGGCCGAGGGCTCCGACGGTGGCGACGCCGCGATTTCGTCGAAGTCGAGCCGGGGCACGTGGACGAACAAGTCGATGCGGTCGAGCAGCGGGCCGCTGATGCGCGAGCGATAGCGGGCCACTGCCGACTCAGGACAGGTGCACGGCCGTACCGCGGAGCCGTAGTATCCGCACGGGCAAGGGTTCATGGCCGCCACCAGCATGACGTTGGCGGGAAAAGTCAGGCGCCCGCCGGCTCGGGCCAGGGTTAAGTGACCGTCCTCGAGCGGCTCGCGCAACTGGTTGAGGACCGCAGGGGAAAACTCGGGCAGTTCGTCGAGAAACAAGACACCGTGGTGAGCCAGGCTGATCTCTCCGGGCCGCGGCACGAGCCCGCCGCCCACGAGGCCGGCGCTCGAAGTGGTATGGTGGGGAGCGCGAAACGGCCGGGCCGTCATGAGGCCGCGGCCAGTGTCCAGGCCAGCGATTGAGTGGATGGAGGTTGTCTCGATTGCCTCGCGCAGGGTCAGCGGAGGAAGGATGGTTACCAGCCGCCGGGCGAGCATCGTCTTGCCCGAGCCGGGCGGGCCAATCATCAGCAGGTGGTGATGCCCGGCGGCGGCAATCTCGAGAGCGCGGCGGGCAGCGGCCTGACCCCGAACGTCGCTGAGGTCGAGCGCTTCGCGCGAGCTGCTTTCCTCGAACAAACGCCGGACGTCCACTCGGGTCGGTTTGGGAGCAATGCGCCCGTCGAGAAGCGCAAGGGTCTCGGCCAGAGACGCGACCGGGTAGACCGGGATCTTGCCGGCCACGGCGGCTTCGGCGGCGTTTTCCTTGGGTACGACAAGCCGGCGCAATCCCGAGCGCCCTGCACACAGAGCCGCCGGCAGTGCGCCCCGAATCGGGTGGACGGTGCCGTCGAGACCGAGTTCGCCGAGCAGTGCCGTTTCCCCGAGTCGCTCGCGGCGGCAGGCGTCGGCGGCGGCAAGTACGGCCACGGCAACGGCAAGGTCGAGGGCGGCACCGATCTTGCGGCGGGAAGCAGGCGAGAGGTTGACCACCACGCGGCCGAGGGGAAAGCGGTCGACGGTCGCCCGAATTGCCGAGCGGACCCGCTCGCTTCCTTCGCGGACAGCGGTGTCGGGCAGGCCCACGATGACGAGCTTGGGCAAGCCTGTACTGACGCGGGCCTCGACCCGGACCAGGTAGCTTTCGACGCCGAGATGAGCGCACGAAAAGGTTGTTGCAAGCACGGGTTGTTGTCGCTCCGAGCGCAGCCGCGGGTCAACGACACCGCCGTCATTGAACGCGCGCCGGGCACCCGCGGCGGGCATCGCCGGGCTGTCCGCGGTAAGATGCGGGCGTGATCTTGATGATCGACAACTACGACTCGTTTACCTACAACGTCGTTCAGTATCTCGGCGAGCTCGGCGCCGATGTCCGGGTGTTCCGCAACGATCAGATCAGTCTCGACGAGATCGCTAAGCTGCGACCAGCCGGGATCGTCATCTCACCCGGACCTTGCGATCCCGATCGGGCGGGGATCTCGGTCGACGTGGTCCGGCGATTCGCCGGAGAGGTGCCGATCCTTGGCATCTGCCTCGGCCACCAATGCATCGGCCAGGCGTTCGGCGGCCGCATCGTGCCGGCCAAACGATTGATGCATGGCAAGACGTCCGAGATTGAACACGACGGCCGAGGCATTTTCGCGGGAATCGAGCAGCGCTTCGTTGCGACGCGCTACCACTCCCTGGTGGTGGAGAGGGAAACCTTGCCGCAAGTGCTCGAGGTGAGCGCCTGGAGCGAGGACGGAGAGATCATGGGCCTGCGCCACCGCAGTCTCCCGGTCGACGGGGTACAGTTCCACCCCGAGTCGATTCTAACCAAGGTTGGCAAGCAGTTGCTCGGCAACTACCTCAAAACGACCGAACGCTAGGCGTTTCATTTCATCACACCCGCGCGCTTGCGCCGGTTGGAGTGGCGCCGCTAGACGCGCTCTGATGGCAGGTCCACCCGACGAGCTTGCCGCATGGATGGCACTGGCTCGGCTAGCCGGCGAGGGACGCGGCGGCCAGTGGTACCGGCTGGCACGCGACTTAGGGGGCATCGCCCGCTTGTGGGAGGCCGGGAGCTCCGTTCTGCGCGAGGCGGGATTGTCGGCCCGGGCAGTGGCGGCCCTCGAGCGCTTCGACGAGTGGCCTCGGATCGAGCGCCTGCGCCAGCGCTGCCGCCAGTTGGGGATAACGGCGGTAGCGGTGGACGAACCGTCGTTTCCGCCCTTACTGCGCGAAATCCAAGATCCGCCTTTGGTGCTCTACGTGCGGGGAAGCGTGCCGGTGTGCAGCCGCCGGGTGGTGGCGGTGGTCGGCTCGCGGCGGCCCACGCGCTACGGCCTTCGCATTGCCCGCGAGCTGGCCGAGCGGCTCGCCGAGGCCGGATTAGTGGTGGCCAGCGGGCTGGCTCGGGGGATCGACGCCGCGGCGCACGCGGGGTCGCTTGCGGCTGGGCCAGGGATCGCCGTTTTGGCGGGCGGGCTCGACTTGGTTACCCCGAGCTGCAACCGGCGCCTTGCAAATAGGATTCTCGATGGAGGAGCTCTCGTTAGCGAGCACCCGCCCGGCGTTCCACCGCTGCCCGGGCGTTTTCCGGTGCGCAACCGGATCATAACGGGACTGGCTGAGGCAACGATCGTCGTCGAGGCCCACGATCCGAGCGGGTCGCTCACGAGCGCCCGGCACGCGGCCGAGCAAGGACGCGAAGTGTTCGCGGTGCCGGGAAACATCGACTCGCCGGCTTCGCGCGGTACCAATCGATTGATCGCCGAAGGCTGCCACCCCCTCCTCGATGTTCGTGACGTGCTCGAGATCCTTGGCATCGACCCCGGCCGTGTCGAGCAGCCGCAGGCGGTATCGAAACTCGAAGGCGATGCGGCTCTGGTTGCCGCCGCGCTCGAGAGCGAGCCCTGCCCGGTGGATCTGATCGTGGCCCGGTCGGGGGTTGCCGCCAGCCGGGTATTCGAGGTGTTGACCCAACTAGAGCTCGACGGCGTGGCTGAACGCCTCGGGGGAGGCATGTTTGCATTGAAAGCCGGAGTAAGGCTCGGTTAGGAGCTCCCCTGCGCCTCGCGCGGGGCACGAGACGAACGCACCATGGCTGCCAAGAATCTCGTCGTCGTCGAGTCGCCAGCCAAGGCGAAGACCTTGAGCCGATACCTTGGCCGCAACTTCGTGGTCAAGGCTTCGGTCGGCCACATCGTGGACCTTCCGAAAAGCAAGCTCGGCGTCGACGTGGACAACGGCTTCACGCCCCAATACGAAGTGATCCACGGAAAGGGCAAGGTGATCGCCGAGCTCAAACGCGCCGTCAAGGGTAAAGAAGCGGTTTACCTGGCTCCCGACCCGGACCGCGAAGGGGAGGCGATCGCCTTCCACGTGGCCGAGCGGATCATTCCAAAGAACTTCAAGGGCAAGATTCATCGAGTCCTGTTCAACGAAATCACCAAGAACGCCGTTCGCCAGGCGATCGCCAACCCGGCCCAACTCGACCGGCGCAAGTTCGAGGCGCAGCAAGCGCGGCGGATCATTGATCGGCTCGTGGGCTACCAGCTCAGTCCCTTGCTGTGGCAGAAAGTGCGGCGGGGTCTTTCGGCAGGGCGCGTTCAGTCGGTGGCGGTTCGCCTGATCGTCGAGCGCGAGCGCGAGATCCAGGCCTTCAAGCCAGTCGAGTACTGGAACGTGGTTGCCCGCCTCGAGAGCCCCGCGGGAACCATCGAAGCAAAGCTCGTCGAAGTCGACGGCAAGAAGATCGATCTCAAGGCCGCTCGCGCCGGCGGGGAGGGGTTCTTTCTCGGCAGCCAAGGCGAAGCCCAGGCAATCGTCGAGCGGCTGCAGGAACGGGACGACTGGCGGGTGCGCTCGGTCGAACGAACCGAGAAGCGGCGCAACCCCCCACCCCCGTTCATTACTTCCACGCTCCAGCAGGAAGCCGCCCGCAAGCTTGGTTTTCAGCCGCGCCGGACGATGCGGATTGCGCAGCGGTTGTACGAAGGCGTCGAGCTCGGACCCCTCGGGGTAACGGGTTTGATCACCTACATGCGCACCGATTCCACGCGCACCGCGCCCGAGGCGATCGAGGCGGTACGCGGGCGGATCCTGGCGACATTCGGCGAGGACTATCTTCCGGCCAAGCCGAACCGGTTCCGGGTGAAGAAGAGCGCGCAAGATGCGCACGAGGCCATTCGCCCGACTTCGCTGGAGCTCTCGCCTAGCGAAGTGCAGCGGTACTTGAGTGACGAGGAGCTAAAGCTCTACACGCTGATCTGGAATCGCTTCCTTGCCAGTCAAATGGCGCCAGCGCGATTCGACCAGACCACGGTGGAGATTGAATCGGACGGCTGCGTGTTCCGCGCCAGCGGCCAGGTCATGCGGTTCGATGGCTTCCTGCGCGTCTACCAGGAAGGACGCGACGCCCCGGACGAAGAGGAAGAAGCGGACGGCCTGCCGCCCGTGGCCGAAGGCGAACGCCTGCGCTTGCTCGAGCTCGTCCCCAGCCAGCACTTCACCCAGCCACCTCCGCGCTACACGCAAGCGTCGCTGATCCGCGCTCTCGAGGAGCAGGGGATCGGCAGGCCCTCGACCTACGCCACGATCATGGCCACGATCATCGACCGCGAATACGTGCGCCAGGACGAACAAAAGCGCCTGGTGCCGACCGAGCTGGGGATGCTCGTAACCGACCTTCTCGTTGGTTCCTTTCCCGACGTCCTCAACGTCGAGTTTACGGCGGAACTCGAGAACGAGCTCGACGCGGTCGAAGCCGGGCGCAAGGACTGGATCAGCGTAACGCGGAAGTTTTGGCAGCCGTTCAAGGCGGACCTCGAGCGGGCGGCGATCGCAATGCGGGACGTGCGCAGCGAGATCCGCGAAACCGACATTCCGTGCGAGCAGTGCGGGCGCAATCTGGTCATCAAGTGGGGCCGCAACGGTGAGTTCCTGGCGTGCCCCGCCTATCCCGAGTGCAAGTTCACCTGCAATTTCAGCCGGGAGGAGGACGGGACCATTCGGATCGAGACGCCCGAGGAGACCGGGGAGACCTGCGACAAGTGCGGGAGTCCGATGGTCTACAAGTACGGCCGCTTCGGCCGCTTCCTCGGCTGCTCGAAGTATCCCGAGTGCAAGAACGTCAAGTCTCTGAACAAGCCGATTCCGCTCGGCATCGCATGCCCGGCGCCGCCGCTCGGCTGCGGCGAAGGATCGCTCGTGCAGCGCACCACGCGGCGGGGCAAGATCTTTTACGGGTGCGACCGGTATCCAAAGTGCCGGTTCGCCTCGTGGGAGCGCCCGGTGCCGTTTCCCTGTCCCGAGTGCGACGCTCCGTTCGTGGTCGAGAAAGTCACGAAACGGCTAGGGACGGTGCGGCGCTGCCTGCGCGAAGGCTGCGAATATACCGAGACGGTCGGTGAGGGGGTGTCGGTGGAGCCGTGAGCGAACCGGTCGTTGTGATCGGAGGGGGCTTGGCGGGCTGCGAAGCGGCCTACCAGCTCGCACGCGCTGGAGTGGAGGTCGAACTCTACGAGATGCGGCCCACGCGCTCGACGGAGGCCCACACGACGGACGCGCTCTCCGAGTTGGTCTGCTCGAACTCTTTCCGCGACGACACGCTCACCACGGCGGTCGGCGTTTTGAAAGCGGAAATGCGAATGCTCGGTTCCCTGATCATGCGGGTCGCCGACGCGGTTCGGGTTCCAGCCGGTTCGGCACTGGCCGTCGACCGCGAGGGCTTCGCGCGTGCGGTGACGGCGGAGATCGAAAAGCAGCCCGCCATCACCGTCGTACGGCGCGAGATGGAAGCGATTCCAGAGCGCCGGATCGTAATCGTAGCCAGCGGCCCGCTTACCTCGCCGGCTCTGAGCGACGCGCTCGCCCGCTTCGTTGGCTCGCGCCACCTTTACTTTTACGACGCTATTTCGCCGATCGTCACTGCCGAGTCGATCGACATGAACATCGCGTACCGGGCGGCGCGTTACGGCAAAGGAGGCGACGACTACATCAATTGCCCGCTGAACAAAGAGCAGTACGAGCGCCTCATCGACGAGATCCTGGCGGCCGAGACGATGGCGCTCAAGAGCTTCGAGCGTTGCCTTTACTTCGAGGGCTGCATGCCGATCGAGGAACTTGCGCGGCGCGGGCGCGACACGCTGCGTTTCGGGCCGATGAAACCGGTGGGACTCGAAGACCCGCGTACTGGCAAGATGCCGCACGCCGTCGTTCAGTTGCGGCAGGACGACCGCGAAGGCCGCCTCTACAGCATGGTGGGATTTCAAACCAAGATGAAATACCCGGAACAGCGCCGGGTGTTCCGAATGATTCCAGGCCTCGAGCACGCCGAGTTCGTCCGTCTCGGCAGCCTGCACCGCAACACCTTCATCAACTCGCCGCGTATTCTCACCCCAACCCTGACGGTGATCGGGAAGCCCTCGGTATTCATCGCTGGCCAGCTTGTCGGGGTGGAAGGATACGTCGAGTCGGCGGCCACGGGCCTTCTTTGCGGCATCAACGCCGCGCGTTTGGCCACGGGCAAGCCGCTAGTGGTGCCGCCCCGGACGACCGCGCTCGGTTCGCTGATCGCCTACGTGACCGACAGGAGCCGCAAGAACTTCCAACCGATGAACGCGAACTTCGGTTTGTTCCCTCCGCTCGAGCGGCGCTTGCGGGGACTAGCCAAGAAGCAGGCGCTGGCCGAGCGCGCGCTCGCCGAGTTGCGTGCGTGGATGATCGAGTCAGGGATTGGAAATCCGGACGCGGTGCTCGGAGCGTCCCGTTGCTGACTGAAAAAATCCTTCGAATGTGCCGGATTTTGTTGACAGGCAAGGCCTCTGGCCCGCATATTACTGTATCACGCCGGTTTTTGGCGGCGTGAGTGTTTGGGCGGTCCGAAGGACCGGAGTGACGGAGAGAGAAGGAGGAGGAAGGGATGACCAAGCAGGATCTGATCGAGGCCGTCGCCAAAGCTACGGGGCTGTCGAAGCGGGGAGCGGCCAACGCGGTCGATGCCACGATCGCCAGCATCGCCAAGGGGATCAAGAAGGACAAGCGGCTGTCGCTGTCCGGTTTCGGTACGTTCACGGTTCGCAAGCGCAAGGGCCGCATCGGGCGCAACCCGCGGACTGGAGAAGAAATCAAGATCGCGGCGAGCAAGACGGTCGGATTCAAGCCCGCCCCTGCCCTAAAGAGCGGGCTCTGAGCCGGCCGGCGAGCGCGCTCGCTGCGCAGAGCGAAAGGAAGGGCGATGGCTAGGCCGTCGCCCTTCTTTTTTGCCCGCGTTCGAAACGTTGACCGGGCCCCATCCGGCTCGGGGCGCAGGGCTGATAGAATCTTGCCAGCGTGAACGCCGAAGACAGCACCACGGATCGCCAGCCGCTTGCCGGGCTCGGCTCGCCGCCGTGGCGGCGTGCGCTCGTGCGCGCACTTGAGCGGGCGCCTTCACCAGGCGAAGCGCGTTCGGGGCTCGAGCGGCTGGCCGAAGCGGGCGGCCCCGAGCTGCTGGCCACCTGGCCCGCCGAGGAACTCGAGGCGCTCGCGGCCGTCCTTGGATCGAGCCGGGCACTGACTCGCTGGTTGGTCCAGGCCGGCTCGCAGTGGCCCTCCATTGCCGCTCGCTGGCGGCTGCCGAATCCGTCGGCCACCGAGCTCGAGGCGCTGGCGGCCGTCGAACCCGGGAGTGATTCAAAACAGGTGGGCAGAGCGCTTCGGCGCCTGGCCAGGCTCGAGCTGTTTCGCATCGGCGCGCGCGATCTGCTGGGGCAGGCAACGCTGGCGGAAACGCTCGAGGGAATCACGCGCCTGGCCGACGTGTGCGTGGACTTGGCCGTTCGGCACACCCGCGCACGCCTGGCTGCCGAGCACGGCGAAGTCCGCACGCCGGACGGCCGGCCGGTTGGTTTCGTCGTCTTGGCCCTCGGCAAGCACGGCGGGGGAGAGCTCAACTACAGCTCCGACATCGACGTGGCCTATCTGTACGAAACGGACGTGGTCGCGCCAGGTTCTCCGCCGGCTCGCGCGTTCTTCTCGCGCTTGGCCGCCGAAGTGACCCGCATCCTGAGTGACCAAACCGAGGAGGGAATCGTCTTTCGCGTCGATCTGAGGCTGCGTCCCGAAGGCCACGGCGGGCCGCTGGTCAACTCCCTCGCCAACGCTCTCATGTACTACGAAGGCTGGGGCGACACGTGGGAGCGCGGGGTTCTCATCAAAGCGCGGCCAGCCGCTGGCGATCTGGATCTGGGGTGGCGTTTCATCGAACAGGTGCGGCCGTTCGTCTACCGGCGGCACCTAGACTTCCAGACGATCGAGGATTTCCGCCGGATGAAGCTCCGCATCGATGCCGAGGAGGTCGTCCGCACCCGCGGTGCCCGCGACGTCAAACTCGGCAGCGGCGGTATCCGCGAACTCGAGTTCGTGGTTCAGGTTCTCCAGTTGATCCATGGAGGGCACGACGCCAGCGTTCGCGTGCCGGGAACCCGGGCGGCGATCGAGGCCCTGGCTCGCGGGGGCTACGTTGCCGCCGCCGAGGCTGAGGCGCTGCTCGGGGCCTACGAGTTCCTGCGCAACGTGGAGCATGCAATCCAAATCGTCGAACACCGTCAGACGCAGCGCTTGCCGGAGGACGAGGCCGGACTGCGGTGGCTCGCGCGCAGGCTCGGCTACGGAATCGGGCGGCGCGGGGCTCCGGCAAACGTCGACGAGATCGCCGCCTTCGAGGCGGATTGGCAACGGCACACCGGAGCGGTTCGAGCCGCCTACGAGAAGTTTCTCGAGCTGCGCCCTGGCGACTCTGAGCTTGCGCCTGCCGACGGTCCCGAAGCGGTGGCGGTGCTCGGGATGCTCGAACGCGGGGAGGTGGAAGAGGCCGCCGCCGTCCTCGAGCGAATGGGGTTTCCCGACGGCAGCCGTGCCGCCTCTCGTTTGCTTCGCTTGTACCGCGGCAGAATAGCGGCGCCGGCCAGCCCTCAGCGGCGCAGGGCGCTCGAGGCGATGGCGCCCGCCTTGCTCCAAGCGACTGCGACATCGGCCGACCCCGACGCAGCGCTCGATCGCATGGTCGACTTTCTCGTCCGCACCGGCGCCCACACGAGCTACCTTGCGTTGCTCAGCGGATCCCCGGCGACGATGAGCATCCTCGTGTCGCTTTTTGCGACGAGCCCGTTCCTGGCAGCGCACGTGGTCGGTCACCCGGAGATCATCGACTCCCTGGTGCGCTTCGACCAGGCGCCGGTGGCGCGCGAGGCTGCCCAACTACGGGCTGAACTCGAAGCGGAGCTCGAAGAGGCCGGCGGTGACGAGGAAGAAGTACTGGCCGTGCTGCGGCGCTTCCGTACGATCGAACTGATCCGCATCGGGATGGCCGACCTCGGTGGCGTGCTCGACGAGCAAGCCGTACAGGAGGCCCTGACGGCGCTGGCCGACGCCTGCTTGGCAGCGGCCGTCGGCCAGGCTCGCCGGCAGGTAGGAGAAGAAGCCACTCGGGCACTCGAGTTCGCGGTCATCGCACTGGGCAAGCAGGGCGCTGGTGAGATGACCTACGGTTCGGATCTCGATCTCCTGTTCGTCTATCGCGGGCCCCGCAAAGGCTTCGACGCCGAAGCCCACGGGTTGGCCACTCGGTGGGCGCAAAAGACGATCAATTTGTTGCAAGCCAGAACCCGCGATGGGATCGTCTACAAGATCGACGCTCGCCTGCGACCTTCCGGGCGCTCGGGCCCGCTGGTCACGTCACTGGCACGGTTCTGCACTTACCATCGCCGGGAAGCCGCCCTATGGGAGCGGCAAGCGCACACGCGAGCGCGGGTGGTCGTGGGCCCGTCGGAGCTTGCCCGCACGATTGAACAAACGATCGCGGAGTTCGTCTACGGGCGGGGGCTCAGCGCCGCCGAAGTCCGCGAGATCGACGAGATGCGCCGGCGGATGGAACGCGAGCTTGCAAACGAGCGTCCGGGCGTCATCAACATCAAGACGGGCCGGGGAGGCATCGTCGACATCGAGTTTGCCGCCCAGATGCTGCAACTCAAGTACGGGCACCGCCATCCCGAAGTTCGGTGTCGCGGTACGGCACGCGCTCTGACGGCTCTGCGAGAGGCGGGCTTGCTGGCTCGCCAAGTAGCCGATCGATTGATCGACCACTACCGGTTCCTGCGCCGGGTCGAAGCCCGCATGAGGCTCGAGCGCGACCGCCCGGTCGAGGAACTCGCGGCCGACGTGCAGGCCTTAGCGCCCCTGGCTCGGCGCCTCGGCTTCGACGGGGACGATCCGGGCGCCGAACTGCTCGAAAAATGCCACCGGGTGCGCGAGGAAGTGCGGGCGGCCTACGAGGAGATCTTCCGCTCGGCCGTTGACGTTTGACGGCCTGCCGTGTACGAGTGCAACCGTGGAAAAGGCGCGTCTGATCTGGATGGACGGGGAGCTCGTCCCTTGGGACGAGGCTCGGGTTCACGTTCTCACGCACACGCTCCACTACGGGCTCGGAGCGTTCGAAGGCCTGCGCTGCTACCAGTGTCGCGACGGGCGCTCGGCGATCTTCCGCCTGCGCGACCACATGGTCAGGTTGTGGCAATCGACGCGGATCTTGGGAATCGAGCCCCCTTACAACGTCGATGAAATGTGCCAGGCCTGCATCGAGACGGTGCGGGCGAACGAGCTTCGCGAATGCTACATTCGGCCCCTCGTCTACGTCGGGGAAGGCGAGATGGGCCTGGCCGCCACGAACAATCCAGTCCGGATGAGCGTGGCTGCCTGGCCGTGGGGCTCGTACCTGGGCGACGATGGGTTGAGAAACGGAATACGGGTCCGTACCTCGTCGTTTCAGCGCTTTCACGTCAACACACTGCTGACCAAGGCGAAAGCGGTCGGGCATTACGTCAACTCGATTCTGGCGAGCCTCGAGGCGCGCACGGCCGGCTACGACGAGTCGCTGATGCTCGACGTCGACGGCTACGCGGCCGAGGGATGCGGAGAGAATCTCTTCATTGTCCGCGACGGCCGGGTCAAGACACCCCCAATTGGAACGATCCTCGAGGGCATCACACGGCGGTCCGTGATCGAACTTCTGCGGGCGGCCGGGGTGGAGGTCGTCGAGGAGCGTTTCACCCGCGATGAGATCTATATCGCCGACGAAGCGTTTTTCACCGGCACGGCGGCCGAGGTGACCCCGATCCGTTCTCTCGACGACCGTACGATAGGAAACGGAAAGCCGGGTCCGATTACCCGCAGGCTCCAGGAAGACTACTTCGCCGTTATCAAAGGCGAGCGCCCGGAGTACCAGGACTGGCTCACCTACGTCTGAGGCCGGTGGCGAGTCTGCGACACGGGGCCCCGCGTCGATGAGGCGCTGGCAGGGACAGCGGGGCTACGGCCCCGGACTTGCGATGCCTTCAGGGTTGGCTCTGGGTCCTCCCGGTCCGGTTCCCCCCGCGGTCAAAGGCCTGATCGCCGTCAACGTCGCTGTGTACGTGCTGCAGATCCTGGCGCCGCGCGGGGCGCTCATTGCGTGGTTCGGTCTGATCCCCGTTCGCGTGTTCGCGGCCGGCGAAATCTGGCGGCTGTTTACTTACCAGTTCCTTCACGGGGGCGTATGGCATCTGGGCCTCAATATGCTGATCCTGTGGATGTTCGGAACCGAGCTCGAGCACCGTTGGGGCCAGCGGTTCTTCCTGAAGTACTACTTGCTTTGCGGGGTTGGCGGAGGCGTTACCTATGCTCTCGTACGCGCCGGTAGCCCGATACCCAGCGTCGGAGCTTCGGGCGCCATCTACGGCGTGCTGCTCGCCTACGGCCTGTGGTTTCCCAATCGCATCGTCCTGCTCGCATTCCTTTTCCCGATTCGGGTGCGCCACCTGATCGTGTTCCTGGTCGTGCTCGAGCTGTTGCAAGCGATGGAGTCCACCGGGGCAGGCATTGCCTACGCCGCCCACCTCGGGGGAATGGGGTTCGGCTATCTGTACCTGCGCAAATGGACGGGGGGTGGCCTGCGGCTGGCAGTGCCCGGCTGGCACGACCTGCGCCGCGCCTACTTCCGGTGGAAGTTTCGCAGGCTTCAGCGCAAGCGATTCGGTGCGGGCAATCGGCGCGGGCCAACGCTGCACTGAGGAAGCGAGCGGAGGAACCGGGAAAAGAAAAGCGGGGCCGGCACGGCGACCGGCCCCGCTTGCTTTCGATCTTTATCGATCGACCGACGAAAAGGGCTTGCTCGGCTCAGCTCTCGGGGAAGAGCCAACCGAGGAGAACGAAGCCTACCACCAAGCAGAGCGACTCAACCACGGCTCAGCCCCCGAAGTCGTGTATTTCCGGCCTGCGGCCCTGGCCGGTGACTTCAAGTCTCGGGTACGAAATATTTGTGCGGGCGTCAATCACCCACCTGGGTAAAAATGAGCCTAACCCTCCGATTTTTATAGAGTAATCAGTAACGGTGCGGGCTTCCCCCAAGGCCTAGAGTCCAGGCCGGCGGCGTTCGCGCATCCGACCATAGCCGAATGCCGGCGGTGCGCCGCCTTCGACACACGACGGATTCCCGCGTATTAGCACCCTCATGGGCAGGTTTGATTCTGAGGGAACGATCGAGGGGGCTGGAGTGCGCTTGTTCTACCGATTTTGGCCCCCTGCCGGCGCCGCTCGCGGCGGATTCCTTCTAGTGCACGGGCTCGGCGAGCATAGCGGGCGCTACCGCCATGTCGGGGAGTTCCTCGCCGCCCGCGGACTATCGGTCCTGGCTTACGACCACCGGGGCCACGGACGCTCGCAGGGCCGCAGGGGCTGGGTCGAGCGTTTCGCGGACTTCCTCGACGATCTCGAGTGCGTTCACGAGCAGTTCGCGAGCCATTTGGGCGAGCTTCCCCTGGTGCTGTTCGGCCATTCGATGGGGGGCCTGATTGTCACCGCATACCTGCTCGAGAGAAAGCGCCGGCCCCAGCTTCTCGTTCTGTCCGGGCCGGCCATCGTCCCGCTGCTCGATCCGAGCGACCGCACCATCGACCCTACCCGCTTGAGCAAGGACCCGGCCGTTTGGCGCGAGTACCTCGAGGACCCGCTGGTTCTGCGCGAGCGGGTCACCGACGAGCTGTTCGAGCGGCTGGCCGAGGGCTTGGCCCTGCTTCCGGGGCGGGCCGGCGAGATCGACGTTCCTTGTCTGCTCATCCACGGGGCGGCCGACCCGCTCTGCAGCGCCGAGGGGGCGCGCGCCTATGTAGAGGGGTTCGGGACCGGCGACATAACCGTGCGCTTGTACCCGGACGGGCGCCACGAGATGCTCAACGAGACAAACAAAGACGAGGTGCTCGCGGACTTGTGGAACTGGCTCGACCAGCGCCTTCCTCGCGCTCGGGAGGCGGCAAGGCTCCGGACTTCTTGATAGACTGGCACGTGAGATGTCGAGCGTCGAAGAAAGACTGTGTTTCGTGATCGGGTCTCCGCGTTCGGGATCCACGTTGCTCGCCCGCATGATCGGGGCGCACTCGCAAATCTACACGCGGGGCGAGCCGCACATGCTCACGCCGCTGGCGCATCTGGGCTATTACGCCAAAGTGGACAAGGCGCCGTACGACGCGATTCTGGCCGCCGAGTCGATTCGCCAGTACGTGGCGGAGCTTCCGCGCGGCGAGGAGGATTACCTCGACGCGTGCCGGGCCTATACGGACGTGCTCTACGGGCGCTTGCTAGAGACTCAGCCAGGCTGCCGCTATTTCCTCGATAAGACCCCGGCCTACGCCTTGGTCCTCGATTTCATCGCCAAACTATATCCGCGCGCGAAATACGTGGTACTCACCCGGCACCCGCTGGCGATCTTCAGTTCCTACGCCGAGTCGTTCTTCGACAGCGACTACGAACTTGCGCACCGCTACAATCCAATCCTCGAACGCTACGTTCCTGCGATCGCCAAGTTCTTGCGCGAGCGCAAGGTCCCCATCTACCACGTCGTCTACGAGAAACTGGTATCCGACCCCGAACGCTACCTGGCCGAGATCTTCGATTTCCTCGGCGTGCCGAACGAGCCCGAGGCCGTCAACTACGGCGATCACGAATACACCCAGAGAGGATTAGGAGATCCGATCGGGGTGGGACGGCACAAGCGGCCCACTACCGAGTCGATCGACAAGTGGGCCGTGGCGATTGCCTCGCGGCCCGAACGCTTGGAGCTCTGCCGGCGCATCATCGCGCGGCTCGACCCAGCCGACCTCGAGCTGTGGGGCCATCCGCTCGAAACCCTGTGGGAACCCCTCGAGCGCGCGGGCGCCAGTGGCAAGAAGCCGGCGGCCAGGAAGCTCGACCGCTACCGGCTCGAGCGCAAGGCCATTGTACGGCTGCGCGAGCTGGTGGGCCGCCATCCGCGCTTGCGCCGCCTTCTCGAACGCGTGCGCTTGGCCACCGACGTGTTGTTGCGCGAGTGACGGCGGGCGCTTGCTTTTGGAAGCGGCGGATTTAGCTAGAGCCCAAGGAAGCTTGGCTGCCGCCTGCCGGCCAGGCCTAGGAGGTGCGGCCGTGCCGGTCGAAAAACTCAAGCGGTTCCTCGACGACAACGGAGTAAAGTACGTGGTGATCCGCCACTCGCCGGCCTTCACCGCTCAGGAAGTTGCGGCCTCGGCGCACATTCCGGGAAAGGAGTTGGCCAAAACGGTCCTCGTGCGAATCGACGGCCGCTTGGCCATGGCGGTTCTGCCCGCCTCGTACCAGGTCGATTTCGGGCTCCTTGCCGGAGTGGCCAAGGCGGGCAAAGTCGAGTTGGCGAGCGAGGATGATTTTCGCGACTGCTTTCCGGGATGCGAGCTCGGAGCGATGCCGCCGTTCGGCAACTTGTTCGGCATGGAAGTCTACGCCGACGAGTCGCTCGCCGACGACGAGGAAATCGCGTTCAGTGCAGGCACGCACTCGGAGCTGATCCGACTTCGTTACGAGGATTTCATTCGCCTGAGCGGCGCGAAGGTCGCGAGGATTTCTACCGCCTATTGAGCGAGGGCCGGGCGGCATCGAGCACGATCCGATTGCGGCTCGAGCCGGGTGCCCGAATCCCGCTGCCCACTACCGCAGCGGCTTGCAGGCAGCAATCCCGGCGAACCAGCCGGGCTCCTGTTCGAGGCGGGGAACCGCCAGCAGAGGAGCCGAGTTGACCGGGACTGCCGGCCGGTCGGGGCGGGCCCGGGCGGCCTGCCTCGAGCGGTCCCTGCCTCCGTTTTGGACACCACGTGCCTCGGGCTTGGTCACTTGCGGCCGGCGCAGTGCCTGCGGCTGCCGAAAAGTCCCAAAAAAGGCATGCCTCCGCAATGGCACGGCACCTGCTTCGTTGGGGGCAGTGAATCGAGCGCGTGCGCTCATCCCAACGGGGAGGCAGGTGATGCAAACAGTCGTTCGGGTTCGAGATTGGCGCTTGGCGGGCCGGATCGAAGCTTTCGAGCGCCTGCGCTGCTGGGGGTTGGCTTTGGCGGTGCTGGGATTGGGGGCAGCGCCCGCGCGCGCCGCTGAGGCGGCCGGCGGCAACGCGCTCTTTACGGTGAACAACCTTTGGATGATGATCGCCGCGGCGCTCGTCTTCATCATGCACTTGGGGTTCGCCACGGTCGAGTCGGGGCTTACGCGCGCCAAGAACACGACGAACATTCTCTTCAAGAACACGTTCGTTGTGGCGGCAGGCATCCTAACTTACGCGCTGGTAGGCTTCGGCCTGATGTATCCAGGGGACTTTAACGGCCTGCTCGGCTTTGCCGGGTTCGGCTTGAACCCTGGGCCTGAGGGGCTGACGCCCGCGTACAATCCGGGCTACACCTACTGGACCGACTTTCTGTTTCAGGCGATGTTCGCTGCCACTGCCGCGACGATCGTCTCGGGTGCGGTGGCCGAGCGAATCAAGCTGGCGTCCTTCATGGTCTTTGCGACTATGTTCGTGGCGTTCGTCTACCCGTGGCTCGGCTCGTGGAAGTGGGGTGGCGGCTGGCTCGACGAGCTCGGCTTTTACGACTTTGCCGGATCGACTCTGGTTCATTCGGTGGGCGGCTGGGGTGCTCTGGCCGGTGCCTGGATGCTCGGGCCGCGGCTCGGCAAGTACACCAGGGACGGGCGCATCGTGCCCATTCCCGGCCACAGCATGCCGCTGGCCACGATCGGCGTGTTTCTCCTTTGGCTGGGCTGGTTCGGCTTCAACGGCGGATCCGTGCTCAGTGCGGATCCCGCCGCCGTTTCGCTCGTGCTGGTGACCACCTCTTTGGCGGGAGCGGCTGGGTGCATCGCCGCGATGGCTGCCTCGTGGGCGGTAGCCAAGAAGCCGGACTTGTCGATGACGCTCAACGGAGTGCTTGCCGGTCTCGTCGGCATCACGGCGGGAGCGGATCAAATGGGCCCGGGTTCGGCCATCGCCATTGGCGCGATCGCCGGCCTGGTGGTCGTCTGTTCGGTGATTGCGTTCGACCGGGCCGGCATCGATGACCCCGTGGGTGCGATCTCGGTGCACCTGGTCTGCGGGATCTGGGGAACCCTGGCCGTCGGGTTGTTCGGGGCGCGGGCCGGCCTGGAGCAGCTCGGGGTTCAAGCACTCGGCGTGGCGGCCTACGGTGTCGCTAGCTTCTCGTGCGCCCTCGGGCTCCTGGCGGCAATCCGTTCCGTGATGGGGCTCAGAGTTGACGCCGAAGAAGAACTCGAGGGCCTCGATGCGGGAGAGCACGGGATGCACGCCTACCCGGACTTCGCCCTTGGGGCGGTGGCGTCGGCGCGGGGCATGGCTCCGGGATTTGGCACCGGCCCTGCACCGCAGGAGGACTGGCCCGAGAACTAAGCGAGCCGCAGTGCCGCGAGCCGGCGCCCGCCCGCCGTGCGGTCCCTCGGCCCCGGCGGGCGGCGGGAGTCGGCCGCTCGAGTGCGCCCGCCGGTGGCGGTGCATTGCATGACAGTGCGCCGCGGCGTACTTGTGGCTGCATGAACGAGGAACTGTTTGCTGATCACGAGCTGTTCTCGACGGAAGAACACCGGCTGTTCCGCCAAACGGTAAGGCGCTTCGTCCAAGAGGAACTCGTGCCGCGAGCTCGCGAGTTCGACCAGATCGGGCATATCGACAAGTCGCTCTATCCGAAGATGGGAGAGCTCGGGATGCTCGGCATCCGTTACGACCCGGCCTACGGCGGGGGAGGGCTCGATTGGAGTTTCTCGGCGATCTTGGCCGAAGAGCTCGCCTGCTGTGACAACGCCGGTGTTGCACTCGGCATCATCGACCATACCGATATGGCTACCCCGGCGTTGGCGCGCTTCGGTTCCGAGGAACTCAAGCGAGAGTTCCTGGTTCCAGCCATCAAGGGAGAAATGGTCGGTGCCATTGCAGTCACCGAGCCGCATGCGGGCTCCGATGTCGCTGCGATCAAGACGCGGGCCGTGCGCGACGGCGACGACTGGGTGATCAACGGCAGCAAGATGTACATCACGAACATCTCGCACGCCGACTTCATGTGCCTCCTGGCCAAGACGGATCCGGACGCGGGCTATGGGGGCTTTACCATGATCATCGTTCCCACGGACAGGCCGGGGGTTTCCTACACGCTGCTAGACAAGATCGGCAACTGGGGTTCGGATACCGGTGCGGTCTACCTTGAAGACGTTCGGGTCCCGGTTTCCTATACGATCGGCGAGATCGGCCGCGGCTTTCAGCAGCAGATGATCCAGTTTCAGGACGAGCGGCTGATCGCCGCCCTCAGTGCCCACGCCGGGGCCCGCTACCTCTGGCACCGCACGCTCGAGTACTGCCGCGAGCGCCATGTCTTCGGCCGGCCCCTGACGAAGTTCCAGGTCAACCAGTTTCGCTTCGTGGACATGCTGACGCGGATCAACGCCGCGCGGGAGCTCGTCTATGCTTGCGTGCGCAAGCGCAACCGCGGCGAGGACGCGACCATGGAGATTTCCATGGCCAAGCTGTTCTGCGTGGAAGTCTCGCAGCAGGTGGCCAACGTCTGCCTGCAGCTTCACGGCGGCGCCGGTTACATGAAAGAAAACCCGGCCGGCCGGGCGTTCGTCGACACCCGGTTGGGTTCGATCGGCGGCGGGGCCGACGAGGTCATGATGCAGATCGTGGCCAAGATGCTGGGCCTCTGACCTGCAGCCTGCCCTGGCACGCGGCATGAGCGCCGACGTGCGTTTGTGCCACGCGCGGGCGTCCTTCGTGCTATGCTGTCATGAGCACCACCCGTCGGCTCGTCCGGTGGGACGCCGTCTTGCGGCGGCCTGCCGGCCGGTTGCGGTCTGCGGGAGGAGTGGTGGAGCGCGAGCCGAACGGCCCACTTCCCCATCGCGTATCCTCCTTCCGGCAGCCTGCGACAAGACGAGAGACGCGGGGCGGGGAGGGACTGTCATGCGGAAGTTGTGGGTGAAGGTTGCAAGCGCGGCAGTGGCGGCGGCGATTCTGGCACCTCTGGCCTCACTGGCGCAGGAGTGGGGCGAGGAGACGAGCCTGGCCAGTGCGGACCTCACGGAGCTCAGCCTCGAAGAGCTCATGAACATCGAGATCTACTCGGCGGCCAAGAAAAAGCAGCGAATGTCCGACTCGGCTGCCGCAGTTTACGTCCTGACCAGCGAAGACATTCGCCGTTCGGGCGCCACCACGCTGGCGGACTTGCTGCGGATGATTCCTGGTGTCGAGGTTGCCCACATCAATGCGAACGAATGGGCGGTTACGATCCGCGGCTTCAACGATTTCTTCTCGAACAAACTGCTGGTGATGATCGACGGCCGTAGCATCTATACGCCGTTGTTTGCCGGGGTCTACTGGGACGTTCAGGACACGTTGCTCGAAGACATCGAGCGGATCGAAGTCGTACGCGGGCCCGGCGGGACGCTGTGGGGTGCCAATGCCGTGAACGGCGTGATCAACATCATCACCAAGAGTGCCAAGGACACTCAGGGAGCCCTGCTCGTGGGAGGCGGCGGAACCGAGGAGAAAGGCTTCGGCGCCGCGCGCTACGGACTCAAGCTCGGCGACGGTGTCTACGCTCGGTTCTACGCCAAGGGCTTCGACCGCGACGGTTTCGGGGATCCTCCCGGCGGGGAGGCGGACGACGACTGGCAGAGCTGGCGCGGCGGCTTCCGCGTCGACTGGGACGCGAGCGAGCAGGACCACTGGACGTTCCAAGGGGATGCGTACAACGGCAATCAAGACGCCATCGTCACGCACCCGTCACTGACGGCTCCCGGCTTTTCCAGGACGTTCGTCGACCCGACGGATGTCGCCGGAGGAAACCTGCTCGCGCGCTACCGCCACGTGTTCTCCGAAGAGTCCGACCTCGAGCTGCAGGCCTACTACGACCGCACGGAGCGACAGGACGCCGACCTGGTCGAGTACCGAGACACGGTGGACCTCAGTGCCCAGCACCGGTTCCGGCCGCTTCCCGCCCACGAAGTCGTCTGGGGGCTCGGCTACCGGATCACCGGCGACCAAATCGGCAACACGTTTGCCTTTGCCTTCCATCCCACTCGCCGCGACACGAGCATCGTGAGCGGCTTCGCTCAGGACGAGGTTTCTCTAGCCGGCGGCCGCCTGCACCTCACGGTTGGCGCCAAGCTCGAGCACAACGACTACACGGGCTTCGAATTCCAGCCGAACGGTCGATTCTTGCTGAAACTCGGCGAGCGGACCTCACTGTGGGGCGCCGTCTCGCGCGCTGTTCGCACGCCATCGC
>CAYZHO010000010.1:25562-28356 GCA_964478045.1 uncultured Myxococcales bacterium | reverse complement strand
GGACGCCTCGGTACCGACGGTGACGCGGCGGGTGCGCGTCGTCACGTTCGAAATCGACCCGCAAAACAGCCTGCGCAATCGCCTGTGCATCTACAACGCGCGCAAGGAGATGTTCGAGGGAGCGGTTACGAACCTCGTCGTTTCGCCGTAGCCTCTATAACTACTCGGCGCGCAGCGCTTCCACCGGCTGAAGGCGCGAGGCGCGGCGCGCGGGGGCGGCGCCTGCGAGGAGCCCGATGGCGATGGCGATCGCCTCGGCTGCGGCAACGTATTCGACCGGCGTATGGACCGGCAGCGCGCGGGCGAAGATGCGAAGCGCCTGGGCGCCACCCATGCCAAGAGCGAGTCCTCCGATGCCGCCGAGCGCGCCGATTACGGCGGCTTCGGACAGAAACAGCCACAGGACCTGAGCTCGCCGGGCGCCGAGAGCCCGCAGGGTTCCGATCTCTGCCGTTCGCTCGCGAACGCCGATCGTCATGATCGTCAGAATTCCGACCGCTCCCACTACGAGCGAAATGCCGCCGAGTGCACCGACGGCAAACGTAAGGACGTCGAGCACGTTGCCGAGAACTTCCAGCATTTGCTGCTGGGTCGTGATGGTGAAGTCTTCCTGCCCGTGGCGAGCGACGAGGATCCGGCGAAGTCCGGCCAATACTTCCTCGAGCGGCGCTTCCCGCTCGTAAAGAACGTCGATTTCCATGAGGCCGTCCCGGTCGAACAGCGCCAGGGCGCGAGCGGCCGGAATGAACACGGAGTCGTCGAGATCGAATCCCAAGAATTGCCCTTTTGGCTCCATCGTTCCGAGCACCCGGTAGCGCTGGCCGCCAATGCGCAGGCGCCGCCCGAGAACCGGGCCGTTTCCGAAAAGCTCGCGGCGAAGTTTTGCGCCGAGGACTGCAAGCGCGCGCGGTGCCTGGGCGTCATCGTGAGGGAGGAAGCGCCCGTGGGCCACTCGAAACGAAAACGCCTCGGGCATGTCGGGTCCGGTTCCGTAAACGGTCGTTCGGCGCCTTCGCCCGCCGGCCTCCACTTCGGCGTTCCCCCAGACGGCCGGTACCGAGGCCCGCACGTAGGGCGCTCGTTCCAGAGCAGCGGCATCGGCCAGGGTGAGCGGGCGCGCTGAGCCGAAGATTCCGAGCGGTGTTCCGTGGGTGGTGGCTTTCCCAGGATTGATGGCGACGATCGTTGTACCGAACTGGGTGAACTCGGCTAGGACGAAGCGACGCACGCCCTCGCCGATCGAGGTCAGCAGCACCACGGCTGCGATGCCAATGGCTATCCCGAGAGCCGTCAGGAAGCTGCGCGCCTTGTGAGCTAGGATGGAGCGCAGGCTCAAGCGTACGACGTCGTAGGTGCGCACGGCGGCTTACCGCTGGCCCGAAAGCGCGGCCACCGGATCGAGGCGGGCGGCGCGGCGTGCTGGCAGGGCGGCGAACAGCACTCCGGTGGCTACGGCCAAGCCCGCCGCCGCAGCGGCCGCCCACGGCGGCACTTCGAACGGTAGTCTCGGGTAAATCTGCGCAAGTAAGGCAACGGCCGCCTGGCCGGCGATTAGGCCGGTGGCTGCACCGGCGGCCGACACTAGGCTCGCCTCGAGCAGGAACATTCGCGTGATGCGCCGGCGCGAGGCGCCAAGCGCCTTGAGGATGCCGATTTCCGGCCTGCGCTGAGCGACGGCCACGAGCATTACGTTCATGATGAGAATACCGGCGACGGCTAGGCTGATCGCCGCGATTCCTGCTACGGCCAGCGTTAGCGTTCGAAAAATGCGGTCGAAGGTCGCGAGCACAGCGTCCTGGGTGACGATCGTCACGTCTTCTTCGCCTTGGTGCCGGCGCTTGATCATCTTGAGGATGCTCGCCTCGAGCGCCTCGATCTCCTGGCGGCTGCGGGCCTCGACGAGAATCCGAAAGAGCGAGTTCGTGTTGAACAGGGCTTGAGCGCTGGCCACCGGAACGATCACCACGTCTTGAACGTCGACTCCGATCGAGCGCCCCTCAGTGGCCAGAACACCGATTACGCGAAAGCGCCGGTCGCCAATGCGCACCCACCGGCCGAGTGCCGGCTCTGGTCCGAACAACTCCCGGCGCACCTTGGCGCCAAGGACGCAGACTGCGGCTGCCCGCTGGGGATCCCCCGGTGGAAGAAAACGGCCCTGTGCGAGCTTCCAATGGCGGATGGCAAGTAGCTCGGACGTGGATCCGATCACGGGCGCGCTGCGTTCGAGCCCGCGGGCCGAAACCGGTGCGGAACCAACTACGATTGGAGCGATTCGGCGAGCGCCGGGAAGTCGCGCGAGAGACAAAGCATCGCCCACCGTAAGATCGCGCGGCGTCTCTCCTGAAAACGCGACCGGTCCAATACCGCCCGTTTCGACTCGGCCGGGCAGCACGATGACCAGATTGGTCCCGAGCGATGCAAACTCGCCCACCACATAGCGCCGCGCCCCTTCCCCAAGGGCCGTCAGCACGACGACCGCGGCGACCCCGATCGCCATGGCCACTGCCGTTAGGCCCGTGCGCCAGCGGTGCCGGTTCGACTCACGTAGGGCCAGCTCGATGTAGTCTGCCGCCCTCACCGCCGCGTTTCTCCTGCGATTCGCCCGTCGGCCAACCGGATGCAGCGCTCGGCGCGCCGCCCGAGTTCCGGGTCATGCGTGACCACGATCAGGGTCAGACCCTGGTCGTGAAGCCGTTCGAGCACCTCGATGACCTCGGTTCCGGAGCGGCGGTCGAGGTTGCCGGTGGGCTCGTCGGCCAGCAGTAAGGACGGCTCCATGACCGTGGCGCGCGCG
>CAYZHO010000010.1:3404-25552 GCA_964478045.1 uncultured Myxococcales bacterium | reverse complement strand
ACAGTTGGTCGGGGCGATGCGCCGCTCGCTCGCCGAGCCCCAGGCGTTCGAGCGCGCGCCGGGCGCGCTGGCGGCGTTCGGGCGGCGGTATGCCGGCCAGCGTCATGGGCAGCTCGACGTTTTCGAGCGCCGAGAGGTGCGGGATCAAGTGAAAGAACTGGAAGACGAAACCGATCTCGCGGCTGCGAATGGCGGCCTGCTCGTCCTCGTCGATGGCGGTCACGTCGCGGCCGCGCAGCCGGTAACGGCCTGAACTGGGCCGGTCGAGCAAGCCCACAATGTGAAGCAGCGTGGATTTGCCGGAGCCGGATGGCCCCATCAGCGAAACGTACTCGCCCTCGTCGATGGATAGCGTCAGTCCGTCGAGGGCACGCACCACCTGGTCGCCCACCTGGTACAGCCGAGTCACGCGCTCGAGCTCGATCATCTTGGCCGTCACTGCGGTTGCGTCAGGGGGCCGGCCGGTCGTTCGATACGAACGCTGACGCCGGGCTCGATGCCCTTGCGATCGACGGAGACTACGACGAGCTGCCCGCTGCTCAGCCCGCTCAGTACTTCCGTGTACTCCCAGTTCGAGATTCCCGGCTCGAAGGGGACCTCGGCGATCTTGCCGTCGCGGACCAGATAAACGCGGTTGCCCTCGAGCACGGCTTCGGTCGGCACCCGAAGAACCCCTTCACGGCGCGCCAGTACGATTTCCACGTCGGCGCTATAGCCTGGAAGCATCGGCTCGGCGTCTTGCGGGCGCGCAAACTCGACTTCGACGTCCACCGTGCGCGCTTGCTTCTCCACGTCGAGAACGTAGGGAGCCACGCGCCGCACGCGCCCCGAAAAGCGCTGCCCGGGAAAGGCGTCGACCATGATGCGGGCTTCGATGCCCGGGTGGATCCCGGGGGCGTCGACTTCGTCGATCGGAGCCTTGACGTACAGGCAACTGCGGTCGATCAAGTCGATCGTCGGAATCGTCGCCACGCCAACCGGCGAAGGGGTTACGTATTCGCCGATTTCCCCGTTCACCTCGGCGACGATTCCGCCAAAGGGGGCGCGCAATCGCGTGCGTTCGAGCATCGCCCGGGCAACCTCGACCTCGGCCGCCGCAACCTCGACCTCGGCGCGGGCAGCCTCGCAAGCAGCGCGGCGCGCTTCGGCTTCCCCACGAGCTTCGTCGGCTGCCTCTTCCGAGGCGACTTTCTGTTTGCGCAAGCGAGCAAGGCGTTCGGCCTTGCGCTCGGCGACCTCGGCGATAGCGCACGCTTCCCTGGCTTTCGTCCGAGCCGCTTCGGTCTGCCGTTTGGCAAGCTCGAGGCGCGCCAGCAGATCCTCGTTCCACAGTTCGAGCAGGAGTTGTCCCTCGCTGACGCGGTCTCCCTCGCGTACCGGCAAGCGCGCGATGCGCCCTCCGGTTGCCGGAGACATCCGCGCGCGCTGGCAAGCTTCGACCGTTCCGGCGCGAGTGTTCGAGACGGTTCGCTCGACGGCGCCGCGCTCGACCGCAGCGACGCGTACCGCAATGGGTTCGGGGCGCGTCAGGCGCCAGCCGAGCCACAGCAGGGCGGCGGCTGCCAGCGCGCCTACAGCCAGTCGTTGCGCCCGTGTCACCTCACTCTCGCTTGCGGTGAAGACAAGTCATTTCATCCGATTCCAGGCCATCGGGTGGCGGCGTTCGAGCCTAACGTGCGGCGAACGTCGTTGCGAGTGGGTTGTCTGCCGGGACGATCCCGATAGAATCGAACCTTCGGTGGCACGGCACGGCGCCGGAAAGCCGCGCCGTGTGCTGGTGCCGCCGCTCCAGGGCCAACGCACCATCATGTCGAATGGCGGAGGAAAATCTTCCGGGCATCTGCGCTTCGACGTCGACGCGCACTTTTCTGCCGTGGCGCCGCGCTACCGCGACGTCCGCACGACGGATCGCGAGCCGGTGGAGGCGATTGCCGCCTGCCTGAGCGCCTTGGGCCGAGCGCTCTGTGGTGCCGACATCGGCTGCGGCACCGGGCGCTATACGGAGCTACTCCACGCGAGGCTGCCAGCCGGCTCGCTGACCGTAGCTGCCGATCGCAGCCTAGCGATGCTTCGCCACAGAAGGCCGGTCCAGGGCGTGTACCCGCTGCGCTGCTCGGCTGAGGCAGTGCCGCTAGCCGATGGGTCGGCCGATTGGCTCACTTCGTTCAATTCGGTCCACCACTTCGACCTCGGAGGCTTTTTGGTCGAGGCCGCTCGCGTTTTGCGCTCCGGCGGCTATCTGTGGATCTACACGCGCACACCGGAGCAGAACGCGCGCACGGTTTGGGGCCGCTTGTTTCCCGACTTTACGGAGAAGGAGACTCGACTGCGTCCGGTCGAGGCGTACGAAGCGGCGGTCGGCGCAAACGGGCGGCTGGTGCTCGAGGAAGTTCGCGAGTTCGAGTACCCCCGCCAAGCCACCCGGGAGGAACTGCTCGAGCGCGCGGAGGCTGCCCACTACTCGACGTTTCGTTGTTACGGGGAGCGCGAGTTTGCGGCAGCGCTGGCGGCCTTCGCCGAGCGGCTGCCCGAACGAGAGCCCGTCGAATGGACCGACGCCAACGTGCTCATTCGATGCCGGCGCCGCTAGTCCTGCGGGGCTTTGCCAACGAGCAACACGGCGCTTCCATCGATTCGGTCTTCCTTGAGGCGGATGAGAGCTTCGTTGGCTTGCTCGAGGGCAAACGGGGTGACTTTTGGCCGGATGCCCGCCGCTGCGGCCTCGGCCAGCAGCCCCTCGCCGTCGGCACGAGTGTTCGCCTCGACGCTGCGGAGTTTTTTCTCGTGGAAGAGACAGGGCTCGTACTCCATCGGAGGGGTCGGCGTCATATAAATACCCGCTAGAACGACCACCCCTGCTTTGCGAACCGAGCGCAAAGCCGCCGGAACGATCTCCCCGGCCGGAGCAAAGACGATCGCTCCGTCGACCGGCTCGGGCAGGCGATCGGTGGCACCGCCCGTCCAGACCGCGCCCATCTGGCTTGCCAGCCGGCGGTGACTTTCCCCTCGCGTGGCCACAAACACCTTACACCCGCGTGCCTGCGCGATTTGCATCACGATGTGGGCCGAGGAGCCGAAGCCGTACAGGGCCAAGCTGCCGCCGGGCGGCACCTCGGTGGCACCGAGAGCTCGGTAGCCGATGATGCCGGCGCATAGCAGCGGCGCGGCTTCGGCGTCGGCAAAGCACTCGGGAATCAGATACGCGTATCGTTCGTCGACCACGGCGTACTCGGCAAAGCCGCCGTCGGCATCGTAGCCGGTATATTGCGAGCCCTCGCAAAGGTTTTCGTTCCCGCTTTTGCAGAAAGCGCAGCGCTCGCACGTGCGGCGCAACCAAGCGATGCCCACGCGGTCGCCTACTCGCAGTCGCTTGCAGTCCGGCCCCAGCTCGGCAACCGTTCCCACCACCTGGTGGCCCGGCACCAAGGGCAGCCGGTGGGGCGGCAGCTCGCCTTCGATCACGTGCAGGTCTGTGCGGCACGCCCCGCAGGCGCTGACGCGCACGAGCACGTGCCGTGCCGGCGGGCGCGGCGTCTCGATTTCGCGCAGGACCAGGGGGCGTTCGTGAATCGGGGCGATGCGCTCGAGTACCATCGCCTTCATGTCTCCAGCACCTCCTCGGGGAACTCCACCACCCGGTCGGCAAGAGTGAGAATGAGAAAGCGGTGCACCTCGTCGGCCACCGGTTCCCACCCGAGCGACGGCCACCAGCGCCCCTGGAGCTTAGTGGCCGAGGCCTTGGCGTAAGGCGTAGCCAGGAACGGCAGGCTGTCGGTCGTGGCAACCAAGGGATCCCCTTCGGCATGGAAGACGATGGCGGGAGGGTGACGGGAAGGCAGTTCGAAGTCGGCCGCGCGCCCGAGATCATCGAGGAATGCCGCCGCTTCGCCCGCCACGTCTGCCGCTTGGTAGGCGGTGCGCGTGAGTTTGCGGGGCGGCTCGACCGTTCCCGAACGGGTACGGCGAATCCTTGACCGCCATGGCAGCGATCGCCGGTAGGCCTTGCCCAGAGAGGCCGGCAGGACCGGCGCGAACAGGGCCAGCGCGAGCACCGGCAGGCTCTGGCAGGCGGCCAGCGCCATGGCAGCGCCGGCGTCGGCCCCGAGAACGATGAGGGGGCCCCCTAGCGCTCGCCCAGCCCGCACAAGACGCTCGAGGGTCTCGCTCCAGCCGCTTTCGGCGCCCGCCGCTCGCTCGAGCACGTAGACTTCCCAGCCGCGGTGCGCGAGCATGCTCGTCATTCCGCGCCAGCAGACCGGGGATTGAAAGAGTCCTGGAACGAGCAACAGAGGTGCTCGATAGCGGCCCGCTTCGGGGCTTTCCAAACCCAAGACCACGCCGTCGAGGCTCACCGGGCGCACGCCGGTGAGCCTAGCCCCGATGGCGTGGCATTTCACGGGCGGACTGGCCTGAGCGCTGCTGCCGCGGTAGGTATTTGGCTTCGCGCCTGTCAATGCGGACTGGAGAAAGGATGACCGACCCATGGGATCGACTGTACGAAAGCGCCTGATTTTCCACGGCGCCATCGTCGTCTTGCTCGGCCTGATTGCCGGGATTCCCTACGCCTACGTCGAGACGGGCGCCATCGCTGGCAGCGCGCGGGCCTGGGGAAGCGCCCACCTGCAGGGGCTGCTCAACGGGATGCTCGTGTGGGCGGTGGCGGCCGTGCTCAGGCGACTCAGCCTGTCCGACCGCCAGATCTCCATGCTCGAGTGGTCGTTGCTGGCCATGGCCTACGGCAATACGGTAGCTTCGACGGCGGCAGCCGCCTTTGGGGTGCGCGGCCTCGAGTTCAAAGGGCCCGCAGCCAATGTGGCGGTTCACCTGCTGTTTCTAGTCGCGCTCGTCGGGGCGTTCGCGGCCGTCGGGCTCGTGGCCTACGGCGCTCGCGGCGGGCGCGAGGAGCCTGCGACCCGGGTTACCGTCGAGGTGACGGACTCGGCGGCTCCGAAAGAATCTGGCGAAGAAGGCGCCGCCAGCCGGCGCCGCCGGCGCAAGCGGCGCGGTTAGGACAGGCGGCGCGGCTCGATCCGCACGACCCGCAGCACTGCCGGGTACAGGTAGATCGTCGCCGCGTAGCACAGCGCCATCGTCGCCGAGACGAGCGCGCCGAGTTTGACGTTCGGGTACATGTGAGCGAACAGGAGAACGAGGAAGCCTCCCATCAGCACGACCGTGTTGTAGAACAGCGCCCGGCCCACCGTGACGGCCGTCTCGTGGACCGCTGCTTCGTGGTCGAGGCCCGCGCGCCGCGCTTCCAGGTAGCGGTGCAAGTAGTGGATCGCAAAGTCGATGCCGATTCCCAGACTCATGCCGCCGAGCACGGTCGTGCCGATGTCGGTGGGAACGCCGAGCCAACCCATCGTCCCGTAGATTCCCGCGATTGCCAGCGAGACCGGTAGGATCGCAAGAACGCTGGTCTTCCACGAGCCGAACTCCAGGCGCATGAGGAGCAGCAGTACCGGCAGGCAGATCGAGATCGTAACGATTTGGCTCTTCGTAACGTAGCGTTCGAGGTGAACGCTGATGTCGGCCGTTCCGGCCATGCGCACTTCGGGCGGGGGGTCTCCGCCGCCAAATAGCTCGCGGGCCAGTTCTCGAACGCGGCGCTCGACCCGCCGCGCTAGGTGCGTGTGCGAGTCGCGCAGGAACACGAAGACGTGGGCGTAGCGGTAGTCGTAGTCGACGAGGTCCTCGAAGTCGCCCGGGTCGCCCGAGATCGAATACAGTAAGAGATACTGGGCTACCAAGTCCCTGCTGTCCGGGATGCGCCGCTCTTCGGGCCGGCTTTCGTTCATCACGTAGTTCATTCGCTTGATCAGTTCGGCCATCGAAAAAGTGTCGCCGACGCCGTCGATACGCTCGAGCTCGGCTTGCATGCGGTCGATGGCGCGCAGCAGGCTCGGCTCCTTGATGGCGTCGGCTTTGCCCCCGTCGATGATCACATCGAGCAGAGTGCCGCCGGCGAAGTGGCGATTTGCGACTTCGTCCGCCAATCGAATCGGATGGCCCGGCGGGAACTGAGAAACCAGGGAGCTGTCGGTTTCGAGCCGCGCGATCCCGCCTAACCCGGCGGCCAGCAGGGCGGCGAAGACCAGCAGGGTGCGACGAGCGCGGCGGTCCACGGCTGCTGTCGAGCGGGCCAGGATCCACCCTAGAGGCAGATCGCTGGCCGAAGCGGGACCCGAGCGCGAGCGTTGCGGAAGGGGCATCAGGACGAGGGCGGCGGGAACCACCGTCATCGTCAGGACGAACGCCGCACCGATGCCGACCGCGGCCACGACCCCGAAGTCCGCCATTGGTACTTGCTTCGAACTGGTCATGGCCAGGAAGCCGGCGGCCGTGGTGGCTGACGTCATCAAGACCGGAACGCCGATTTCCCTGACGGTGTGCGCAACGACCGCGCGCGGCTCAGCCTCCCGAGCGGTGGCGGCTGCCTCGTAGTAGCGGGCCAACACGTGAATCGAAGCGGCCACCGCGATCGAGACGATCAGGATCGGGAGGATCGAGGTGACCGTGTACATGGGGTGCCCCCAGAGCGCGAGGAACGCGAGCATCCAGACCTCGGTGGCCGCGATTACAACGAGTGGCAGGAGCACACCGCGCAGGCTCCGAAACGACAGGAAGAGGAAGAATACGAGCAGCGCCAGAACATAGGGCATCATCGTGCGGGCCTCTTGCGAGATGTAGATGCCGAAGAGGCCTTGGATGACCGGACGCCCGGTAACGTAGAAGCGATCGCCGGGAGCCTCGGCGCGAAGAGATGCGAGGTAGTCGCGCAGGGCGTAGTAGGCTTCGGCGCGGTGCTCTCTCCCGTAGTCGGACTCGCGCACGATGATGCTCGCGCCCCTGCCATCGCGCGCCACGAGCATTCCGACGTAGATTTCGTTTTCCTCGACCGCTCGGCGAATGGCGGCGGCTTCCTGCTGGTCCGCTGGGGGCTCCTCCATGAAAGGCTCCACGACCATGCCGCTTTCGTCGCCGGTGATGTTGTTGGCGGTGGCGAGAGAGCGCAGATCGGAGTTGCGAGACGTTTCGAACTCCTTGCGCGTGCGCAACCAGTCGGTGATGCGCGCCACGATAGCGAGAGACTGCGGATTGTAGATGCTCCCCGAGTCTCCTTCGTGCATTACGAGAATCTGCGTCAGGTAGGGGCGGCCGAAGATTTCTTCGAGCATGTCGAGGTTGGCCAGCGACTCGTCGCCCTTGGGCAAGAACGAGCGGATGTCGGTTTCCGAGTGAAGCTTTGGGAGCGCCGTGGCCAGCGCGGCCGTTGCCACGGCGGCGGCCACCAGCGTCGTGCGGGGCCGGCCGGTGACGATCGCGATCAGGAGCTCCCACATGGCTGGCTCAGTAGCTGTAGCGGATCGTTGCCTGAACGAGGTCGTTGTCCGAGAATCCGCCGAACGTCCCGCCGTTGTGGCCGTCGAACCGGTGGCCGTCGAAGAAGTCGTACTCGATCGAGAACCGCCAGCGGTCGAACGGCTCGTAGTCGATTTTGGCTTGAATCCACGTATCGGCGCCGCGCAGGTTGACGATCGCAAACAGCCACGGCTTGATCGTCTCGTTGCGATAAGCGGCGCGCAGCAAGACGCTTACCAGATCGGTGTGCTTGGGGCCGAGCAAACCAGCGTGCGGGTCGATCACTTCTTCGTGGACGAACTGAAACGAGGCATCCGGCTCGTGCCAGCCGGGAAGGCGGGGCTTGGCATCGAGCCCGACGAGCATGCGCAGAACGTCCTGCTTGGCCACGAAACCATCGGCCGCGGTTGACTGGGCGCCCGGCTTGGTGGGATCGGTCGAAAGAAAGCGCCCGTGCTCGTAGGCCGTATCCGCCTTGAGCAGTACGCCCGCCACAGGCCATACGACGTTAGCCGTCACGAGATCGAAACGGTTATGAGTCGGCACCACGAGCGGCGGTCGAACTCTGAGCGACGGGCGGTCGTCCCAGCTGCGCAGATAGCCGATTGCCCAGTCGGCGACCACCGGGTGGCCGCTCAGGCGGATTCCGAACTCGCTGTTCTCAAGTCCTCCGCGAGGCGTTTCGATCCGCGTGAGCCTGAGCCCCCGGGCGGCGAACTCGCGTTCGTCGAAGAAGCTCCAAGGAGAGCCCGGCTCTGGCCAGTCGTAGGGCTGGAAGTGGCCGATCCAGATCAACTCCAGCTCGTTGCCCGAATCGAAGTAATAATTGAGAAAGGCGCCATCGACTCCCAGTCGGATCTCGTCGAACCCCGAGACGATGAAGTTTTCCAGGTCGAACGGGCACACCTGGTCCGAGACGATAACACCGTCCGCCTCGCCCCACGCGATCTGAACCCGTCCGAGGCGCAAGTCGGCCGGACCGAGCCGGAGCTTTGCGTAGCCTTCCCGGATCCGCGAGCGCACGCGCGCGCCTTCTTTTTGAAAGTCGGCGTCGTCGCGCCACAGGTCCGCTTCGAGGCGCAGGCTAACGCGTGGTGACAGATCGACATCCACTTTCGTATTGAAGGTCTGCCGGTGATAGACGACGTCGCCCGGGCCCGTGCGAACGCCGATCGACTCTTGCAGATACCCGTAGAAGCTAGCATCCGCTGAGGCTGGAACCGAGCGGGTGCAGGCCGCCGCAGCGAACGCGAGCGCGAGCCAACGCAGCGGTCTCCGTTTCATTAGCACCGGCCCTTACTGCCGCAGGTTGCGCTGGCTGAATACCTCGTCGTTGATCGGCACGTCGAGTTCGAGTTTGTCGAAGATCAGGATTGTCTTGTGTTTCGTGATGAAGTTTTCCATCGTTAGCTTGTGCGCGCGGGGACGCGGGTCGTCGGGCGAGGTGGGGTGGATGTCTTCAAAGTGCAGGCGCTTGGCCAGGCGTCCCTTTTTGTCGTAGAAGTCTACCCGGCGCGGCAGAAAGTCCGTCTTCGCGATCCAGGAAATCCGCTTGCTGTATCCGGACTCTTTCGCCTCTTTCTCGTTGTTCGGCGTTTCTTCGATCACGTAGCAGTCCACGCCGTCGATCGCTTCGCTGCCGATCAGCTTGTAGTCCCAGTTGACGAGGTCGAGGTTTTCCATGTCCTCGTACGTGAAGTCCGAGCCCATGAAGTAGTCCTTCTTGTTCGAGGACAGGATTCGCTTCACTTTCTTGAGCGCTGGCAGGTACAGCCAGATGTCGTCGTCCTTGTCATCGTAGTCGTACGTGAGCAGAGTCGTATTGCGGACGTCGGACGGCTTGAGAAAGCGCGCGAAGCGGCGTTCCTCGTTGTCGCTTAGTTCGTGCGACCACCCTTCGATCGTGCGCACGCGCCGCTGCCCGCGCGCGTTCTCCAAAATCATGGTCATGACCTGGTGCTCGGTTTCGGCGCGGCGCGCGCGGTCCGAACGTGCCGCGATCTCGCGCCCGTCGGTGAGTTCTTCGGCCGCCCGAGCAGGCCTTAGCGCCGGAATCGCCACAATCGCTGCCAGCAAGATCGCGGCGGCGGTGACAGGGCGGGGCAAGGCGGCCCGCGAGCGGTGTGGCTTGACGTTCATGATCACGTTTCCTCCTCGATAAAGCGGGGTCCAGCGATTGCCGAATAGACCAGGCGCCGGGCATCCTCGAGCACGACCTCGGCAGGGTGTGCCTGCGGCTCGTCTACGTGGAGGAGAAACAGCTCGGTCGTCAGCGCGTGGATGCACAGAGCGGCGCGCCGGCAATCGGCAGTCAGGGAAAAGGAGCCGTCTCGCACTCCCTGTTCGAGAAGTTGGGCCAGTTGATCGATACCCTCCTCGTACATCCGGCGGATTTCCTCAGGAAGTGAGACGCGCAAAGACAGCCGCGCGTGCGCGTTGACCTGGTAATAGAGACGAATGAACGGGGCTTCTTGGCGAAAGACGGCTAGTTTTTCTCGCAGGAACCGGTCTAGCCGCTCGCGAGGACTGCCGTCGCCAGCGGTGGCGGCGGCGAGGCGCTCGTGGAAGACGGTTGCCTTGGTGCGCACCAGCTCGTGATAGAGCGCCTCCTTGCTTTCGAACAGATTGTAGAGCGTGCCGACCGATACGTCCGATTCGGCCGCGATGACCGCCATCGGCGTTCCCGCGAAGCCACGCTCGGCAAACAGGCGGGTAGCGGCCGCCATCACGCGCTGCGCCGCCTCTTCCCGGCGCTTGGTCCGGCGAGATGCAGCTTGTGAAGGCCCGTTCATTTCTGAACCGACATTCAGAAACTTGGGCCTAGCTGTGTCAAGCCCGGGTGACGCAAGCCACTGCTGCGTTAGGTTTCTCGAAGGGTTACGTGAGGTTGGCGATGGACGCACCGCGCTGGGAACACTTCGACCACGGCTCCGACATTGGGGTTCGAGGGATCGGCCGCAGCCGGGCAGAAGCGTTCGAACAGGCGGCCCTTGCCTTGACGGCGGTGGTGACCGACCCCGCCGCGGTACGGGCAGCGCAGCGGACGGAGGTAGACTGCCGAGCGGATGACGATGAACTGCTGCTCGTCGAATGGCTGAGCGCGCTGGTTTACGAGATGGCAACCGGGGGCTTGTTGTTTGCTCGGTACGAGGTCGAGCTCACAGGCCGTGCGCTGCACGGATCCGCCTGGGGCGAGCCAGTGGACCGGCAGCGCCACCTGCCCGCGGTCGAAGTAAAGGGCGTCACCCTTACTGGCCTCAAAGTCGAGCAGCGAGCCGACGGTCTGTGGGTGGCCCAGTGCGTCGTGGACGTTTGAAAGCCGGCCGTGGCTTAGGCCGCGCGTTGCGGGGAGCAGCCCAATAGCGGAGGAGCGAATCGATGGACCGATCGAGACTGAAGCGCGTTTCGGAGTTCGAGTGGCGGATCGAACCGGCCGGGCGCATGCGCGTTCCTGGCGTGATCTACGCCAGCGAAGAGCTGATCGAGCAGATGGACGACAAGGTGGCCGAACAGGTCAGCCACGTAGCCGAGCTGCCGGGCATCGTCGAAGCTTCCTACGCTATGCCAGACGCGCATTGGGGCTACGGCTTTCCGATCGGTGGCGTGGCGGCCTTCGAGGAAGGATCGGGCGTCGTGTCGGCCGGCGGCGTCGGTTTCGACATTTCGTGTGGCGTTCGCTGCCTGCTCACGGGCGTGCCGGCTTCCCTGATGGAGGAACGGGCCGAAGCGCTCGCCGATGCCTTGTTTGCTACGGTTCCTGCCGGGGTGGGTAGCCGCGGGCGCATCAGGCTCGACGACCGAGAGATGGAGAACATGCTCACGGGCGGAGCGGTCTGGGCAGTCGAGCGTGGCTACGGCGAGCGTGAAGACCTCGAACGCATCGAGGACGGTGGACGGATCGAGGGAGCCCTACCCGAGGCTGTATCGGATCGGGCCAAAGAGCGCCAGCGAGCAGAGATGGGCACACTCGGTTCGGGCAATCACTATTTAGAAGTTCAGCGCGTTGCCCGGGTACACGACGCCGACTTGGCCGCTGGCTTTGGCTTGGTCGAGGGAGATGCCGTCGTCAGCATCCATTGCGGCTCGCGAGGCCTCGGCCATCAGGTCGGTACCGACTACCTCAAGCGGATGGCCGTCGAAGCGGCTCGCTTTGGAATTCGGCTGCCCGACCGCGAGCTGGCATGCGCTCCACTCGATTCGGCGCTGGGGCGCTCCTACCTAGGCGCCATGCGCGCGGCGATGAACTGTGCCATGGCAAACCGCCAGATCGTCACCCACTTGGCGCGCGAGGCCTTTGCCTCGGTTGTGCCCGAGGCGAGCCTGCGCCTGCTGTACGACGTTTCCCACAACACGTGCAAGAAGGAACGCCATCGGCTCGATGGCCGCGAGGTCGAGCTCTACGTCCACCGAAAGGGGGCAACGAGAGCCTTTGGACCGGGCCACGAAGCCGTGCCGGAGCCGCTTCGGCCCTACGGCCAGCCGGTGCTCATTGGCGGTACGATGGGAACGGCGTCTTACGTGCTCGCGGGCACGGCCGCCGGTATGAAGCGAGCGTTCGGGTCGGCCTGCCACGGTGCCGGCAGGGCGATGAGCAGGCGCCAAGCCACCAAACGGTGGCACGGCCGCGACGTCGTCGAGCACTTGGCTGGCCGCGGCGTCCTCGTCCGAAGCCCTTCGCTGCGTGGCGTAGCCGAGGAAGCGCCGGGTGCCTACAAAGACGTCAGCGCGGTCGTCGAGGCGGCCGAGCGAGCCGGTCTGGCTCGAATCGTTGCCCGGCTCGAACCGATCGTATGCATCAAGGGATGAGTCCCGCGGGTCTGCGCGCGACCCCGGCCTCGCGGCTTCAATTGAGGTAGCCGAGGGCTCGCAACTGCTCGTCGATCCGCTCGGCTTGTTGGGGGCTGAGCCTCTGGGCCCGGCCGGCCTTGGGGGCATGCTCGCTCACCCAAGCGGCCAGCCGGCGGGCCAGTGCGGGATCGGGCGGTAGGGGCCGGCGCTCGCCAGGGTCGCGAACCAAATCGAACATCTCGCGCCGCCCGAGCGTGATCCAGTCGATCAACTTGGCGGACTCGGTGGTTAGGGAACGCAGGTGCCCGTGGCCACGGTCAAAGCGCAGGCTCCGGAACGTTTCGCTCACGACGGCCTGGTCCTTTACCTGTCCGCGAGCGGCCGCCAGGAGCGAGAAACCGGGCAACTCGTCGCTGCCGGTTCCGACTAACTCTAAGATGGTGCGGGCGATCGAGACGGAAGCCGGCACCAGGGTCGCTACGCGCGCCGGACGAAGTCCGGGAGCGAAGATCATTAAGGGAACGTGCAGCACCTCCCGGTAGAGAGTGTTGAGGTGGAAGCAACCGCCGTGTTCGTAGAATTCCTCGCCGTGGTCCGAGGTGAGGACGATCACGGTGTGGTCGAGCAAACCGAGGCCGCGCAGTTCCGCTAGAATCTTTCCTACGAAGCGGTCGGCGCGGTGAACGGCACCGTCGTATTCCTGGACGAAGCGGGCAATTCGGTGGCGGGCGGCGCGGGCATGGCATGCCTTGCGCAGTCCGTGTCGAGGAGGCCTTTCGGGCAGTCCGAGCGCGATCCGGTCGATCGGGTCCGTCAGGTACGGGGTGTGGGGGTCGTAGCCATGCAGGAAGAGAAAGAACCGTTCCTGCGCGTGCTCGCCGAGCCAGTGCCGGAAATCCTCGAGGTTATCGCGAAAGTACTTGCCGTTGGTGCGATAGAGCTCGAACCCGCGATCGAATCCGAACTCGGGAGCAAGGTTCACGCCGCCCGTGAACGCAGCCGTGCGGTATCCGCGCGCAGCCAGAACGGCCGCTAGAGTCGGAATGCTGTCGGGCAGGCGCTGGCGGTCGCGCAGCGCCACGACCCCGTGCTCGACCGGATATAGGCCGGTCATGATCGACAAGTGCGCAGGACGCGTCCACGACGACTGGCTGATGGCCCGCTCGAAAACCACCGAGCGCTCGGCCAGCCGGTCGATGTTGGGCGTGGTCGGTTTGGCGTAACCGTAGGCCCCGACGTGGTCGGCCCGCAGCGTGTCGACCGAAATGAGCACTACGTTGCAGCCGGGGCAAGGAGCCACCTTGCGGCAGCCTCCCAGCACCAGCAGAGCGGCCGCCAGTAGCGCGCCGCCCTGGGCTATCCGCTGGGCGAGCATGCGACCGGCAGCATAGCGCACCCTGGCCGGCCGGAGAAAGCGTCTTGCGCGCCGCGCCTGCTTTTGTACTGTGGACAGCGCAGGGGAGAAAAAAATGGCCGAGCAGAGCACAGAAGGCAGGCCCATTCGATCGGCGCTATTCGTAGACTTCGACAACATTTACATCGCGCTGCGTGACGACAACCCGCAGGCGGCCGAAGAGTTCGCCACGAACCCGCGGCGCTGGCTCGAGTGGCTCGTCCGGCTCGACTGGAGGGGAGAGGTGCCCCGGCGGCGGCGCTCGATCCTATTGCAAAAGTGTTACCTGAACCCGGGAACCTTCGGGAAGTTTCGACCGTACTTTACTCGTGCTGCGTTCGAGGTCGTCGACTGCCCGTCGCTCACCGGTCGCGGGAAGAACTCCGGCGACATCCACATGGTACTCGACATCGTCGATACCCTGGCGCACCCGACCAACTTCGAAGAGTTCATCATTCTGTCGGGCGATGCGGACTTCACCCCCGTGTTGCTGCGACTGCGAGCCTACGACCGGCGCACCGTGATCATGACCGGCGGTCTCGCCGCCCAGGCCTACCGCTCGGCCGCCGATCACGTCATCGACACGGACACGTTTGTCGAACAAGCGCTGGCGGTTCCAGCCGCGGCGCGCGAAAGCCTGGCGCGGCCGGCCGCTTCGACGGCCAGTTGCTCGGAGGCGCGCTTGCAGGAACTTGCGGCCAAGCTTTACGAGGTGGCCACGACGAGCGGCGAAGTCATGGCGCCTGACCTTGCCCGGGACGTGTTCATGCGCTTTCCCGACTTCAAGGATTCCAACTGGTACGGTTTCATGTCGCTCAGGCGCCTCGTTGACGAGCTCGTGGCGCGCCGCGACGACCTCGAGGTCGTGGAGGGAGACCCGTGGTTCGTGCGCGTCAAGCCGGCGATCGCGTCCGCCCCGCTCCGGGAGGACGGTGCCGAGAGCGAGCGCTTGGCCGAGCTCGTCGCCAGCGCAGTGCGCCGCCACAGCGAACCGGTGCGCACCGGGGTCCTGGCCCAGGCGATCATCGGCGCACTCGGCCCCAAGGTGCTCGAGTCGCAGTGGTTCGGCCACGGAACGTTTCGAGCCCTGCTCGAGAGTCTGCTGCCGCGGCTCGGGCTGAAGTTCGCTCCGGAGCCGCCGGGCTACGTTTACGACCCGACCCGGCACCCCCCTCCAGAAGAGGCCGATCGCTATCAACGCGAGTACCCCGAGCTTGCAGGGCTGGCAGCGCGCCTCTCCCAGGTAACCGGGGTGCCGCGGCTGTGCCCGGACGACTACGCTGCCCTGTTCGAGGAGCTGGCGGCCGAAGTGCGCGAGCACGGCTTTCAGCTCAACGAGACCAGCAAGGCGGTGCGAGACCGCCTGATCGAGCAGGGCCGCTCGGTCTCGCGAGCAGCCGTCCTGTTCGTCATTCGCGGTATCCGGTTCGCCGGACTCGACCTGGGGGCAGCCCAGCGTGAGCGCGTCACTGCTGCCGAACTGGCGGAGGCCTTCAAGCGAAACGTTCTTAACCTGTGCGAAGGTGCCCAGCTCGAGCTCAGTGACGAAGAGGCCTCCTTGATCGACCAGTTGCTCGGGAAACCTGCAAAGCGGCGCTCAAGGCGTTCGTCGCAGCAGGCAGGCCGCTCGTGACGAGCGGCGAGATCCGCTCGGTCGCGCCGCTTGGATGGTTCCTGCTTCCCCCGAACGCGGTGGGACCTTTGGTGCCCCCTGCCCTAGGTCTTTGGTCGGTCTTGCGGGCTTTTACAGAGCGCGCCAGTGTGAAGGTCGTCCAGTACGGACGGCGGGGATTGCCAACTGGGGCTTGCCTGCGGCCGTCGAGCACAAGACGTAGAGGTTTGGAAGACCCCCTCCTCCTGGGCCTTTGCTCGACGGTCGCAGGAAGCGTCACGGGCGGCCCGTATCGGGGCCGTCAACCAGATCGAACAGCGAGACGGGAAGGAGAGCGGGCAGTAGGCCGAAGCGGCGCTCTGGGTTCTGGCGGGTCCAGGCAAGGAGAGCTTCGAAAGCTTCTGGTACGTCGTCGAACAGGCGAGGCTGCGGCCAAGGGTGAACCTGGAGCGGCCGCGTGGTGTCGTCCCAGTGGATCGGAATGACGATGCGCGCGCCCACGGCGCCTGCGGTCTCGCGAAAATAGGCGAGTCGCTCGGACCGGCTCATGCGGGCCAGTCCGTCGGTGCTGAGTAGGGCGGCCTCCGCGCGGTACGGGGCGAGAGCTCCGGGGACGAATCCTGAACTTCCCACTACCAGTAGGTTGCCGCGCGGGTGGCGAACCACCAGGGCGTAGGCCGTCCCGGCCCGATAGTCGGCGGCCGTCGCACCCGGGGCCAGTGGCTTGTCGATGGTCCCGGTGGGCATCGAACGGGCGAACATCGTCGGCGCGTGGGCCGAAGGGACCGCAACGAGTTCGAACGCGCCGATGGCCACCGGCTGCCCGCTTTGCACGACGGTGATACGGTCTTCGGGCAACCCGGCGCCGCGGGCGATGTTCGCTACGGAGCGTGAGCCCAGAATCCGCGCGCCCGTCAGCCGGGCGACCTCGGGCGCGTCCATCGCGTGATCGTAGTGCCCGTGGAGCACGAAGATTGCGTCGATGCGTTTGGCCCCGGCATCGCGCAAGCGCTGGGCGATCAGGCGCCGGTTTGGCCGCAGGTGCACTCCGAGTTCGATCCGAAAGGGTTTAGGCGGTCGAGTGAAAAACCCGTCCACTAGGATTCGGTGCTCGCCGTCTTCGATCAGCAAGGTGCTGGCGCCGAACCAGCGCACCACAGGGCCGGTACCACCAGTTGCCGCGGGCAGTTCGTAGTCCTGCCAATACGGGGTCAAGTCGGGATAGTCGTACCGGCGTGCGACGATCCAGAGGCCGGCCAGAGCGCCGCACAGAAGCGGCACCACGAACAAATACCGGGCGCTTCGCATCTAGCTATCGGCGGCCTTCTGCGGGCCCGTAGCCTCGCGCGCCGTCATGTTTCGCTGCGAGCCGCCTCCGCTACGCGGTCGCCGGCTGGCTCGTCGAGATCGACGTCCACCGTTTCGGCAATCCGAGCGATCATCATGTAGAAGCCGATGGCAACCAATAGTTCGACGATCTCCTGCGCGCTCAGCTCGGCGGCCAGCCGGCCGAACGTTACCTCGCTCGCCCGGACCTGTTCGACGACTTCCGTGGTGAAGTCGAGGACCGCCCGCTCGAGCGGCGAGAACTCCTCCCCGCTGGCCTCGCCCCGCTCGAGCGCGGCGATTTGCTCTGCCCGAACGCCGGCAGCTCGGGCGATCGGCACGTGCTGCTCCCACTCGTAGCGAGCCTTCGAGAGCGCCGCCACGCGCAGGATCGCCAGCTCGCGCAGGCGGGCATCGAGGCGCTGGCCCCCAAGGATGGCGCTTCCAAGGCGCAGGAGCGGGCGAAAACACGTTTCCGCATGCGCCATGGTTCGAAAGATATTGAGGTGGACTGGAAGGCGGGCGAATGCCTCGCGCACCGGCGCGCTGGCTTGCTCTGGGTCCACGTACGGTAGTCTTGCCATGGCGCTCCTCTATCTTCCCCGGCGTTTCCAGGCAAAATGAAACCGGTGTCTTTCCCGCAGGCACATCCGGGCGGCGGGGCCGAGGGTCCGACCAAGCCCTGTCCGTTTTGCGGCAAGCCGATCCTGGCCAAGGCACTACAGTGCGTGCACTGCCGCCGGTGGATGCCGGAGCTTGCCGGGGGCCGGGCTACTGCCTGGTCGGGTAGCCGGCGCCACTCGCGCGGCCAGCGGACGCGGCACCTGCTGCTGCTTGGGATTCTCACGCTGGGCTTCTACGAGTTTTACTGGTTCTACCGCAACTGGCGGGATCTCGACGCCCATCTGCGGCTCGGGATTCGGCCCGGGCTTAGGACCGCTGGCCTACTGGTGCCGGGACTCAACGTGTTTCTAGTCTACGACCAACTGCGCCTGGTCGCTGAGGCGGCCGCACGAGAGGGCGTTCGTGTGACTTTCTCTCCAGGATGGAACACGGCCGTGTTCTTCCTGCTTGCCTTCGTTTCGAATGTGACGATGATGTGGGCGCTGTCGCTGCTGACCGTGCTGCCCTTGCTGCCGGTGCAGGAGACCCTCAATCGCTACTGGGCCGGGTGCGAACCCGGGTGGCCCGTGCGCGAGGAGTTCACTGCCGGCGAGCTCGTAGCGATGCTGGCGGGCGCCGGTTTTCTGGCGCTGGCCGTCCTCGGCGGTGCTGCCGGGTGGCCGTCCTAGCCGAGCCGCCGGGGTCGAGGTGAGAACATGCGTTACGCGGACACTCCCAAGCCTCGCCTCTTCGCCCACCGGGGCGCGTCAAGGTACTTTCCGGAAAACACGATCGAGGCATTCGAAGCGGCCGTAGCCGCGGGGATCGACTTACTCGAGCTCGACGTACATGCAACCCGTGACGGCCGTGTCGTGGTGATCCACGACGAGACCGTCGATCGCACGACGAACGGGCGTGGCGCGGTACGCGAAATGTCGTTTTCCGAACTGGCCGCGCTCGACGCTGGCTACCGTTTCGAAACCGAAGAAGGCGAATATCCGTTTCGCGGCCGCGGCGTGCGCGTGCCCGAGCTCGCCGACGTTCTGGCTCGGTTTCGCGACACCCCGCTCAACATCGAGATCAAACAGTTGGAGCCACCGATCGAAGAGGCGGTGGTCGAGTTGCTCGACCGCTACGAGGCGCGCGAGCGCGTGCTCCTGGCCGCAGGCGACCACCGGATCCTCGAGCGCATTCGGGCCGCTGCGCCCGATGTTTTGAGCGGGATGTCGGCCGTTGAAGTGGCCGACTTCCTCGGCCGGGCTCTCTCGGGCGAGCTCGACGACTACAGGCCTCCCGGCTTCGCTCTGCAGGTTCCAGTGCGCTACGGCGCACTCGACATCGTTTCCCGGGGATTCGTCGAAGCAGCACACCAAGTCGGGCTCGAAGTCCACGTCTGGACGATCAATACGAGCGAGCAGATGCGCGAGCTCCTCGATCTCGGCGTGGACGGACTGATGAGCGACGATCCCGAACTGCTGCGCAAAACGGTGCGCCCGTAGCCGCGCTTGCAGCCCGCCGGTCGATTCGCTCGGCGGCCGGCACTAAGGGGCGGTGCACACCGGCGCTGCTAGATCGCCTTTCCTGGCTCGGCTATCGTGACGCCGTGCTACCCGTTCTTGTGAAGATCGGCCCCCTTACGGTTTACAGCTTCGGCGTCATGATGGCGATCGGCTTTTACGTCGGCGCCTGGTGCGCCGCGCGCGAGTACGCGCGCACCGGCGGCGACGCCGAAGCCATGTGGAACCTACTCGTGTGGGTGTTCGTGGCCGGGCTGGCCGGCGCTCGGCTGTGGTCGCTGATCAACGAAGGCAGCGCCTTTTTCGAGGATCCCCTTGGCGAACTGTTTTCGGGAAGCGGCTTCGTTTGGTATGGCGGGGTCTTTGGTGCGCTGGCAGCCATCGCCGTTTTGCACCGCCGCTACCGGATGCGACTGTCCGCCGTGCTCGACGCCGTCGCGCCGGGTGCGGCCATTGGGCAGGCGATCGGGCGAATCGGGTGTCACGTTGCCGGGGACGGCGATTGGGGCAAAGTCACTCACTTGCCGTGGGGCGTGGCCTACCGGCGGGCGATCGTGGGGTGGCCCCACCCGCCAGGGGTGCGCGTGCACCCGACGCCGCTGTACGAGGCGGCCGCGTACACGCTGGTGTTCGTATGGCTGTGGCGGCGGCGCCTTAGCGATCCGCCTCCGGGAACTCAGGTGGCCTACTACTTGATCGCTACGTCGGCTGCGCGCTTTGCGATCGAGTTCGTGCGGATCAATCCGAAGGTTGCGCTCGGACTGACGGCTGCGCAGTGGACGGCGCTCGTTTTGGCCGCCGGCGCGGTAACCTGGCTTGTAGCCGGTCGTAGTGCGATACTCGGGCGCGCCGAGAAGCGATGAGCACGGGACGAACCAGCCGGAGCCGCAGCCGGATCCGCGCCGTGACACCGCGCTGCGAGGCCTCAAACGGCCTTGCCGCGCCGCTAGGGCGGCGGGGCTGGCGCGGCGCCTTCCTTGCGGTGGCTGCGACCGCAGCCATTGTGGCATTGAGTGTAGCCTGCCACGGCCGGCGTGGTCCGCGGCCGGGCGACCTGGCGCCGGACTTTGTGGCGCCGCGTCTCGACGGGAGCGTTCAGAAGCTTTCCAACTATCGGGGCAACGTCGTCTTGCTCAACCTGTGGGCAACCTGGTGTCCCCCGTGCATTGCCGAGATGCCGGTGCTCAATGCGATCGCCGAGCGTTTTGGGCCGCGCGGTCTGGTGGTGCTGGCCGTGGCCGGGGACGACGACGTCGAAGCAGTGCGGCGTTTCGTCGCTTCACGCGAGATAAAATTCGACGTGCTGCTCGACCCGGGCGGTGCAGTCGGTACACAATATGGTATAACTGGGTATCCGGAGACGTTCCTGGTGGACCGGGAAGGCCGGGTGCGAGAGAAATACGTCGGGCCGCTACCCGCAAACGGGGACGAGCCAGCGGCCGAGATCGTTGCTGCGCTCGAAGCGCTCGTTGGCGAGCGGCGGCCGGGCAGCGCCGGCGTCCAGTAGGAGCGGCGGAGGAAGTTGTAGTTGGGGGACGGCCGTAAGGCCGCCGGGCGCCGTTGATTCGACTCTACAAGATTTGCAAGCAGTATCCCTCGGGACGAGTGGCATTGCGCGACGTCACGCTGCACGTCGCGCGGGGCGAACTCGTTCTGCTTACCGGTCCGACGGGCTCCGGTAAGTCCACCCTGTTGCGAATTCTTTTCGGCGACGAGCGGCCCACCTCCGGGCGCGGGATCGTCAACGGCCGCAACTTGGACCGGCTCGAGGGAGCAGCCCTGGCCGCCTTGCGCCGCGAGCTCGGCTTGGTCTTCCAGGATCCAAGGCTGATCGAGCGGTGGTCGGTTCTCGACAACGTGGCGCTGGCCGCCGAAGTCGCGGGCCTCAGCCACACGGTGGCCACTGCCCGGGCTCGGGCGCTTCTCGAAATGATCGGCTTGGATGACTATCGCGACGCGCCGCCCACGGTCCTGTCGGCCGGCGAGCGGCAGAAGGTGGCCATTGCACGCTCGCTGATCAACCAGCCCGCGTTGTTGCTGGCGGACGAGCCCACCGGTAATCTCGACCCGGACGCGAGCGCGGAAATCTTGACTCTGCTCGAAGAAATCAATCGCGACGGGACCACCGTCGTGATCGCGACCCACGACCAGGACGCGCTCGACTTGCTCCGATGCCGAACCCTGATGATGTACGACGGGCGGCTGGTCGAGGAAGCAGAACGCGTCGCGGCCGACCTGTGAGCCGGCGCGGCTCTTCGCGGCAGCCGATCTCCTACTACCTGCGCCGGTCGATCGACAGCATTCTCGCCACGCCGGTGATTGCCGGAGTGACGATGACGAGCATCGCGGTCAGCGTGCTCCTTGCCGGTGCCGTCCTCCTCGTCGGTTCCAACGCCTACCGCGTCGTTCAAGGCTGGGGTGCAACCAGCGTCGACGTGTCCATTTATCTCAAACCGGGCGTTTCCGAACAACGCGTCGTGGAACTGAAGAAGGCCATTGCCTCCGATCCGGCCGTCGTCGACGTTCGTTACATTTCTCAGGACGAAGCGTGGCAGTTCCTCGCCGACAACCTCGGCGACAGCGCCTCTCTCCTCGATGGCCTTGACGCTTCGGTGCTGCCGGCCTCCCTCGAGGTGGCGCTCGGCCGCTCGGTCGACGACGGCACGCTCGAAGCGAAGCTGGCCGAGTGGAAAGCACTCGAGGAAGTCGACGATGTCCAGTACAACCGCCAGTGGATCAATCGCGTGCGCAACGCAATGGGGATCATCCGCTGGGTGGCCTGGGCGCTCGGGGCTCTAGCCCTGATCGTTTCGGCGATCATCGTTGGCGCCACCTTCCAACTGGCGGCCTTTTCCCGGCGGGAAGAGATGGAGGTGATGCGGCTGGTCGGAGCGGTCGGCAGTTTGTATTGGGGTCCCGCGTTGCTGACCGGACTGATCGAGGGCGTGATCGGCGCGTTTGCGGGGATCGGCTTGCTGAGCCTCATCTACCAGGTGACTGCGGCGCCGATCACCAATGAACTTCCGGTGCTTGCCAAGACGATCGACTTTCTGACGCCGGGACAGTGCTTCACGCTGGTCTTTTGGGGGGCCTTGCTCGGGGTGGTTGGCAGTTGGTTGGGGCTGCAGCGCTTCGGGAGCTGGCGGTGAAACCGGGGCGCTGGGGAAGAGGTCGGGTGAGGACTCTGGCCGCTGCGCTCGCCGCGGTCCCGGCGTGTTGGCTGGTGCTGGCGACCGGGCGGGGGGCACTGGCAGCGCCAGCTCCGACGTCCGAGGCTCCCCCGGCGGTGGCAGGCGAAGCAACGAACGATCTCGACGCGGTCCGCAAGCGGCTGCGCGAGAAGCAACGGCTCACCGAGCAAGAAGCCGCGCGGGTTACAGCGCTGATGGCAGAGCTGCGCGAGCTCGACCAGCGCCTGCTGGCCTCGAGCCGCAAGCTGGCGCGTCTCAAAGAAGAAGAGAAGGCGCTCGAGGCGGAATTGCGTGCCCGCCAAAGCAAGATCGAGACGCTGGAGGCGCGCCGCACTGCCGCGCGCGAGCTCTTGCGG
>CAYZHO010000010.1:0-3394 GCA_964478045.1 uncultured Myxococcales bacterium | reverse complement strand
CCTACGAAGCATCTACAAGCAAGGCCGCCTCGGCAGCGCGCGAGTTCTCGAGCGCGCGGCGGCATCGACCGAGCCGCTACGCATGGCGCGCTACCTAGCCGCCATTTCGAAAGCCGACACGCAGGCCATGCGCGAGTTCGAGCGCCTGCGGCGCGAGCACGAGCGGGCCCTGGCCGAGCTCGAGGCAAAGCGGCGGGAAATCGCCGAGAAGCAGGAGGCATTGCGAAAGGAGACAGTGCGCTACGAAGCAGCGCGCAAGGAAAAGGCAGAGCTGCTGGCCCGGCTGGAAAAAGACCTCGAGACCCATCGGGAGGAGACGGCGAGGCTACGCGCGGCCGAGGAAGAGCTGCTGAGCATTCTAAACCTTAGCCCGCCGCCGGACGCTCCGGTATTGGTGGCCCCCGTGCCTGCACCGCCGCGGCCGCCGGAGAGGCAGCCGGCTCGCGTGGCCCGGGCTGAGCCGCCTGCGCCACCACGCCCGTTCCGGCTGCGGCGCGGAGACCTTCAGGCCCCAGTCCGCGGAGAGCTGCTCGTGCGCTTCGGGGAGCGGCGTCCGGGAGGTAGCCGCGTTCAGGGCGTGCTGATTCGCGCTGCCGGCGACCGCCTGGTTCGCGCGGTCGCTCCCGGCGAAGTCCGCTTCGCGGGGCCGTTCCCGGGCCTCGGCAATACCGTCATCGTAGCGCACGGGGACCGCTACCATACAGTGTACGCGCACTTGGCCGAGCTCCTGCGCGAAGTCGGCGACCGCGTAAGTGAGGGTGAAGCGGTCGGGCGCCTGCCCGCAGAGGATCCGGTGCTGCATTTCGAGTTGCGCGCCGAAGGCAAGCCGCTCGATCCCGGCGCCTGGCTGCGCGGGGGTTACGCGGCGTTTCGCTGACCTGGCACTAGCACCTCATCGCCAGCGATCGGCGATTGTTCGCCACCAGGCGCTTGGCTATACTCGCTCCGTTATGGCGATTACCCGCACTCGGCGCAGACTGCTAGCTTGCACCGCCGCCGCAGCACTGCTTGCGGGCGCTTACCTGAGCCCGCTCGGTGAGCGTGCGGCACGGGCGGCGCGCGACACGTACGCCAGTCTCGAAACGTTCGCCAACATCATGGCGATCGTGCAGAAGAACTACGTTGAAGAAGTCTCGACCGAAAAGCTGATCGAGGGAGCGATCGACGGCATGCTCTCGTCGCTCGATCCCCACAGCGCGTACTTAACTCCAGAGCTCTTTCGCGAGCTGCAGGTCGACACGCGCGGGACGTTCGGTGGATTGGGCATCGAGATCACCATCCGCGACGGGGTGCTGACGATCATCGCGCCGATTGAAGACACGCCGGCATTTCGCGCCGGTCTCAAGCCGGGCGATCAGATCATCAAGATCGACGGCCAGCTCACCAAGGGCATGTCCCTGATGAAAGCGGTCTCGCTCATGCGCGGGGCCAAGGGGACCGACGTGGTCCTGACGATCAACCGCGAGGGCGTGCCCGAGCCGTTCGACGTGAAGATCACCCGCGAGATCATTCGGGTCAAGAGCGTAAAGGATACGAAACTCTACGACGATCGCTACGGCTACGTGCGCATCGTCCAGTTTCAGGAGGGCACCTCGAGGGAGCTGGCCGATGCGATCGCGGAGCTCGACAAGCAGGCCCCGCGCGGCCTTCAGGGCCTGATTCTAGACTTGCGCCACAATCCGGGCGGGCTACTCAACGAGGCCGTCAAAGTGGCCGACCTGTTCCTTGACGCGGGACTGATCGTCTACACCGAAGGGCGGGTAGAGAGCCAAAAGCAACGGTTTCTTGCGCGCAACGACGGGACCGAGCCCGACGTGCCGCTGGTCGTGTTGGTCGACGGAGGCTCGGCAAGCGCTTCGGAGATCGTGGCCGGTGCGCTGCAAGATCACAAGCGAGCGATTCTCGTCGGTACCCGCACGTTCGGCAAAGGATCGGTGCAGACGATTCTGCCGATCGGACACGATTCGGCGCTGCGCCTGACCACCGCGCGTTATTACACGCCCTCGGGACGGTCGATTCAGGCCACCGGGATCGAGCCCGACGTGCACGTAGAGCCAGTGGTCCAAGTCGCCAAAGCCAGCGAGCGCTTCGAAGTGCACGAAAAGGATCTCGCTGGCCACATGCGCAACGAGCAAGCCGCGAGCGACGTTCCTGCCGAACCGGCGGTCTCGGACCCGCAGATCGAGCGCGCCCTAGACTTGCTGAAGACGTGGCGTGTCTTCTCGCGTTTTCACGAACGCGGACTCGACGTGCGCCCGGCCGCCGAGGCCACCGTCGCGGACTGATGGCGGCGCCTGTCAGTGCCGGCCTTCGCAAATGACTAGCGCGAACCGCGGTCCGCTTGCTTCGGGCGACCGGCCGCAAGGCGAGGACGGACAGGACACTCCCGAGCTGCCGTTTGCAACCGGAATCGAGCGCGCCGGTGCGGGCGAGCGGCCGCTGTCGGTCTCAGAGCTGGTTGCGCGAATCGAAGAGGTCTTCGAGGAACGCTTCGCTCAGGTGGCAGTTGTCGGTGAAGTCTCGAAATGGAGCGAGGCCTCTAGCGGGCACTGCTACTTTACCCTGTCGGACGAGGACGCCCGCATCGACGCCGTGATCTGGCGGCGCGACGTCGCGCGCCTCGGCTTCCGCCCGGAAGTAGGCGACGAGGTGTTATGCCGGGGTCGCGTCGGCGTCTACGGTCCCCAGGGTCGCATGCAACTGTACGTGACGGCGATCGAGCCGGTCGGCTGGGGGGCCGCGCAGCGAGCGCTCGAAGAACTCAAGCGGCGGCTCGCGGCCGAGGGGCTGTTCGCCGAGGAGCGCAAGCGCCCTCTCCCCCTATTGCCGAAGGTGATTGGAGTGGTGACCTCGCCGAGCGGCGCCGCCATTCACGACATTCTCACGACGATTGCCCGGCGCGCGGGGGGATGGCACGTGCTGATCAGTCCTGCGCTCGTGCAGGGGGAAGAAGCTCCTGCTTCGATCGTCTCGGCGTTGCGCCTGCTGGCCGAGGACGGGCGGGCCGAGGTGGTGATCGTCGGCCGCGGCGGGGGGGCTAGCGAAGACCTTGCCGCCTTCAACGACGAAGCGGTGGTGCGGGCGGTCGCGACGTTTCCCGTGCCGGTGGTCTCGGCCGTCGGGCACGAGGTGGATGTGACGCTGTGCGATCTTGCGGCCGATCGGCGCGCCGCCACGCCCACGGCGGCGGCCGAGCTCGTGGTGCCGGTGCGCTCGGAGCTTCTCGAACAAGTGGCAGGCCTTGGCGCGCGGCTTCGCGCTGCAGCGCTGGCCCGGGTGCGCCACTGGCGGCTGGTGCTCGGCACTGCCGCCGGCCGGCTGCGCGATCCGAGTGCGAGGGTGGCCACCGAGCGGCAGCGGGTCGACGAGCTTGCCGTGCGGCTCGAGCGGGCCC
>CAYZHO010000009.1:14527-29506 GCA_964478045.1 uncultured Myxococcales bacterium | reverse complement strand
GGCAAGCAGCTCGGCGGCGCGGTCGATTTGCTCGGCAGAGGCTTGCGGCGGCTCGCCTCGCTGGCGCGCGGGCGGCAGGATCCGGATCGTCTCTTCCGAACCCGTCTCGTAAAGAATGGGCGCGGGTAGTTCGATGTGCACCGGACCGGGTCTTCCTGCCCACATCTCGCGAAACGCCAGCGCCACGACTTCCGGAATCCGCTGGAATTCGAAAATCGGCGCCCCCCACTTGACCGCCGGCCGGTACATATCGAGCTGGTCCTGGCCTTGAAACGTTGACGGCGGGCACGGATAGACGATCCCGAGCCGGTGTTGAGAGGTGATCGCCAGCAGCGGTACGCCTTCGTGGCGGGCGGTAATGACGCCAGCCAATAGGTTCGCCGAACCAGGGCCCGGATTGCCGACGACTGCGGCTACTTCTCCAGTCGTTTTGTAGAGCCCCTCGGCCATATGGGCCCCGGCCGCCTCGTGACGCACGGGTACGTGACGGATGCCGTGATCCTCGAGCGCCGCGAGCAGCGGATCGATCTCCGGAGATGGAAGGCCAAAAAGAAAGCGGATGCCTTGACTGGCCAGGCACCGCGCCAGGAGCTCCCCGCCCGTTACCATGCTGTTATGTTGACAGGGATGAGTACAATTTCTAAGTGCGCGAAAATACGAGCGGTCGCCTCGCAGGAGGGAGGCGACCGCTCGTATTTTCGCGCACTTAGAAATTGTACTCATCCCTGTCAACTCTTGACGTGTGGGGGGAGTATTTGTAACAGTAGCCACGGCCGGGAAATCGAAAGCCGAACGACGCGAAAGCGAATCCACATTCAGAAGAACAAGATCCCGTGAGCGACTACCCTCCACCTCCCTACCGAGGCGCGTATTGGGTCATCCCGGGCCAGTTGCTGGCCGGTTCGTATCCAAGCGGCGCCACTGAAGAAGAACGCGACAAAGTCCTGCGCGCCCTGCTCGATGCCGGAATACGCTCGGTGATCAACCTCACCGAAGAAGAAGAAATTCGCCAGGCAGAAGGCGGAAACCATTACTTGCCCTACGAAGATCGGCTCGAGCAACTTGCCGAGGAACGGGGTCTCGTGGTGGAAATCGCGCGCTACGAGTTCGAGTACGGCTCTGCACCGACCGAGCAGGAGATGGAGCTGGTACTCGACGCCCTTGACGCCGAAATCGAGGGTCGCAACAGCCCTACTCTCGTGCACTGCTCGACCGGACACGGGCGCACGGGAGTCGTGGTCGGCTGTTATCTGGCACGCCACGGAATTGCCTCCGGCAAGCAGGCTCTGGAGAAGATACGCGAACTGCGCTCGCACGATCCCGAGTTGGCCAAACACAAGTCTCCAGAGAACATCGTCCAAGAGCGGTTCGTCACCCGCTGGAAAGAGGGTCGCTAGACACTGAATCTCGCAACCGAAGCGCTGGCGCGCCTGCGCACGAATCCCGAGCGCCTTGCACTGACTACGGTCGCGGCCAACGGCCGCAGCTTCGCCACAACGACACGCGGCCGCCTGTGCGACCGCGTGCGCCAGTGGCAATCCTTGCTCGAGCGCCGGGTCGGCCCGGGAGAGGCAGTGCTCCTTGCCCCGCCGCGCACGAGCGAACTAGCGGCTCTCCACCTGGCTGCACTGGCGTGCGGCACAGCCGTCGTCCCCCTCAATCCGTCGCTGTCGCCGCGAGAAGCCTGGGCCGTGATCGAAGCCGTACGGCCGGCGTTGGCGATCACCTCACCCGACGTCTTCCGCAAGCTCGCCGCAGGGTCCGAGCCGGCCCAACGCTCTAGCCCGCCGAGGGCCGCCGCGGCGAGACAGCTCACTATCCCGCGATGGATGGTGACGGGCGCCGCAGGTGCTCCACCTCAGGAAGTCGAGCCGCCAGCAAACCCCACGGCAAGCGCCACAACCGGCGGCCAGCCGAGAGAGTGGCCGCCCGAGACTGCCCTGATCCTGCTGACCTCGGGGACAACCGGACGCCCCAAGAGCGTACCGCTCACCCACGCAAACCTGTTGGCCAATCTCGATACGCTCGCGCGCCTGTGGGGCCGCAACGAGCGCGACCGCGTCCTCCACATGCTGCCCGCCCATCACTTCCACGGCCTGGTGCTCGCTCTCTACGGGACCCTCCTGACCGGCGGCACGCTGGTGATGCTCCCGCGTTTCGATGCTCGATCGGCGCTCGATGCCATCGCTCGCTTCGACATCGACGTGGTGATGGGAGTGCCCACGATGTACGCGCGCATGCTCGAGGCGGCTCGCACGAACGACGATCTCACCCGCTTGCGATTAGCCACTTGCGGTTCGGCGCCGCTCAGCGCGCCCCTATGGCATCGTTTCTACGAGCGTTTCGGCGTCGCGCTGGTCGAACGCTACGGACTTACCGAGACGGGGATCGTAACCACCAATCCGCCAGCGGCGCCGCGGCCTGGCAGCGTCGGCCGGCCGCTACCCGATACGGAGGTCGTGATTGCGACCAGCAGAGGCTACCAGAGGCCAGAGCGGGGCCGGCCGACCGAGCGCGGAGAAGTTTGCGTAGCCGGCCCGGCAGTGTGCTCCGGCTACGGCAACGATCCGGCTGCCACGGCTGCTGCATTGCGCGACGGCTTCTTTCATACGGGAGACCTCGGCTACTTCGACGCCGACGGATACTTGTGGATCGCTGGACGCATCAAAGAACTGATCATCGTCGGCGGCTCGAACGTCACCCCTGGCGAAGTCGCCGCTGCCCTAGAGGACGTTCCCGGCGTTGCCGAAATCGCCGCTGTAGGAGTGCCACACGAGGATCTAGGCGAAGTAGTCGGAGCCGTAGTGGCCCCCCGCGGCGGGCCACGTAGCTCGGGAATGGTTCGAGCCCTCGAAGCCGCGCTTCGCAGGCAAGCCGAGCAACGCCTAGCGCCCTACAAACGCCCGCGCCGGTACGTGTTCGTCGAGGAAATTCCGAGAAACGCCATGGGAAAGATCGACGTGCCCGCCTGCCGCAGGCTGCTCGCGGAGGCCGCGCCCGGGCGTTGACGAGGCGCGCGGCCGCTCGGGCCGGAGCGCGACGGTCGCTCGAGCGTACTTAGTCCCCGAGTCCTTTGGAAGCCCCTGGCATGCGCACCGTGGACTGCCAGGCTCGCCCCCGAAAGCCGGCGGCTGGCCGAAGGAGTCCCAACGAGCACCAGGGCCCAGGCTCAGCGGTGGGCCTTGATGGCTCGGTCCATTTCTTTGCGGATCTGCCGCTCGCGCATCGCAGCACGCTTGTCGTGCCGCTTCTTCCCCCGCGCCAGCGCCAACTCGGCCTTGACTCTGCCGTTCTTGAAGTAAAGGCGCGGCACGATCAAGGTAAGACCTCGCTCGCGCACCCTGCCGGCCAGCCGGTCGAGTTCCCGGCGGTGGACCAACAGCTTGCGCTCGCGGCGCGGCTCGTGCTGAAACGCTCCAGCGGCCGGGTACGGGCCGATGTGGCAGCCGACCAGATATAGTTCTCCCCGGCGCAAACGAACATAAGAGTCGGTTAGGTTCGCACGTCCGTCGCGAATGGCCTTGACTTCGGTTCCCGTAAGAGCCAGCCCCGCCTCGAGAGTCTCCTCGATGTGGTACTGAAACCTAGCCTTACGATTCGTAATTACCGGCTCGTTCGTCTTTTGCTTTTGCTTAGTCTTGGACTTGGCCACCACTCCACAGGCTAACACGACGCGGCGGCCGCACCACTGCCCGCCTGCTAGCAAGAGTGCGGGCCGTTCCCAAGTGCGGGGCGGGACCGGCCCGTGCTACAGCGGGTCGGCGAGCAAATTGACTCAACTCTCCCCCAAGGGGGCGTCGTCCCCGTCCAACTCGGCCGGTCCCCCCTCCGGGTACTCGTCGCCCTTCCCAGGGGAGGCCAAACCGCACGTGCTGCAACAAGCGCCCGAGCACACCGACCAGCGCAGCACGAATCGTGTTGACGCCGGCCACCAACTCGACCGATCATGGAACCCGTGGTCGCGCAGCGCGCCGCCGGTCGATTGCGGCCGGTGCCGGAGCCGAGCTCCGGGGATGCGGCGGTGCTGCCGGTCGCCGGCGCCCACCCAGCGTCTCCAGCGGACGCAAGCGCCGCTCGCATCGCGCATGCGCGACGTCCGTGCGGCAAGCCCACTGGCAATGACACCCCAGTTAGCGGCTGTGGAGCTCGACACCGGAAAGCGCCCGGTCCATGCCCTGGTTCGGTAAGCTCGCACGCCCTTTCCCAACGCCGCCTATTGATCGAGCCACTTAGCCCTCGAGCGGCGGCAGGCCCCGCCCCTGCTTGCTTGGCTTAAAAACCCAAAGCGCGCGTGCGGCCGCGCAAAACCAAGGATCGCTGTCTGTGACCCCAGTGCGGGCAGGGCGGCGCTAGGAGCAGAGCCGCTTGCGGCTGTCTGTCGAGGCCAAAGCAGTCGGCTCCGTCACCCACAGTCGGGGTTTCCGATATCTAGCGGTTTTTCCACACCCGGCGCTTTCCAAACGAACGTTCGTTTGGTAATGTGTGCTTCGCGCCGGCTCGCGCAGCCGGTGAACCGCGGAGGTGAAAGACGGGAACATGACGGGGTCACGTGGGATCACACGGCGGCGCTTCCTAGCTGGAGCCGGGGCCCTGGTCCTGACGATGTCCTGCCTGCAGCCCAGGGGGCCCGAGCGGCCGCGCCGAGCCAAGCCGCGCTCGAGCGCGCCTAGTCCCGTCTCCTATAGCGGCTGGCAGGACGTCTACCGCGAAAAGTGGACCTGGGACAAAGTCGCCAAGTGCACCCACACCCGGGCCAACTGCATTTCCGCCTGTCCCTGGAACATCTATGTCAAGGACGGCATCGTCTGGCGCGAGGAACAGAACACGCTTTTCGTCGCGCCGCGCCCCGACGTTCCGGACTTCAATCCGCGGGGATGCCAGAAAGGTGCCTGCTATTCGGATTTGCAGGCGGCGCCGTCGCGCGTGCTTTACCCGCTCAAGCGCGTCGGGCCGCGCGGATCCGGAAAGTGGAAACGGATTTCGTGGGAGCAAGCGCTCGACGAGATCGCCGACGGCCTGATCGACGCCGCCCTCGATCAAGGCACCGACTCAATCATCTACGACCACGGTACCACCAATGCCGGTTACGGGCCGGAAACGGCCGGCGAAATGCGCTTCGCCGAAGCCATCAATGCCGCCATCATGGACTCGTGGTCGGGCGTCGGGGATATGCCCATGGGGTGCGTCCAGACCTGGGGCATGTACAACTGCGAGGGAACATCGGACGACTGGTTCCGCTCGGACTACATCGTCGTTTGGATCGGCAATCCCGTCTATACGCGCATCCCCGACACCCACAACATGATCGAGGCCCGCTACCGCGGGGCCAAACTCGTCGTCATCGCTCCCGACTACAGCCCAACGGCAATTCGCGCCGACCTCTGGATCAACCCGCGCCCCGAAACGGACGCAGCTCTCGGTCTGGCCGCCGCCCAAGTGATCGTCTCCGAGCGCCTGTACGACGAACCCTACGTGCGCGAGCAAACCGATCTGCCAATTCTCGTGCGCGACGATACGGGGAAGTTCTTGCGCCAGTCGGACCTGCGGCGCGGGGGCAAGGGCGACCTGTTCTACTTCTGGGACGAAGCCGCTGGTGGCTTGGCCGAGGTACCCGGGTGCCAGGGTGAAGGGGGGCGCAAGCTAGCGCTTGGAAAGATTCGCCCGGCGCTCCGTGGCAGTTACAAGGTTCGCCTGCACGACGGCACCGAAGTGACCGTGCGGCCGGTGTTCGAGCGGCTGCGCGAGCGGCTTGCCGAGTACACGCCCGAGAAAGCTTCAAAGATCTGTGGCGTCGGACCAGGGCTCATTCGCCGCTTCGCGCGTGAGCTGGCGGCAGCTCCGCGCGCAATGATCTTCGCATCTTGGGGATCCTGCAAGCATCACCATAGCGACCTGTTCCAGCGGGCGATGATCCTGCTGATGGCGCTCACGGGCAATCAAGGCAAGTCCGGTGGTGGCCTGCGAGTAGCGGCCTGGTGGGGGCTCGATGGGCTCGACCGCATGGCCACCACCGGACTGACGTGGACCGAGACCCTGCGGGTCATTCCCAAGGCGATCCGCGGCCTCACGCCTCGCGACTACGAAGAAATCTACGTTCGCGTCAGCAACAAGCAGGCGAACACGCCGCTGATGCCGTTCCTGTTCGTCCACGGCGGCTACCGCGAACTCTGGTCGCGGCCCGACTTGGCCGATCCGTCCTTGCCGCGCGGGATCGGCGAGTACATGCGTACAGCAATCGACCGCGGTTGGACCAGGGTTCATCCGTCGGAAGACCGCGAACCACGCGCCTATATCTTTACCGGGTGCAACCCTCTTCGCCGCTGGCCGGCCCCGCAAGTGGCACTCAAGCATCTGTGGCCGAAGCTCTCGCTCGTTGTTGCCGTAAACTTCCGGATGAACACGAGCGCGCGTTATGCCGACTACGTCTTGCCCGCGGCGGGCTACTACGAAAAGCACGGCATCAAGTACGCCCAGTCTTACACGCCGCACATCGTCTTGTCCGACGAGGCCGTCAAGCCGCTCGGAGAGTCGAAATCCGAGTGGTTCATCTTTGGCCTGCTCAGTGAACGCATCGCTGAGCGGGCCAAGCAACGTGGCGTCCGCTACGCGCGCGGCATGAACGGACAACCGGTCGACCTGACCAAAGCCTACGAGCGCTTCACGTCCAACGGGCACTACAATCCGCACGACCCGGAAGATCCGGTCCGCATGATCGACGACATTCTCCGGCACAGCCCAAGTGTGGGAAAGATCAGTGCGCGCGAGGCCTTAGCGCTCGGTGCCGTTCGCATTCGAGGTACGGCGCGTCCCACACCGATCTACCAGACGTGCAGCGACTACGACCCAAACGACACGTACTGGCCACACCGCTGGTTCGTCGAGGACAAGATCGCGTGGCCGACGATCACTGGGCGCCAGCAGTTCTACATCGACCATGATTGGTACCTCGAAGCAGGCGAAGAGCTGCCCGTGCAAAAGGATTCCCCCGGCATGCGCAGCCGCCTGCCCCTGCGCATCAACGGCGGTCACAACCGCTGGAGCATCCATGCGATTTGGCGCGACCACGATTTGCTCCTGCGCCTGCAGCGGGGAGAACCAGTCTGTTTCATGAACCCTGCGGATTGCCGCCCCCGGGGGATTCGAGACAACGACCGAATTCGGGTCTTCAACGAGACCGGGCAGTTCGAGTCGCTGGTCAAGCTTTCGCCTGCGGTGCGTCCCGGCGAAGTCATCATCTACCACGCCTGGGAGCCCTACCAGCACAAGCACTGGCAAGGCCAGCAAGAGCCGGTGGCTGCACCGTGGAAGGCGATCCATCTCGCCGGCGGTTACGGGCACATCCACTATCGGATGTTCTACGGATCGCCGGGACACGCTCCGCGAGGCGCGCCCGTCGAAGTCGAGCGCGTCGGAGCGTGAGGGGGCGGGCCCGTTTCCCCGGTCAACGGGCCCGCCCTCCGAACCGCGTTGCGGGGGCGCATCCCCGGTCTGTGCCTCCGCCGCCCGCGGGCAGGGGGGCCGGCCCAGCGCCGACCCCCCTGCTTGACAGGGATAAGTACAATTTCTAAGTCCGCGAAACCCCAGCGAATCGAGGACTGCCGCAATGCCGCCACGCCAGCGATATCAAGCCATGCCTCGTTTCTCTCTCGGCCCGGCTCGCCTGACCATCGAACCGCCCCCGCAGTACCCGTCGGCAATGGTCAACGTCACCAACCGCTGTAACCTAGCGTGCGCGCACTGCTTCGTCTTTCGCGACGGCAACCCCAACGACCCCAGGGGAGAAATGAAGCCGGAGCGCCTGCTTGCCGAGCTGCGCCGCCTGCGCGACCGCCACGGCTTTCGGCGAATGCTGTGGATGGGCGGCGAACCGATGATTCGCTGGCGGATGCTCGAAGAAGGCATCAAGCTGTTTGACGAAAACACGATCACCACGAACGGGACGATTCCTCTCAGAGACTTCGGGCCGGGCGTCACCTACGTCATCTCGCTCGATGGACCGCGGGACCTAAACGATGCGGTGCGCGGCGCCGGCGTCTTCGACCGGGTAATGAAGAACTTGGCCGCGCTGCCGGAGGACTTTGCTCCGACGGTGATGGTTCAATGCGTCGTCCACCGCGAGAACCAAGACCGGCTCGAAGAACTCGTCCACGCCCTGCTCCCAACGCGCGTCGAAGGGATGACGTTCAGCTTCTACGTTCCGTCCGCCGGGGAACATTCGGCACGCTCCTGGGAAAGCCTCGAAGAACGCGAAGCAGCGGTGGAGATCGTCGCAGACCTCAAGCGCCGCTATCCCGACTTCATATGGAACTCTCGCCGTAGCCTCGAACTCATGCGTCCTGCCACAGCCAAACTCGTGACCGACCACTGCCCCCTCATGACGACCACGATGCCCCTCTACATCGAGGGAGACCACTTCACCACACCGTTTTGCTGCTATGGCAACGACGTCGATTGCGACCGCTGCGGCGCCTGGGCGGTCTTCGCCGTGGCGGCAAAGATGGCCGGTCCCTGGGACGAGATCGCTCCGCCAGAGCAAGCCGCGCCCAGCGCAGGCGGCCGCTCGCAGGCGGCAAAAGCGCCCGAGCCGGTCGCCTAGTCCTTCTCCCGCAACCGGCAAGCGCGGCCGCGAGGCCCTCGAGCACCGGATCCGCCGGTGCGCGGCTTGGCTTGGGCGTCGGCGCGCAGCGCAGGCTGGCGCCGCGCGCTTGGTCCCAGTGCCCGCGCCAAGACCAGCCCGGGCCTGTACCCAGACTCCCTTTCACCCCGATTCAGGCCGGGGGCGGGGCCGCCCGCAAGCCGAGCATTTGCCGCGCCTCCTGGGGCGATGCGATCTCGCGGCCAGCGTCCCGCGCAATCGCAACCAGCGCTTCGACGAGCTCGGCGTTGCTGCGAGCGCGCCTTCCGTCGGGAAGGTAAAACGTGTCCTCGAGTCCCGTGCGCAAGTTTCCGCCGAGTTCGGCCGCCTTGCGGTGGCAGGCCCAGACTTCCTCGCGCCCGATTCCGATCACTTGCCACGTCGCCCCTTCCGGAAGTTCCTCGACCAGCAACGGCAGCCACTCGGGCTTGGCCGGCATCCCACTGGCAACTCCCATGATGATCGAAACATCGATGTGCCCCTCGACCATGCCCACCTGCTGGTAGAGCTTGACGCTGCGCACGATTCCGGTGTCGAAGCACTCGAACTCGGGTAGGATGTCGAGCCGGCGCATGACTGCGAGGAACTTTTCGATCTTCTCGACCGGATTGTCGAACAGTGCCGGCGGCCACGCCCAGGTGCCTTTCGAGGTCACGCGCAAGTAGTTCAGCGAACCGGCGTTCATTGCCGCCATTTCCGGGCGAACCCGCTCGAGGCAAGCCACTGGCCCGCTGATGTCCGGCCCGAATACGCCCGTGGTGAGGTTGATGATCACCCCTGGACAGGCCTCACGAATCGCGCTGCACACAGCCTCCGCATCGTCCGGATTCCACGACGGCAAGTGCCCCATCCCGGGCTCCTGGCGCCGAACGTGGACGTGCATGATCGAGGCCCCGGCATTGAATGCCCCGCGCGCGCTCTCGGCCATCTGCTCTGGGGTCACCGGAACGTTGAACTTGGCCGGATCGGTGAGCACCCCCGTAAGCGCGCAACTGATGATCGCCTTGTCGTGCTTGCCCATGCCCCCTACTTGACAGGGATAATCCCCTTTTCCAAGTGCGCGGAATCTAAGCAGACTGGGTCCTCAAGCCCCGCAAGGACGCGCGGGTTGACGCTCAAACCCTCTCTAGGGGCTCCTCCTACTTTAGACTTCCCTACGGGGAGATAGCCGGCTTCGCTAGGCCGCCGTACGCTCGGATTGGCCGCCTACTTCACCCCGCACCTCGACCGGACGGTTGCGCTCGTCGACGAAAACGACGTTCGGCTGCCACGAGCGGGCCTGTTCTTCGTCCATCCAGCCGAAGGCGGCGATGATTACCAGGTCTCCCTCGCGCGCTTTGTGGGCCGCCGCACCGTTGATACAGACGACCCCGGAGTTTGCCTGTCCGGGAATGGCGTACGTTTCGAAGCGCTCGCCGTTGGAGACGTTCCAAACCTGCACCGCTTCGTGCGCCACGATGCCGGCCAGCTCCATCAAACGGGCGTCGATCGTCACGCTCCCCTCGTAGTCGACGTTCGCGCCCGTCACGGTCGCCCGGTGAATCTTGCCTCTTAGCATCTTGCGCATCGAACGGTCCTCTCTACTCATGTTCCTCTCCCGTTTATTCGCAGGCTCCTGCCGAACCTTCCCCCCGGCGCTCGCTGTCGTCTTCACCAATCGTGATGACGGGTGGAATCTCGTCGGCATCGGCGTCGGACTCGCCGGTCAAACCGCGCCCGAGAATGACGTTGTCGATCAGCCGTACGTCGCCGAGCCACGCCGCCACCGCCAGTACGCTATCGGCCCGGGCCTCCTCGACCGGCCGCAAGCTCGTCCCATCGACCAGCTCAATGTATTCGAGCCGAACGCGCGGCTCCCGATCGATCGGCTCTCGCGCAATCGCCAGGAGGCGCGCCGCCTCGCACACCCCTTCCTCGTACGCGCGCGCGGCCGCGGCAAGCCCGCGCGACAAGGCCAGCGCCGCCTTGCGCTGCTCGGCGTCAAGCCGCGCGTTGCGCGAGCTCATGGCTAGCCCGTCCGGCTCGCGAACCGTGGGAACGGATTCGATCCGAATGGGAAAGTGAAGGTCGGCGACCATCCGCCGAATGATCTGAAGCTGCTGGTAGTCTTTCTCACCAAAGTAGGCGACGTCCGGGCGCACCATGTTGAACAATGCCGCCACCACAGTGGCGACTCCGTCGAAATGGCCCGGCCTGCGCGGACCACACAGCGTCTCGGTAAGCCCCTCGATGTGCACCCGCGTCGCGGCCCCGGGCGGATAGACTTCCTCGGCTCGCGGCATGAACAAAACGTCCACGCGCTCTGCTTCGAGCAACCGCCGGTCCCGCTCTTCGTCACGGGGGTAGGCCTCAAAGTCATCGCGCCGGTCGAACTGGGTCGGATTGACGAAAATCGAAACGACGACAACGTCGCACTCAGCTCGCGCCCGGCGCACCAGGGTCAGGTGCCCCTCGTGGAGGTAGCCCATGGTCGGCACGAACCCGACCCGCAGCCCTCCAAGATGAAGCTGGAGGCTAAACTCCTGCATCTTGGCGATGTCGCGGATCGTCTTCACCGCCGTCTCACGCCTCCCCACTAGCGCCTACCGCCACCGGCCGCGGCGCGCTGAAACTGTGCTCGGGACCCGGGAAAGCTCCCTGGCGGACCTCGCCCGCGTAGCGCGCGATCGCCTCGGTCGCCGCCGCCCCGAGTTCTGCATAGCGCTTGACAAACTTGGGCTTGATTCGGTCCTCGAGTCCGAGCACGTCGTGAAGCACAAGCACCTGCCCGTCGCACTCGGGCCCCGCCCCGATTCCAATGGTCGGTACCGATACGCTGCGAGTGATCTCGCCCGCCAGATCAGCCGGTACGCCTTCGATCACGATCGCGAACACCCCGGCCCTCTCGAGCGCCTCGGCGTCCCGCAACAAGCGATCCCGCGCCCCAGGGGCGTTGCCCGCCCGGCGACCCTGGACCCTGTGGCCGCCCATGCGGTGAATCGACTGCGGCGTCAGCCCGATATGGCCCACCACCGGGATGTCGACGTCCACGATGCGAGCCACGGTCTCGGCAACGTTGAGCCCGCCTTCGAGCTTGACGGCCTCGGCGCCGCCTTCCTTGATCAGTCGCCCGGCATTGGCGACGGCTTCGGCCGGCGATACCTGGTAAGACAGGAACGGCATGTCGCCCACGACCAGCGCTCGCTGGCGGCCACGGGCCACCATGCGGGTGTGGTAGATCATCTCGTCCATCGTCACGCCGAGCGTGTTTTCTCGGCCTTGCACGACCATACCCAGGGAATCGCCGACCAAGAGCATGTCCACGCCGGCACGGTCGGCAATGCGTGCGAACGTGAAGTCGTAGGCGGTCAGCATCACCAGCCGCCGCCTACCCTTTGAGGCCACAACTTCGGGAACGGTAACCTTGCTCTGTTCGAAGCTAGTCCGAGCCATAAAAAAACCTCCCGGACCGCTCCGGAAGGCTTCGCGCCACAGCGCGCCGGACCTACCGCCCCGGCGCACGCCGGTATCGCTGTGCTCTCCCGTCTCGGTCCTGCCGCGCGCTCGCCTCAGCGAGCGCACCGCTCAGTTGGATCCAAGCGGTACGTAATGCTGGACCCCCTGGCCCATCGACCCAATCTCTCGGACGAGGTCGGCGAAGTCGCCGCCGTTGCCGACGAAGTCGGCATCCGAGGTATTGACGACGAGCAATGGGGTCTCCGTATAGGTGTGGAAGAAGCGCCTGTAGGCTTCTGCCACACGCTCTATGTACTCTCTCCCGAGCCGCCTCTCGTACGGGCGGTCTCTCTTTTTCAACCTCCTCAGCAGGACCTCGGTCCTCGCGTCGAGGAAGACCACGAGGTCCGGTTTTCGGATCCTTGCCCCGAGGAGCTCGTAAATCCTGTCGTAAAGCGCCAGTTCGTCGCCCGACAGGTTGAGCTCGGCAAAGATCCTATCCTTGGCAAACGTGTAATCCGCTACCGTCGCCCGCTCGAACAAGTCCATCTGAGCCAAGTCGAGCTGCTGGCGGTAGCGCTCAACGAGGAAGGAGATCTGCGCCGTAAAGGCGTAGCGCTCCGGATCCTCGTAAAACTTCGGCAGGAAAGGGTTTTCTTCGACCGGCTCGGTAACCAGCCGCGCTCCCCACTCTTTGGCCAGGGCTGCCGCCAGGGTCGACTTGCCGACGGCTATGGGCCCGTCCAGAGCAATGTAGCGCGCCTCCGCCAGCGCCGGTCTCCTCCCCACCTGCTCCAGCTATCGTTACCATGGCCGTGCATTTCAGTCCACCGGGCTCGGGGCGAGGCTCGGGCGCTAGCTGCCGGGGCACGGGGCCCGCGCTGTGGTATGATTTGCGCATGGCACAGCGCACAGAGGAGTCATTGGGGCCGGCCGGAGCCGGCCGCTTCTTGATCGTCGGACTTCCGGGCAATGCACCAGGTAAATTACCGGAAATCAAAGACTTTCTCGACACCGTCGAGCCCCTCGGCGTCGTCTTGTTCGAACGAAACCTGCCAGACCTTCGATCGACCCTCGAACTGACCGAGGCATTACTCGGCTGGCGGCAGGACCTTGTCGTCGCGATCGACCACGAAGGGGGGCGGGTTCACCGCCTCCCCCCGCCGTTCACGCGTTTTCCACCCGCTCTCGTCATGGCCCGCTCCGGGAACCCCGGGCTGATACGCGAAGCCGCACGAGCCCAAGCACGCGAACTTAGAGCAGCCGGAATCGACGTTAACTTCGCGCCCGTGCTCGACATCCATACGAACCCGGACAACCCGGTGATCGGAGACCGGGCGTTCGGCACCACGCCGGAAGAAGTCGTCCACCATGCCCTGCCTTACCTCCAGGGCCTTGCCGAGGGTGGCGTTCTCGGTTGCGGAAAGCATTTTCCAGGGCACGGCGACACCAGTTGCGACTCTCATGTGCAGCTGCCTCGAGTCGAGCACGAGGCGGACCGCCTTCGCGCCGTCGAGATGGCACCGTTCGCCCGCGCCGTCGAACAAGGCGTGGCCATGATCATGACGGCCCACGTGCTCTTCCCAGCGCTCGACCCCGAACGTCCGGCGAGCCTGAGCGCTCCGGTCATCGACGGGATCTTGCGCCGAATCTACGGCTTCGGGGGAATGGTGGTCTCCGATGACCTCAATATGGGGGCCATCACCGGCAGCTATTCGGTAGCCGACAGTGCCGTGGCAGCGATTGCCGCGGGCTCGGACGCGGTGCTCGTGTGCCAGGATCCAGACAGCGCCGTTTCGGCACGCGATGCGCTCCAACGAGCGATCGAAGAAGGCCATTTGCCGCCAGACTTGGTCCAAGCGAGCGATCGGCGGCGGGCGCGCTTTTTCAAGCGAGTCCGGCGCATGCGCCGGATCGAAGTGGATCGCTCCTGGATCGGTGCCGACGCCCACCGGCGCCTTGCAGAGCAACTGGCCCAACCGCGTTGACCCTCCCGCCATGCGGGGAAATAAGAATGCCAGTGCGCAGCCACGGAGGTCGCGCGTTTGCGACATTGCGCGGCGGCGTGCAAAAGGATGACCGATGCAGAGTTGGTACACGCACTTCGGCCTCACGGACGATCCGTTCGACGCAACCAGTAGTTCGTTCCGCTACTATTACGGTGCGCGATACGGGCTTTTCTCGTTGCGGCTCGAGCGCGCCTTGGAAGAAAGGCGCGGACACGTGCTGGTGACGGGGCCGGCCGGTACCGGCAAGAGCACGCTGGTCAAAACCGTCCTCGGCCGCGCCGGCGTATGCGCGCATGCTGCCGTTTCGGCGGCCGAAGCAGCACCGGTAGCGGTGATCGACGCGCTGCTGCGCAGCCGCGAACCCCTTGAGTCGGCGTTTTCGGCAACGCGCAAGCGCGCGGCGCTTTTGGAGCTCGTCGAGCGGGCTCGCAGAAGTCAACGTTCAATCGTTTGCGTGGTCGACGATGCACACCTAGCAGCGCCAGGCCAAATCAGAGAGCTTGCCGACGCCCTGGACATCACGCCCGAGGCCCGCAGGGTCATTCAGCTCGTACTGGTCGGCCGCTCGCGCTTGCTGTTGACCTTGCAGTCGCGGGCACTGGCCCGGGTGGCATCCCGCGTGGCAACCCGGATCGAAACGGACTTGTTGTCGCCGGCCGAAATTGCCGATTTCCTCTTCGAGCGGCTCGAAGGTTCTGGCGCTGCTGACCCGGCGGCTGTGCTTCCGCCGGCGTCGATGACGGCCATCGCAAGGCACGCGCGCGGCAACATCGCAGTCGCTTCCGCTCTCGGGCGTGCTGTTCTTGCCCGGGCGGCGCAAGCGGGAGCGCGTTCGGTAAGCGCCGAAATGGTCGACGAGGCCGCAGCCGTTTACGCGGGACCGGCTCCCGACGCATCCCG
>CAYZHO010000009.1:0-14517 GCA_964478045.1 uncultured Myxococcales bacterium | reverse complement strand
CGATCGACGCGCGGTGCCCTTCCCAGATGATCGACGGATCCCGGCTTTCGGCCCGCCGGACTGCGGCGACTAGCGCCGCGACAGCGGCCGGTGTCTTGATCGTGGCCGCGCTGGCGCTCGCGGCAGCTCAAGTGCACATGACCGGCGGGCCGCCGAGTGCAGTGGAAGCGGGAGTGGCGGGAATCAAGGCGCCGCGCTTGCCGGCTCCGGCGGCTGCGGAAACGCGGATCGCCCAGCAGCACCGGGGAACGCCGCGCGAGACGTTCCTTGGAAGCCGGCCGTACGAGATCCAAATCAAGCCGCCCCCACCGCCAGGACGCACGCTTGAGAAGAAGCCGGCCGCCGGGCCTCCCGCGGAAACCGGGCCTGCGCCGCAGGCCCCGCGAGCCGAAACCGAGCCGGCCAAGGCGCAAGCAGGCGTTGCGGCCGAATCCTCGGCCTCAAGCGGCAAGCCAGTGGAAGCCAAGGCTCCTGGCCCCGAAGCGCAACCGGCGGCCGAAGCGCCAAGCGCACCGGTATCTAAGCCCTGGGTGTCACTGCAGGTCGGTGCCTTTCGTAACCTAAAGAGCGCCCACGCCCTGCAGCGCAAGCTCGCAAAGACGTTCTCCGACGTCTACATCAGCACCGTCGAGTCGGGAGGCGAGCCGCTATATCGAGTGCGCGTCGGCCGCTTCCGCACGCCGGAAGAAACCGAAGCGCTCAAGAAACGGTTGCTGGCCGCAGGCTATCCTTCGTTTCGTGTAACCGAACGCTGAGCGCCTAGAGGCCAGCGACGCCCAGGGGGCCGCTGCGGCGCGCGCGTTCGGCTCGCGCGACGACCCGTTCGAGGCCCCGGCGGAAGTCGCCCCGGACCACTCCGAACTCCGTAACGATTGCCGTCACCAGCTCCGCTGGCGTCACGTCGAATGCCGGGTTGTAGACTTCCACGCCTTCGGCAGCCACGCGCCGGCCGCTCCAATGGGTCACCTCGCGCGGGTCACGTTCCTCAATCGGGATGTGCGTCCCATCCGGGCAGTTCAGGTCTATCGACGAGGTGGGAGCCGCAACGAAAAACGGCACGCCGTGGCGGCGGGCAAGCACGGCCAGTTGGTACGTCCCCACCTTGTTGGCGACGTCCCCATTCGCCGCCGTGCGGTCTGTTCCGACTATTACGGCGGCAAGCCGGCGGCGCTGCATGAGAGAGCCGACCATCGAGTCGGTGAGCAGCGTCACTGGGATGCCCAAGCGAGTGAGCTCCCATGCCGTTAGGCGCGCGCCCTGCAAATACGGCCGCGTTTCGGTCGCGAAGGCCCGAAAGCGCTTCCCCTTCTCCCACAGCGCGCGGATCACTCCCACTGCGGTTCCGTAGCCGGCTGTCGCCAGCGCTCCGGCGTTGCAGTGGGTGAGCACGTCCCCCTTGCGCTTAACGAGCGAGGCCCCGTAGGCTCCGATCCGCCGGTTCGCCTCGACGTCCTCGTTCATGATCCGCTTGGCTTCGACCTCGAGCGCGCGGGCCATCGCCGCAGGAGACGAGTCCCAACCCAACTGCTCGGCCGCGGCGCGCTGGCGGCGGATCGCCCACTCGAGGTTCACCGCGGTGGGCCGAGCGGCGGCCAGCTCGCGCGCTGCTCGTTCGAAATCTTCGCGCAGGCGCCCTCGACGAAAGCGCCGGGCTGCCGCCGCCAATGCGAACGCGGCGGCCACTCCGATGGCGGGTGCACCGCGCACGACCATCTTGCGAATCGCCGTGGCCGCCGCCCGCGCCGTGCGGCACTCGACGTAACGCTCCCGTTGGGGCAAGGCTCGCTGGTCTAAAAGGAGGACGGCGCCGCGGCGCCACAAAACCGGGCGGATCTCAGCCAACGACTGCCTCCTCGGCCGTGTAGGTGGGCATGAACCCCAGTACTTGGGCTGCCCGCCGGTCGTCGGCGACACACCGGCACGCCAGCGCCGCAGCATGTACGCCTTCAGGAAGCAGCATCGTGGCTGCAATTTGCGGCAGCGGTAGCAGCAACCGCCCCGCCAGCGCGCCCAGGCGCGAGAGGCGGACCACACCCCTGCTGGCCAGATTGAGCGTCTCGCCCGGGAGCTGCGCCACCGCCAGGCGGATTCCCTCGATGAGGTCCGCGTAGTGCAAAACCTGCACGGGGGGGTCGAACCCTGCGATTCGAACCCCGAAACGTGCGGCCAGTAGGTCGGTTACCGGGCTTGAAACGGGACCGCCGACGATTGGAGCAGCGCGAAGCAGCGTCAGGCCGATGCCGAGCTCCGCGCAAAGTTCGCGGTAGATTCCTTCTGCCCGGCATAAATCGGCCACCCAGCGGCCGTATCGCGTGGCGGCGCCGACGCCGACTGGAGCCGAGTCGCCGTGCCGTTCCGAAAAGACCAGCGGCGAGGTTCTCGCCAAGCCGTAGACCAACGTCGAGGACAAAGCCACCAGGTGCCGAGGCCGCCCGCCACGGCGCCACCACAGGCGTACGGCCGCAGCAACCGTCTCGGCCACGATCGTGTCGTAGCGGCTGCGGCGCCGCGGCCGAACCGGCGACTCGGACGTGGCAAGCTGGACGATCACGGCTGGTGTCTCGGCAGCCAAGGCGGCAGCCAGGTGGCGCTCGGCTCCCCGCTCGAGCAGGGAGAGCCGGCGCTCACGGCTTGCTCCAGAAACCTGCCCTACTACTACCGGCGGCCGACAACCGTCGGGCGCCTGTTCGCGCAGCGCCAGGCAAACATCGGCCGCGATGTCGTTGTTACCGATGATTAGTACTGTGTCGCTTCGCTTGGTGGCCATAGAATGCACGAGCATACGGCCACATGCACTCGGGGGGGTCAACAGGACGTGTCGCGCACCGCAGCAAGCCGCCCCGGAAGCGGAGCGACTGGTCAATCACCGCCGCACGCGTTGACAACTTGCCTGCTTGTTTCTACCGTTTGCGGCCGTGCCAAGGCGGCGCTTCGGCAAGCCCCGGTAGCAACCCGAGAAAGGGCGAGCCTGCTCGTGCCGTGGGAACCGCGTGCGTCGGCAGCCAATGCCGCCGTTTTTTTGGCAAAGTCGGGCGCTTGGCGACCGATGTGGATCGGCCAGCCATTCGGGTGAGGAAACCAGCTAATGGAACGGCAGTCGCACACTGAAATAATCGAGGCACCAATCGAAGTTTGTTTCGAAACGATCACGGACTTCGAGAAGTACCCCGACTGGTTCACTGGCATCGAGCAAGCGGTGGTGGAACGGGCGGACCCGGACCGGTGCCTGTGGACCGTACGGTATCGCCTGCACATGGTCGTCAAGACCATCTCCTACACGCTCTCATACGAGGGAAAGCGTCCCGAGTGGCTGGCATGGAGCCTTGAACGCGGAGACGTGAAAGCCATCGAAGGATCGTATGCCTTCAAGCGGCTCGAGCCCACTCGCACCGAAGCGACGTGCACGCAGGCCGTGGACGTCGGCTTTTGGATCCCGGGTCCCCTGCGGCGCACTTTCGAGCGCACCGCCTTGGCCGACTCCGTGCGCCAGTTCAAGGAAGCCGCCGAAGCCAGAGCCAAGGAGTAGCCAGGGCCCCCCGCCAGTCCAAGGCTTTCTATAGGCTCCACGAAGCCGCCGAAGGCGGGTGGTTCCCGCGGTAGGGCCGCGGCGCGTACTCGACCGAAGGCGTATGGCGCACGGGCTGCGGGTATAGGCTCATGAGGCGGAGCAAGTCGCGGGGCATTTCCGAGCTCACGTGAAGCCCGATCCGCTTGGCCTCTTCAAACGTGATCGGGTAGTCGTGCGTCCAAGTGCCTTGTGTCAGCAGCTTGGCCAACTCGTCCACTTTCTCCGGCGGGTACCGCCCGTCGAGCAACTCGCGCACGATGCCATCGAGTTGCCGCACCGCTTTCTCGCTCTGGTCCGCTAGGATCAGGGTTTCGTCGTCGATTTTGTCGATCGGCTTGTCGCGCAGCACTCGCAGGATGGATGCCGCGGGCCGGTTGCCAATCTGCGGATCGACCGGCCCGAGGACTGCATGCTCCCCCATGACGATCTCGTCGGCAGCCAGGGCGATGAGCGTCCCGCCGGACATCGCATAGTGTGGAACGAACACGGTAACCTTGCCCTCGCGCTTGCGGATCGCTCGGGCGATCTGATATGAGGCCAGCACCAGGCCGCCGGGGGTGTGTAGGACTAGGTCGAGCGGCATTCCGGGATCCGTCAGATGTATCGCGTGGATAACCGCTTCGGAGTCGTGCACGTCGATGAAGCGGAAGACCGGGAAACCAAGTAGGCTCATCGTTTCCTGCCGGTGAACGAGTAGGATTAGCCGGGAGCCTCGCGCTCGTTCGATTCGCTCGATCATGCGCTGGCGCGAGGCCTCGAGCATACGCTGCTTGAGGATCGGCTGAATCGCCGCGACCATGAAGAACAGCCAGAAGAAGTCCATCGGTCCCATCACTGAACTCCTTTCGGCGCTACCTGGCCGGGATGGACTGCCGGCGAAGTCACCAGGAGCGGCGCCGCGCCCAAGCTACCAGTGCCCCCCATTCGTCGTCGGCCAGGCGCCGCACCGGCCGGCGCCGAAAATAGGGAGCGAGCAACATGCCCGCCACGAAACCGCCGATGTGAGCCCACCAGGCGACCCCACCGACTTCACCCGGCAGCGCAATGCTGAAGGTTCCGCTCATGAACTGGCCAAAGAACCACAAGCCGATGTAGAAGAAGGCCGAGACTTCGAGAAACACCGGCCAGAAAAACAGCGGAACCAACACGATCACCCGAGCCCAGGGAAACATCAGCATGTACGCGCCCATCACTCCAGCGATTGCGCCCGAAGCACCCACCGTGGGCAGCGTAGAATCGGCGTTCATCAAGTAGTGGGTCAGACCCGAGAGGATGCCGCACAAGAGGTAGAACGTCAGATAGCGCAGGTGCCCCATGCGGTCCTCGACGTTGTCCCCGAAGATCCACAGCGCCCACATGTTCATGATCAGGTGGGCCCATCCCCCGTGTAGAAACATGCTGGTAAGAAACGGCCAGAGGTCATCAGCCGGCAATCCCATCCAGCGGGCCCACCACGGATGGGTGTAGCGGGCAGGCACGATTCCAAAGTAGTAGAAGAGCGCCCGGCGCTGGCTCGGCCCAAGCCCTAGTTCGAACCAGAAGACGGCACAGTTGGCCAAGATGATGGCCCAGTTTGCAAGCGGAAAGCGCCGGTGTGGGATCGTGTCGCGAATCGGAAACACGGGCTACCTTGAGAACCGCAGCGAGACCCCAAGTCTAGCTGGGGCGGCCGGCCAACGGCAACGGTCCAGCCGCTCATTTGCTCGTGCGCCCGTGCTTGCCCGCGCTTGCAACCTGTTTGAGTTTGGCGAGGCCACGCCGGGCAGGTTCGAGCCCGGGGTCTAGGCGCAAAGCGCGCGCCCACTTTTCGCGAGCCGCATCGTAGTTGCCCGTGCTTGCTTCGAGGCTCGCAAAGTTGCTCCATGCAAGAGCATTGTCCGGCGCCATTCGCACGGCCGTGGCGTAAGCCATCCGCGCGCGCAGTGGGTCCCCGAGTTTCTGCAGCGCCACTCCAAGCTGCACGTATACGCCGGGGTCGTTCGGACTCAGTTGCGCGCAGCGGCGGTAGACCGAAGCCGCCTCTTCGTAGAGGCCGCGATCGAGTAGCAGCACGCCGAGGTTGAAGCACGCACGCGGGCTTGGCGAGTGCGCCAGCGTAGTCTTGTAGACAGTTTCCGCATCGGCCAGTTGGTGCTGGCGCGCTACGATTTCCCGGGCCGCCAGCGCCGACACGCTCGCCGCGATCACGAGCACCGACAGGGCCGCAACCGTTCGCCCGGCGGTGCCGAACGCACCCAGCAAGCCGCCCAAGAACCGGTAGGCCACGGCCGCCGCAAGTGGAGCCAGTGCGGCCAGCGGAGCGTACATGAAGTGCTCCGGCGTGAAGACCCAGCGCGAAGCGATCGCCGGATAAACCGGAATCAAGTTGCTCGCCGGCACGTACACCAAGGCCGCGGCGAACACGCAAAAGCGCGCGAGCGTCGGCTGCCGGGTAAACCACACAATGGCGGCGAGGATGGCGGCGGCCACCAGCGCTCCAACGGCCGCCAGCGGCTCGGGACCTACCGCGGTCAGGCGGTCGAGGTGGAACTCTCGCGGCGCAACCAGGAGTTCTCCGAAGGTGACGACCGTCGTGCCCGCATCGCGCAGGCGGGTCATCCAGTCCACCGAGGCCGTGGCAACGGCGGCCGGGGGCGTCACCAGAACGACGGCGACCAGGGTCGCAACGCACGCTGCCGCGACGATCGGATCGAACTTGCGCCAAGCTGGCCGGTAGGTCACGACTCGCAGGCCGGCCGCCAAGGGGCCAGCCAGCACGCCCGGCTCCTTGGCCAGCGCGGCGCCGACGATCGCCACCGCGACCCCGGTTGCTCTGGCAATGCGAACGGCCCCCAAGCGCGACGGCCGGGGCAGCTCCCCCTCCCGGTGGCCGAGCCTGGCTCTGAGGGCTCGGCGCTCGCCGCAAACCAGATGAAGGCTGACGAGGGTCAGCAGCAGCATCAGCAGGTCGGTCCTACCCGAAACGTAGGCCACCGCGGCTGTCTGGATCGGGTGGAAGGCAAAAATGAGCGCCGCAGCCACCCCTACCATGGCACCGGCACCGAGGCGGATAGCCAAGGCCGCCAATAGCGCAGCATTCAGGCCGTGAAGAGCGGCGTTGGCGGCGTGCAGTGAGCGCGGGTCATCGAGGCCGACGGCGGCCTGCAGTCTGTAGGAAAGCAGCACCAGGGGACGGCGGTACTCCCCGCCGGGGTGGCCGAACAACTCGCTGATCGGCGCCGAACGGGCCAGCTCTAGATGAACGGGATCGTCCCAGATAAGTGGGTTCTCGAGCGAGGGAACGTAGAGAGCCGCCGCCAGGCACCCCGCGGCCACGACCGTAACGATGCGCACAAAGACGCGCCCCATCGCTTCCTCCCCCTGCCGGCGCTCGCGCCGGCCCTGGCTTTCCGAGGGGCCGCTCCCCGGACGGACGAGACAAGTTCTCGAGCGGCACCGCCAGCGGTAGGCTGCCGCTCACCAACCAGTTTACTCGACTGAGAGCCGGCGCGCGACGCCGATTCGCACCGGGCATGCCGGACCGCTTAGAGGCTCTTGCAGCTGAGGACGCCCGCTTTCTGCTTGCAGTTCGTCGTGGGCTCCATGAAACACCGCGTTCCGAACGCAATGCCGGCCACTCCTTCGGCCGCATCCGGGGTGGCGCCAAGATCGAACTTCTTGGCCAACGCCAGGATCTGAACGAGGTCCTTCTTCGCGTTCAGGCGCACCTTCATTTTGAAGATCGGACCGTTGACGGCTTCCTTGTCTCGGTACGTAAAGACCGCGTCCTTCTTGTTCTTCCACATCGTTCTCGACTCGGGAATCTCGACGTCGAGCAGGGGCGAGTCGTCTGCCGCCAGCACGCGGATGGGTTCTCGGGACGGGTTCAAGTGAATCTGGCGGCACAGCCCTACCGGACCGCAGTCGCTGTCGGTCTGGCACGGGGTCTTGAAGTCGCCGCCGAGACAGACGTGCAAGGGCGCCTCCCACTTCGCAACGACCTTGTCCTTTCCGGGCTGGGGTTTGTCCTTTACGCCAAGCTTCTTCAGCCGGCCCCGCACGCACAGGCGGTCCTGGGGAGCTACGTCGTTGCCGTCGGGAACCGTGTCCCCGTCGGTGTCCGCTACGGTGGGATCGCTGCCCCAGCGGTACTCGGTGGCCAAATCCGCTCCATCCCCGTCCGTGTCCGAGGTAGCCGAGTTCGAAAGATCCCCGTAGTACCACTTTTCGAATCCGTCGAGCACCCCGTCGTCGTCCGTGTCGCCGTCTTCGTCGATGCCGAATTGAACATCTTCGCACACGTGCAGCATCGGCAGGAACCGCCAGTCACGCCAGACAGGCTGGAGCGTGGCCGTGTGAAGCGTGGTCTTGATGTTGGCAGCCCCAAAGCCGATTGCCTGGCCTTCGATGTTTCCGCTCTGCCCCAAGGGGAAGATGAACTCGCCCGTGACGGTTGGCCCCACTTCGATGATTTCCTCCCAGGTGCCGCGGTTTCCTAGCGGCGTCGGATCGAACTCGATCGGCGTGCTGCATCCCTGCTGGCAGGGCAGCGCGGCAAGCGGGTGGTTGTACGTTCGCATGGGCCGATTTTTCGTGCCGATCGTGGGGTGCGCGGCAACATAGCTACAGAAGCTGTCGTGGACGACCTGCTTCCAGTCGGCCCCATTGAAGTAGTCCCCGCTGTACTTGTTGACATAGGCACCCGGAACGTCGCCTGCGGCCGCGTCGATCGCATGCAAAACCCAGCCGATCGCTTTGTCCCACGTCAATAGCGAAACGCCCGCCGGGCCGTATTCGTCGCCGTAAATCGCCGCCGCAAGCTCGGTCGCCCAACCCTTGATGTAGTCGGCCGATTTCGAAGCAACCGCCTCGCTGACCGGCTTGCCGGCGGGAGGCACCACCAGAGGGTCGGTGATCTCGCGCCCCCGCTCGGGAAAGTCGGTCGCTGCGATCAGCTCGTCGTCGATCGTGCCGCAATCCCCGTAAGCGGCCAGCGCTTGCTGCACGCGGCCCATTAGATAGCGCCCGGGCGTTCCCGGGTCGGTTACGCCCGCCACGTACTTGTTCAACGCACGCAGATCTTCCCGGGTGATCGAGTCGTCAAGGGAAAGCTGCTCGAGGATCACCTCGACCCGGTGATTGCGGCCGTTTTTCGAAAGCATCACGTCGTTGGCAACGGCCTGTTTGTTGTTCCAGTTCGCGGTGAAGCCTTCGGCTGGGTTCATCGCCTCGGGCATGGCCCAGATCTCATAGACGGCGTACGTATCGCCCGGCGAGGGCACCACACCCCAGTCGTGCTCGACCGTAATGGTGTCGTTCGTATTGCTCAGGATCCGCCGAACCTGGTGGTACCCGTTGCCCGCCGTGATCATCACGATGTAATCCGAGCCATTGTCGTCCGGATGGTCGTACGTGTAGTTGATCGGCGATGCAGCCAGGTCCCTCCCGGTAAACGCACCTGGATCGGTCAGCGAGTTCGCCGTGGCCGACGATACCGTCCCGGTAAGAACAGCAAACGGTTCGGGAGCCGCTCCGTCGAGCGGCAGTCGCGAGTCGACCCCGTTCTGCCGCACTCGATGGAAGCCGCTCGTCGCATACAAAATGTTCCCGGTGCCGGTGTCCGTACCGACCCCGTTGAACGGCTGGTTGTCGGCCGCGATGAAGTTGTGCGTGGACGGAATCAGGCGCACGGCCGAGCGCATGTCCATGACGGACTGAGCCTGCTGGAACAGGCTCCAGCCGACGGCCGCCAATCCCTCCTCGAGCCACACGGGACTCTCGCGGGTGATCGCGGTGATGGTCCCGCCCGGACCGACCGCCACGTACTCGGACGTCTCGTCCGGCGTCGTCGTCCACGCGACGGCCACTACGAGGGTATCCCCCGTATTGCTGGCGATCTCGCGCATCTGCCCGGCTCCCGTTCCGTCCACGATTGCAACGTAGCCGCCCGCCAGCGCCCCAGGCGTGAAGGAAGCGTCCGCATCGGTCACCGACGTGGCCGTCGCCGCATCCACCGTTCCCGCCACGTCGCCGGCGAACGCCTCGACCGGCCGATCGCCTTTGGTGCAGCCGTTGGCCGAGCAGACGACATTGGTCCGAAAGACCGGAACCTCGATGACACCGCCGTTCGGCTTGTAGACGAGTTCAATCCGCTTAGCCATCTCTTCGACGGTGCCGTGGTGGTTGTATTTGAACAGGTCGAAGTTGCCCGACACGAGCTGCTCGATGTACGTATCCACGATTTTGAGCATCGCCGTGGTGCTCGTGTACGCAACGTTGTCCGTGTGTCCGATCAGGGCATACGGACCGCCGACGAACACCATTCCGTTGCCTCGAATCTTGTCCCCGCGGATCTCGGAGTAGTGCATGAGGGAGGGCACTTGAATCCCCGTCTGCGGGAAGCCGCCGATCCACGGATTGCCGGTGGCCGAGCGACCGGGCGCGATCATCATCGCGTAACTGCCGAGCGACGGCCAGGCGCCCCATTGGCGGGCTCGCCACTCCCGCGCCGCCCGGGCTAGGCGCACCGGCTCGAGTGCCTTGGTGTAATCGTGCATCGGGTAGCCGGGCAGTCGCACCCGGCCCTTGATGCGGTCTTCGATGCGGCGGACGGCCTTGGCTACCTCGATCTGCTCGGAAAGGTCGAGCTCCCTGGTTCGCTTCGAGAGAGGGCCGCCGAAACCCGGTGTGCGCGGGTCGGGAACCGAAACGGGCTGGAGCGGGTCGTTTTTCCAATAGCGGTCGTCCCACAGTTCGGCACCGACGGTTGGCCCGTAGACCGCTACTAGCTTGGCGAGGTCTTCGGCCATGCCGATTTCGTCCCACGCCTCGTAGCCAAAGTTGCGGATCTGTAGCACTGCGAACGAAAGGGCAATTTCCGGGGTGAACTGGAACCCGCCCGGTAAGCTGGGACCGGGAGGCTGGTAGAAAGGGTCAGGCCCTTCTCCTTTGGTCAGGGGATCGCGGTTCCCGAACAAGTTGTTCGCAGAGGCAAAGACTTGCTTGAACAAGCGCAGCTCGAGTGGAGCATCGAGGGTACCCCCTTGCCGCAGCATCTCGCCGATGGCGTCGTTGACGCCCTCGCAGTAAGCGAGAATGATGTCGCGGGCCTCGGCCGGCAGGTGGTTGTACATGCTCGCGTACTCCGAGCGCGAGTAACCCATTCGCCGGGTCTCGATGTCGTCGTCGGCGGGGACGCCGAGGTTACCTAGCGCTCGGTGGAGCGTGCCGCGAGCTACGTTCATGACCAGCAAGAACTGGCCAATGCGGTCGCGTGCGGCTTCGAATCCCTGCTGGCGAGCGGCGTTGAGGTCCGTGTCGGCACAGACGTGGGGCAAGTCGAATGCCGGTTCGCGGATGGTCACCGCCGCAGCAAACGCCGCGGGTGCCGCCACCGAGAACACCAGCCCTGCGGCAGCCGCGGTAACGATCGAACCAACAACACGCTTGTCCATGGCCAAACTCCTCAAGCGCGGTACCGATCCCTGGCGAACCGGCATCGCATATTGGCGCCAGGCCGTGCGCCCGGCGAGCTTACGCCGCCAGAGTAAAGGCTGTCAACGGAAAAGCGCGGTGGACGCCCCTCCGAAGGGGGCCAGCACAGGGCAACTCTAGTCGTTGTCGAATGGCCCGCGCCTCCCGAGCCAAGGCAGCGGCACCAGGCAGCAGTGCCGCCGCCCGACTGCTGCACCTGCGGTTCTTTGCAAGGTAGGAAAATGAATGGTGGAGCCGAGGAGATTCGAACTCCCGACCTCTTGACTGCCAGTCAAGCGCTCTCCCAACTGAGCTACGGCCCCACAGTCCGCCCGCATCCTACCCCTTGACGGGGATAAGTACAATTTCTAACCGCTTGAAATCTAAGCGAACCGGGTTTCGCACCGGCGGCCACAACATCACACCCAATGCATGCTCGTGAAGCAACCGCCTTTCTTTTCGCACGTTTAGAAATTGTACTCATCCCCGTCAAGAGCGTAGACTTGGGGGATCATGGCAACTCTGGTCCTCGTTAGACACGGGCAGTCGCAGTGGAACTTGGAAAACCGCTTCACAGGGTGGACGGACGTTGATCTCACCGATCAAGGCCGGGCGGAAGCGCGGCGGGCGGGAGAACTGCTCGCCGCTGCCGGAATTCGCTTCGACAAGGCCTACACGTCAGCGCTCAAGCGGGCTCAGGAAACGCTCGACATCATGCTAGAGGTTCTCGGCCAAACCGACATTCCCGTAGTCAAGGACCAAGCTCTCAACGAACGGCATTACGGCCGCCTCCAGGGACTGAACAAGGCAGAAACGGCGGAAAAGTATGGCAAGGAACAGGTTCACCTGTGGCGCCGCAGTTACGACGTCGCGCCCCCGGGAGGGGAGAGCCTAAAGGACACGGCCGCGCGCACGCTTCCGTTCTTCCGCCAGCACATCGTCCCGGATCTCGACGCGGGCCTCAACGTCCTAGTGTCGGCGCACGGAAACAGCCTCAGGTCGATCGTGATGGACCTCGACGGCCTGACGAAGGACGAAGTGGTGGGACTCGAAATCGCCACCGGCGTGCCGATCGTCTACGAGATGGGGCCGGGCGGCAAGGTCCTCGCTAAAAAGATTCTCGAACCGTGAAGCGGGCCAACCTGGCCCGCAACGTCACCGTCAGCCTCATCGTCGGCGGGCTGTGCGCTTACCTCGCGTTCCGTCGAGTGGCGGCGGCCGATGTCCTCGCTGCGCTCGCGCGGTTCGACGACCTTTACTTGGCCGCCGCTGTAGCGATCAGCTTGGCGATCCAGGTAATTCGGGCCTGGCGCTGGCAACTCGAGCTGCGCCCTCTCGCCCGCCTTCCCTTCGGCCTGCTATGGAAGGTCGTAGCGGTCTCCTACATGATGATCAACGTCCTTCCCGCGCGCCTCGGCGAGCCCGTCCGGCCCCTGTTGCTTTCGTGGAAGACGGGCCTGCCGGTTTCTTCGATCGTCGCCAACTGGGTGTTCGAGAAGACGATGGACACAGCAGCCCTCGTCCTGTTCATCCACTTGGCGCTCATTACCAACGACCTTCCTCCGTGGGCCTACCGGGCGGCCGAAGGAAGCCTGGGGCTACTGGCGGTTCTTGCTCTGGCGGTCGTCGGTTTCTGGGCACGAGGCACCCAGCTCGCCGAGGCAACGATCGGCCCTCTGCTGCCGGCCCGAGCCCGTTCGACCTTCGCCCGCGTCCTCTCATCGGCGCGCTTGGGTCTCGAGATCTTGCCCGACCGGCGCTTGGTCCTCACCGTTTTCGCCGCCACCGTGGCCTTGTGGTCTCTGCCCGTGCTGTCGAGCTACGTCGTCATTTTGGGATTCGGGTTCGACCTGCCTCCGCCGGCGGCCCTGGTCGTGTTCGTCGCAATCGGCGTCGGCACGGCACTACCACACCCGCCGGGCATGTTTGGAGTCTTCCAGATCGCAGCGGTGGTGGCACTCGGGCTGTTCGGCGTGCCCAAGGCCGATGCACTTGCCTACGGGCTCGTGCTCAATGCGATTCAGTTCGTGACGCTCGTGGCCCAGGGACTCGTTGCTCTTCCATTCCTCGACGTATCGCTCGAGCGCCTGACCCGCGGGGCATTGGCCAGCCCGCGCTGAAGCCTGCGACCTAATGGTGGCAGCGGCGACCGACCGCCTGGCCCTTGCGCGACCGCCTAGCCCTTGCGCTCCCCCCGGGCACCCCAGTGCAGCTTGCTCTGCAACACTTCGAAGAAGCTGCCGTCGGCCGCCGTTGCAATGGCCGCGCGGTTGCGCGAGCGGGCAACCTCGACGACGTCCCCGCGTTCGAGGGTGAACCACTCTTGCCCGTCCAGCGTCAGAACGGCATCGTCGCAGTCGGGAGCGATCTCGATCGAAACGCGCGACCGGTCGGACAACACGAGCGGCCGGCTGCTCAAGGTGTGCGGCGAAATCGGCGTGAGCAAGATGGCGCTCATCGACGGCTCGACGATCGGTCCTCCCGCCGACAGGGAGTACGCGGTGGAACCCGTGGGCGTGGCGATCACGAGCCCGTCTCCCATGTAGGTCCCGAGCCGGTGATCGTTCACGGCTGCCTCGAGCGTGAGCATTCGCGAAAAGGTGCCGCGAGTGACGACCGCATCGTTCAGTGCTTGCGAGCGCACGGCAACCCGGCCGCGGCGCCGCACCCGCACGGCCAGCATGGTTCGGTATTGAATCCTCAGCGGCCCCTCTAGGATCTTCGCGACCGTGTTGAACAAACCGCCGCGGTCCGATTCCGTGAGAAAACCAAACTCGCCGTGGTGGATTCCAACCACCGGAACCGGCGGCGTACCCGACAGGCGCGCGACCCCGAGCAGGCTGCCGTCGCCTCCGAGCACGATGACCAAATCCGCTTCCCGCATCATCGCCGAACGGCCGACCACAGGACGCCCGCCCGCGCTGCCAGCCCAGTCGCGGTGGGCTAGAACCCGCAGTCCCCGCCGTTCGAGCCAAGCCGCGAGCCGCCGTGCTCGCCGGGCGACTTGCTCCGAGCCCGGGCGCACGACCAACCCGACCGTCTCGACTTTCGTTTCCTTGCGCCTGCCCATAGTGACATCCTATGCGAGAGAGGCCACGGCCGCCATGTCGCAGCAGAGAACGTTGTTCGAAGGCGCTACGGCCGAACACGTCCCGCTAGCCGAACGGATGCGGCCCCGCACCCTCGAAGAAGTTGTCGGCCAGGACGCTGTCCTGGCCCCGGACAGCTTCCTGGGTCGCCTCTTGCGCGGCGCGACCCCACGCTCGTGTATCCTGTGGGGGCCTCCCGGCAGCGGCAAGACGACGATCGCAAGGCTCCTCGCCGCTCGCTCCGGCTACGCGTTCGAGCCGCTTTCCGCTGTTTTGTCCGGAGTGAAGGAAGTGCGGGAAGTCATCGCGCGCGCCGAAAAGCGCCGGCGCTACGAAGGCCGCGGGACGATCCTGTTCGTGGACGAGATCCACCGCTTCAACAAGGCCCAGCAGGATGCGTTTCTCCCC
>CAYZHO010000008.1:533-29918 GCA_964478045.1 uncultured Myxococcales bacterium | reverse complement strand
GTTCGAGGTTCCGCGCGCCGGCTTAGATCCCGACGAAGTGATCGAGGTCTACCGCCTGCTTGTGGGCAGCGGCTTGGCGATCGAAGAGATCAACTTGGTGCGCACCGTCTTGTCCGAGGTGAAAGGCGGTGGGCTTGCCCGGGCAGCCTACCCGGCGCGAGTACTGACGCTGGCGGTTTCCGATGTGGTTGGCAACGACCCGGCCGTGATCGGTTCGGGCCCTACGGTGCCCCGGCAGGTAAGCCCCGAGCAGGCCCGGGCGGTTCTCGAGCGCAGTGGGCTGTGGGAGCGGCTTCCCGGGCGAGTGCGGCGGTGGCTCGAAGGGGCGCCGGAGCCGGTGCGAAGCCCCGTGCGCGCGGATCCGGTGGAGATCGTGGTGCGAATGGAGGAAGCCGTCGCAGGAGCCTGCCGGCGACTGGGCGAGCTCGGTTACCGGGTCGTGCCTGCTCCGCTTGAGCGGCTGGAGGGCAGTGCGGTGGATGCGGCGCAAATCCTGGCGCGTGGGGTCCGGCGATTGCGAGAAAAAGGCCGGGCAGGTTTTGCAGTAGGAGGAGAGACCGTGGTGCGCTTGCCGCAGGCGCATGGCACTGGAGGGCGCAACCAGCACTTGGCGGCAGCGCTTGCGCTGGCCATTTCCGGGCTCGAAGCAGTAGCGGTGGCCGTGGGGGGGACCGACGGGATCGATGGGCACAGCCGAGCTGCTGGGGCGGTAGTGGACGGCGGGAGCGCGGCGAGAGCAGCAAAGGCCGGCGCGAACTTGGAAGGCGCCCTTGCGCGGTTCGACACGGGTGCGGCCTTTGCGCGTACGGGCGACGCGATCGTAACGGGGCCAACCCAGACGAATCTCGGAGATCTGATTGTGGCGGTAGCGGCCGCGTAACCGGCGTCGGCCGCTGGTTGCGCGATCCGATACCTGACGTATTGTGAAGCGCTTGCGAGCCCGGCCGCGTGCGGGAGCGGATTAGGCCAGCGGTGGCGAGGAGCTTGCCGAACTACCATCGATGAGCCTAGCGACGAATACCGGCGCATTCCTCAGTGAGCTGTTCGTTTCGGTGCAAGGCGAGGGCTCGCGGGCTGGCCAGCGCCATCTGTTCGTGCGCTTTGCGGGCTGTAACTTGCGCTGCCGCTACTGCGATACCCCCGAGTCGCTGGTGCCCGTTGCGCGCTGCCGGGTGGATTGGCCCGGTGGATCGACCGAGGTTCTGGACAATCCGATTGCTGCCGGACAACTGGCCGAGATTCTCGATCGCTTCTGCCGCCTGGATCCCTCGATCGCCATGATTTCGTTCACCGGTGGCGAGCCTCTGGTCCAGGGAGATTTTCTCGCCGAGTTGGTTTCACGCTATCCGATGCCGCGCCCCTTCCTTCTCGAAACGAACGCCGTAGTGGAGGCAAGGGCGGGAGAAATCGCGCGCCGCGCGGCGCTAATCTCGGCCGACCTCAAGCTGCCGTCGGCTGAAGGAAGGCCCCACTGGGACGAGCACGAGCGGTTTTTCGCGTGCTGCCAGGCGAGAGAAGTCGACGCCAAGATCGTAGTGGGCGAAGAGACCCCGATCGAAGAAGTCGAGGAGGCCGCGGCTCGCCTTGCCCAGTGGGCGCCTGGCGCGACCGTGTTCCTGCAGCCCATGACCGACAGGCGGAGCGGCAGGTGGCGAATCAGTCAGGCGCGCCTGTTGCGCCTGGCGGCAGTGGCCGGGCGCTCGGTGCCCGTACGCCTACGGCCGCAGATGCACCGGCTGATCGGAGTTCGCTGAATCGTGGCTAGAACCGAAACCGCGTCCCCAATGCGGTATCGCGAGGCAACCTGGCGCTTCTTGCGCGAGGAGGTCTTCGACTTGCTCGTGATCGGCGGGGGAATCAACGGGGCCGCCGTGGCGCGCGACGGCGTGCTTCGGGGCATGTCGGTCGCGCTTCTCGAGCGAGGCGATTTCGCCGTGGGGACGAGTAGCCGTTCCTCGAAGCTCATCCACGGAGGCGTGCGCTATCTCGAGCAGGGGGACCTGGCCTTGGTTCTCGAAGCATGCCGCGAGCGCGACTTGCTGCGCACTCGAATCGCGCCGCACATTGTTCGGGCCCAGCCCTTCGTGTTTCCTCTCTACGAAGAGGACGGGTTGTCCCCGCTGCGGCTGCGGGCAGGCTTGACGCTCTACGATCTGCTGGCGGGATTTCGCAACGTTCACGCCCACCGAATGCTCTCGCGCGAGGAAGTCGTGCGCCTCGAGCCCGCCCTTCGCAGGGAGGGATTGGTGGGCGGCGCTCGTTATTACGACTGCTGGACGGACGACGCCCGCCTCACCCTCGAGACCGCCTTGGCCGCGCGCAGCGGCGGTGCCGCGGTGCTCAACTACGCCGAGGTGGTCGCGCTCGAGAAAGACAGCGCCGGCCGCCTGGCCGCGGCGCGAGTACGGGATCGTCTGAGTGGCCGCACGACGCGCGTGCGCGCGCGCGTGTTCGTGAATACGACGGGTCCCTGGCTCGACCGGGTGCGCCGGCTCGACGACCCGGGGGCGCCGCCACGCCTGCGCCTGACCAAGGGCGTTCACCTGGTCCTGGATCGCAGCCAGGTCGGCAATCGCCATGCGGTCGTCATCCGCGGACCCGACCGGCGCGTTATGTTCGTCATTCCCTGGCAGAACCACACGCTTGCAGGGACGACGGACACTTTTTACGAGGGCGATCCGGCCGAGGTGCGGGCCGACGAGGAAGACGTCGAATACATTCTGGCTGCGGTCAACCGGGCATTTCCCGAGGCCGCCGTCGGCCGCCGCGACATCATCAGCACGTATGCGGGACTGCGGCCGCTGGTCGCGCCCGAGGACGAGCTCGACGAGTCGGAGATCAGTCGCGAGGATGCGGTGTTCGAAAGTCCAGCCGGCTTGATTTCACTGGGGGGTGGCAAGCTGACGACACATCGCCACGTCGCAGAGCGCATCGTCGATCTGGCGGCAAAGCGCATCGGGCGCCGGGTTGGCAAGTGCCGCACGGCAACCGTACCGCTCCCCGGTGCCCTTGGGATCGTGCCGGGACCAGCGCTCGAACAGCCACCGTCCTCGCTCGAGGAACACTTGCGCAGTCGATACGGTGCCGTCGCTCCAGAAGTCGCCGCGCGGACGCGATCGCGGCCGGACCTGAAAGCGCGGTTGGCCGAAGACCTTCCGGATCTCTGCGTCGAAGTCGTCCACGCGGTCGATCACGAGATGGCGGTCAAGCTGGCCGACGTAATGGTGCGGCGCCTGCACGTGCACTTGCGTAGCCGGCGCCGGCGTGAAGCCGCCGGCCGGGTTGCCGAACTGATGGCCGAGCGGCTTGGATGGGACGAGGAAACGCGCGAGCGCGAGCTTTCGGAATACCTCGGTGCTCTTGGTGAGGACGGTACCGGGTCCGGCGGCGGTGGGAAAGCTTAATACGTTGACATTGCTTCGATTTCGTATAAGCAGTCGCCGGGGCTTCGCTGCGGCAAGACCCTCTCCGAACCTGTCGTGATGACCATCAACCAGCCACCGTCGCTGGGTCGGGAAGACCTCGCCGCTCTTGCAGAGGCCTACGGCTTGGGCAAGCTCGCTCCGGGCTCGGGGCCGATCCCCGGATGGGGTACGCGCCGGTATCGGCTCCAGACGAACAAGGGCCATTACGAAGTGCGCCTGCGCCCGCCGGACGAGGCATACGAGGTCCTGCGCCGGGAAATCGAACTGCTCGGCTTCCTCGAAAAACACGACTTTGCCTCGCCGCGAGTCGTTCCGGACCCAAACGGGCGGCCGTACGCTGAGTACGACGGCTGGCTGCTCGTCGTTCTGAGAGTCCCGGCGGGAGAGTACTTGACCGAGAAAGACCTGACGCTGCGCCAGATCCACAGCACGGGCAGGCTCCTTGGCACTCTCCACACGGTCGGGCGCGCTTACAAGAAGACGATCGAGAACCGGTTTGGATTCGATCGCATCTTCGAAATGTACGCGACGGTTCGCCGCCGCCTGCCCCCCTATTTCAAGAAGCTAATCCGCACGCTCGACGAAGAGACCGAATACCTCGGCAACTATCTCGAAACGAAGCTGCCCAAAGGAGTCATTCACGGGAACGTCCACCTGTGGTGCCTGCTGTTCAAAGGCGACCGAGTGGTTTCGCTCGGCGATTTCGACGCAGCCTGCCGGGGCAAGTACGTCTACGACCTCGCGACCGCGGTCAACGCCCTTTGCTTCTGCGATGGTTCCTACTCGCTCGAGCGGTTTGAAGCGCTCCTGGCAGGCTACGAGTCCTTGCGGACGCTCTCGCTGGCGGAGTGGGATTCGTTCCCGAACGAGCTGCGCTTTGCTGCCTTGCGGTTCGCGGTCACCCGCCTGAGCGAGTTCTTCGAAACCCGGGGCGAGGAAGCGCAGCGCATCAACAAGGAGTTCGGTAGTTATTTCGAGCGGCTCCAGGTCTTGCGGCGCGAGAAGGAAGGCGGGATGGAAGGCCTGCTGATGGCGATGGCGACCGGTTACGACTATCGCAAGTACCAGCGCATCAAGTCGGACCGCGAGAGCGACTGAGGAGACCGGTGTGGCGAGCAAGCGGCACGTGGACGCAGAGCTGATCCGGCGCGTCCTGTCCGGCCTCGGCGAGGATCCCGACCGCGAGGGTCTGCGCAAGACTCCCGAGCGAGTGGCACGAGCGCTTGAGTTCCTCACGCGCGGCTACGAGACGGACCCGACAACGGTGATCGGGGACGCTCTTTTCGTCGAGGAATACTCCGAAATGATCGTGGTGCGCGACATCGACTTCTTTTCCTTGTGCGAGCACCACCTCATGCCTTTCTTCGGGCGCGCCCACGTGGCGTACGTGCCCCGGCATCACATCGTCGGGATCAGCAAGATCGCGCGCCTGGTAGAGTGTTATGCCCGCCGCCTGCAAGTGCAGGAACGAATGACCTCGCAGATTGCCTCGACCCTACAGGAAACGCTCAACCCGCTTGGCGTCGGTGTGGTCGTCCATGCCGAGCATTTGTGCATGCGGATGCGGGGCGTCGAAAAACCGAACTCGATCGTCGTCACGAGCGCGTTGCTAGGGGCGTTCCAGAGGCGCGAGACACGCCAGGAGTTCATGCACTTGATCAAGTGAGCGTCAGCGGCGCAGCCACCACGGCGTCTCGGGTGCTTGGCCGCTCTCGGTTTCGATTCCGTAACGTTCCAGGAGCGTGCCTTCGGCCCGGGCTAGTCTTGCCTCGGCGCGGGCGTGGTCGGCTACCGCACGGACTTCGGCAGCCATCGCGGCCACGACTTTGTCCTGGAAGCGCAATACATCGGTCGTTGTCACCATGCCGACGTCGTAACGCTTCTTCTGATTGCGGAGGTTTTCCTCGGCCAGCTCGCGCGCCAGGCGCGCGGCGAACACGCGCTTGGTTGCCGACGTGACGTCGGCCACTGCCCGCTCGATCTCGAGAGCGACGTCCGAGACGATCTGCTCGAGCCGTGCCTTGGCCGCGCGCACGGCGACGGCTGCCCGCTCGTAGTTGGCCCGGGCCGCGGCATTGGAAAAAGGGACTTCGAGCTCGAGGGCAATCGAATAGCGAAAGAAATCCCGGCTCACCAGCGTGTCGAGGGCGTCCCCGTAGGCTTCGGGCTCGCTTGCGGCGAGCGCGGCCACGGCCACGTCGCCCGAACCCGCGGGCACCTCGACGGGCCGCTCGATGCCGCCGAGTCCGAGAAGAGTGTAGTTACCGGTCAGGGTTAGGCTGGGAAGCAGCTCGTTCCGGGCGCGCCGCAGCTCGGCGCGGGCATTCTCGAGATCGATTCGAGCAGCTCGTAGCTCGGCGCGCTTGGCCAGGGCCGTGCGCAGAGAGGCCGTCTTGTCTATGGGCCGTTCTTCGACTCGGTGGCGTTCGACCGGTCGCACCGGCTGCGGGGGGCCGCCCGGCCGGTCGGCCAGCATGACAAGGTACTGGAGCGCCCGCGCGGCCACCTCACGGCGGTTGCGCGCCGCGATGGCTTCCTCTTCGCGGGCCGCTAGGTCGGCTCGGGCCTCGCGGACTGCAATGGGTGGCAAGGTGCCGATGCGAACGCGAGCGGTCGCCTCTTCGACGAGTTCTTTAGCCAGCGCAAGAGCATGCTCGCGCACTTCGAGATCCGCCTGGGCCTCGCTCAGGTTCCAGTATGCGTCGATTACCGATGCGACGAAGTCCGACAGGGCCGCTTCGAACAAGGCTGCGCTGCGGCGTCCCGTGTTTCGGGCGGTTTCGACGGCCGTGCGCGTGCTAATGCCACCGAAGTTCTTGAGGAGCGGCTGAGTGACGGTGACGCCGAGCTGCGGTTCAAACTCTGGCACTAGGGCCTGGAACGCCGAGTTCGTCGCGCGGCGCACATTGCGCCAGCTGAGATCGACCGCGGTGCCGGTGGCAAACTGCTTGGAGAGCGTGATGTCCGCACTGGCCTCGTCGCGCCGTAGCGGCTCGCGTTCGCCTACCGCCACGCCGGCAAGCACGTTGGCCGTGGGAATTCGCGCGCTCGTTGCTGCGGCCGAGAGAGTGAGCCGCGGGTCGTAGGCTGCTGCGGCGGCGACCGCGAGCCAGCGATCACCCCGAGGCGAGAGTCGCTGGGCTCGAATCCCCGGGTTGTTCGCGACGGCCGTGTGGATCGCCTGAGCGAGCGTTAGCTCGCGCGCGGCGGCCGGCGGCTGCTCGAATGCTCGGATCAGTCCTTCCACATACGCGTCGCTCTGCTCGTCCGCCCGGGAAGTGCCGCAGAGCGCGGCTAGCACCGCGGCGACTAGCAGCAAAGCGCGCACCTGAAAGCGGGCGTTGCTCCATTTCGCTCGCACGAACGGCTCCTTGACATGCATTCTAGCCGGGAATACACGGGCAGGCTGAATTCTGCCGCATTGCAGCACGCTAGTGCACACGCTGCGACGGGGGCGCGATGAGAAAACGATACCTGCTGGCACCTGGTCCCACCCCGGTACCGCCCGAAGTGTTGCTGGAGATGGCGGCGCCGATTATCCACCACCGCACGCCGCAGTTCAGCGCGATCTTTCGCGAGGCCGCCGAAGGCTCCAAGCGCCTGTTCGGTACGGCGCAGCCGGTGCTGATGCTCGCAGCGACCGGCACCGGCGGGATGGAGGCAGCCGTGTCGAACACGCTGTGCCGTGGCGACCGGGTCGTCGTCGTACGGGGAGGAAAGTTCGGCGAGCGGTGGGCTGAGATCGCCGAGACGATGGGCCTGGAAGTCGTGCCGATCGATGTGGAGTGGGGTCGGGCCGTCGATCCCGATCAGGTGGCCAGCGCGCTCGAGAGGTTTCCGGACACGCGTGCCGTTTTGGTCCAGGCCAGCGAGACTTCGACCACCGTCTTGCATCCCGTACCGGAGCTGGCCCGGCTGACCAGGGACCGGGAGTGCTTGCTGATCGTCGACGGGATTACTTCGGTCGGCGTCGTCGACATGCCGATGGACGCCACGGGGATCGACGTGCTGGTCACCGGTTCGCAGAAAGCGCTGATGCTGCCCCCTGGTCTGGCCCTGGTGGCTCTCAGCGAGAAAGCGTGGCGTTTCAACGAGCGCGCGGACCTGCCGCGCTACTACTTCGATCTCGCTAAGGAGCGCGACAACCTTGCCAAGGATACCTCGGCCTACACCCCTGCGGTGTCGATGATCGTCGGGTTGCGCCGGGTGTACCAGTTGATCGAAGAGGCTGGAGGGTTCAGCGAGGTCTACCGGCGCCACGACATCCTCGCCCGCGCTACCCGGGCCGGGGTGGCCGCTCTCGGGTTGCGGCCGCTGGCGCCGGATTCGCCTAGCCCCGCGGCCACGGGCGTGTGGCTGCCGGAAGGCATGGACGGCGGGAAGTTCACCAAGTATCTGCGCGACGTCATGGGAGTGACGGTGGCCGGAGGGCAGGGCAAACTCAAGGGCAAAATCGTGCGCCTGGCTCACATTGGCTACAGCGATGCGTTCGACGTGATCGTCGGACTGACGGCGCTCGAAATGGCCCTAGCGCACTTCGGGCATCCGGTCGAGCGGGGCGCGGCCAGCGCCGCGGCCCAGCCGATCCTTGCCGAGCTGTACGAGGAGAGCAGTAAGTGAGCTACCGCGTACTCGTTTCCGACAAGCTGGCCGAGCAGGGACTGACGATCCTCGAGCAGGCCGACGGAATCGAGGTGGATTACCGTCCCGGTCTCGGCGGCGACGAACTGGTTCGGATCATTGGGGACTACGACGCCCTAATCATTCGCAGCGGCACCAAAGTCACGGCCGAGGTGATCGACGCTGCTACCTCTCTCAAGGTAATCGGCCGGGCCGGGATCGGCGTGGACAACGTGGACGTGGACGCGGCGAGCAAGCGCGGCATCGTCGTCATGAATACGCCGGGCGGCAACAACGTGACGACGGCCGAGCACACCATTTCGCTGATGCTCGCACTGGCCCGCCACATCCCGCAAGCCAACGCCTCCCTGCGCGCCGGCGAGTGGCGCCGCAGCGACTTCGTCGGCACCGAGCTGTGCCGCAAGACGCTCGGCATTATCGGAATCGGAAACATCGGCTCGATCGTCGCCGACCGCGCCCGCGGCCTAAAGATGAAGGTGATCGCCTACGATCCATTCATTACGGAGGAAGCCGCGGCGAAATTGGGGATCGAGCTGGTCCCGCTCGACGAGCTCTACGCGCGGGCCGACTTCATTACCGTCCATACGCCGCTGACCGATGACACGCGGGGCATGATTGGCGACGAGGCGTTTGCGAAGATGCGGCCGGGGGTGCGAATCATCAACTGCGCGCGCGGCGGCATCGTCGACGAGGCCGCTTTGGCCCGGGCGCTCGAATCCGGAAAGGTGGCCGGCGCAGCCCTCGACGTGTTCGAGCAAGAGCCGCCGCCGGCCGACCATCCCCTCATCCAGTCGCCGAAGGTCGTGGCGACGCCCCACCTCGGCGCGAGCACGGGGGAAGCACAGCTCAACGTTGCCATTGCCATCGCCGAGCAAGTGCGCGACTACCTCCTGCACGGGGTGGTGATCCACGCGCTCAACGTTCCGTCGGTAGCGCCCGAGCAAGCGGGGATTCTGTTGCCGTACGTGACGCTCGGCGAGAAGATCGGCAGCCTGTACGCGCAGCTAGCCAAGCGGGTTCCAAGCGAAGTGAGGATCGAGTACCTCGGTGAGGCCGCCGAGATCGACTTCCGGCCGGTCAATGCGGCGGTGCTCAAGGGCTTGCTCGCGTGCGTGATGGAACCGCCGGTGAACGTAGTCAACGCCCCAATTCTGGCCGAGGAACGCGGGATCAAAGTCGTCGACGTGCGCAGCCGCCAAGCGACGGGGTTCAGCAACGCAATCCGCGTGCGTTTCTCGGCAAGCGACGGCTCGCGGCTGATCGAAGGCGCGGTTTTTGGCCGCGATATCATCCGGCTCGTGCGCTTCGACGATTTCCACTTCGAAGCGATTCCCGAGGGGCATATTCTCGTCGTGCGCAACCGCGACGTGCGCGGTGTCGTCGGGCGCATTGGAACGTTCCTGGCCGAGCACGACGTGAACATCGGCGGGCTCGAGTTGGGGCGCATTGGCGGCGAGGCGATTCAGTTCGTACACATCGACTCGCCGCTCAACCAAGAGCAGCTAGGCGAACTGCGCAAGCTGCCGGACATCATCGCCGCCGATTCGGTGTACCTGGGCTAGGGAGTGACGCCGGCCGTCAAGAGTGCAGTCGTCGTCGGACTGCAGTGGGGGGACGAGGGAAAGGGGAAGATCGTCGATCTCCTGTCGGCCGAAGCGGACGTGGTCGTGCGCTTTCAGGGGGGCAACAACGCGGGCCACACGCTCGTGGTCGACGGGGAAGAAACGGTCCTGCACCTAATCCCGTCGGGAGCGCTGCACCCGCGAACCGTGTGCGTGATCGGCGGCGGGGTCGTGATCGACCCGGGCGTGCTCGTCGAAGAGCTCGACGCCCTCAGGCGCCGCGGATACCTGACCGAAGACGAGCGGTTGCTAGTGAGCCAGGAGGCGCACCTGATCTTGCCGTATCACAAGGCCATTGATCAGGCGCGCGAACGCCGCCGCGGCAAGGGCAAGATCGGAACCACGGGCCGGGGCATCGGGCCTGCGTACGAGGACAAAGCCGCCCGCATCGGCCTGCGCGTCGTCGACCTCTGCGACGAGCAAGTCTTTCGCGAGCGCTTGCGAGACAACTTTCAGGAAAAAAACGCGTACCTGCAGGCCATGCTAGGCGAGGCAGTCCTCGACTACGACGCGATGGTGGGCGATTTGGTCAAATACGGGCGGCGCTTGTCGCGCTTTGTTTGCGATACCTCCCGCTACCTCCACGAAGCGCTGATCGCCGGCCGCAAGGTGCTGTTCGAGGGAGCGCAGGGGGTGCTGCTCGATCTCGACCTCGGCACTTACCCCTACGTGACTTCCTCGAACACCGGAGCGGGGGCGGTTCCGACCGGAGCTGGCATCGCGCCGAGTCTCGTCCGCAAGGTGATTGGCATCACCAAGGCGTATACCACACGGGTAGGAAGCGGTCCTTTCCCCACGGAGCTTACCGGACCGCTGGGCGAGCGCCTGCGCAGCGAAGGCGGCGAGTTCGGGGCGACCACTGGGCGTCCGCGGCGCTGCGGGTGGTTCGATGCGGTCATCGTCCGCAAGGCTGTGCGCTGCAGCGGGGTCACGGAGTTGGCGCTCACCAAGCTCGACGTTTTGACCGGGGTCGATCCGGTCCGTATTTGCACTGCCTACCGCCTCGACGGGGAAGTCACTCAGGATGTCCCCGCGCTGGCCTCCGTGCTCGAGCGCGTCACGCCGGTCTACGAAGAACACCCGGGATGGCACCAGGACCTCTCCTCGGCGCGCCGGCTCGAGGACTTACCGCGCCAGGCACGTGCCTACATCGAGCGAATCGAAACCCTCACCGGGGTGCGAGCGGGCATCGTTTCCGTGGGTCCCCAGCGCGATCAGACGATCGTTCTTTCTTCTGCCTTCGACTGAGCGCGCGCTTGGCCGCGCTCGCAAAGCCCGACTCACTCGACTAGCGCCGAGCCCCCCTTGCGGGGGTCGGCCGCTGCCCGCAACATCCGGCCGCCCGCGGTGGAGACAAGCTCCACAGCTTGCACGGCCGCGCCGTCTTCGAGCGGTACGATCTGGTGCCCCCGCCGGGCGAGACTGGCCGTCACGTTTGGGTCCAGACTTGCCTCGACGGCGAGCCGGTCGGGAAGCCACTGGTGATGGATGCGCGGCGCACGAACGGCTTCCTCCACGTCCATGCCGAAGTCGAGCACGCCGAGGAGCACTTGGAGAGTGGCCGAAATGATGCGGGGGCCGCCGGAGGCACCGAGTACCAGCCGGGCATCGTTGCCCTGGAGCACGATGGTGGGCGCCATGCTCGACAGAGGCCGCTTTCCACCGGCGATCGCGTTGGCGCGACTGCCAACGAGCCCGTAGACGTTGGGGACTCCGGGCCGGAGGCTGAAGTCGTCCATCGTATTATTGAGAACAATCCCGCGTCCGGGTACGGCGACCATGCTGCCAAAGGCCGTGTTGATGCTAGACGTGCAGGCAACGGCGTTGCCCTGAGCGTCGACTACGGAAATGTGGGAGGTTCCCGCATCGGCGCCCGCCTCGAGGCTCCCCCACTGCCGGGCAGGAGTGGCCGCGGAGGCACGCAACCGGGCGCGAATCGCCGCTGCATGCTTGGCGGAAAGCAAGCGAATCAACGGGACTTGGGTGAAGTCGGCGTCCCCGTAATAGCGGGCGCGGTCGGCAAAAACGGCCTTGAGGGTCTCGGCGAGCAGGTGCAAGTAGGTGGGCGAGCCGAAACCGAGATCGGAAAGCCGGTAGGCGGCCAGGACCTGCAAGGCTTCCGCCACCACCCCGCCGCCCGAGCTCGGCGGCGGCATGCCTAGAACGCGCCACCTGCGGTAGCTGGTGACGACCGGCAAGCGCTCGACTGGGCGATACTCGGCCAGGTCTTTGGCCGTCATCACGCCGCCTTGCTCGCGAACCGCCGTGACGATGTCTGCAGCGATGTCTCCTTCGTAAAAAGGCGCTGCGCCCTCGGCTGCAAACCGCGCCAGCGTTTCAGCCAAAGCCGGCCGTACCATGCGGGATCCGGCAGCTAGGGGCTTTCCGTTCGCATCGAGGAAGACCTGAGCAAGCTCGGGTACGGTCGCCAACTCGTCGCGGTGGCGGGCAATCTCGCGAGCCAAGTGCGGCCCGACCGCAAACCCCTCGGCTGCCAGGCGAATGGCAGGCTCGGCCACACGCGCTAGCGGCAAGCGGCCGTAGCGCCGCGAAGCCAGCGCCAGCCCGGCAGGCTCGCCTGGGACCCCCACGGCCAAGCCGCCTCGCTTACTAAGCCGCGGATTGAGCTGCCCTCGTCGCGCGTACAGATCTGGGGTGGCTCCAAGGGGTGCTCTCTCGCGGTAGTCGATGGCATGGGCGCGGCCTTCTGAGCGCTGGTAGATGAGCATGAAGCCTCCGCCCCCAAGGCCTGCCGAGCTCGGATTGACGACCGCGATTGCCAGGGAGGCGGCAACCGCCGCGTCGACTGCGTTGCCACCGGCGCGCAGAATCTCTGCCGCTGCTTCGGTCGCCAGAGAGTGCTCCGTGGCGACGGCAAAGTGCGCGGCGGGCGGTGCGGCTTGGGCCGGGCTCAAGATAGCCCCGGCCATCGCTGCAAAAAGGCCGATCGCCATGCTCGCGCCCCGGGCCCGCGTTCGGGCGCGCTTGGACAGAGTGAGACGGTCCGTGGTGGGTCTTTTCGAGGGCGGGACTACTGGCACGCCGGCCTTCTAAAAGGCTGGGCCTTCATTTGCAAGGCGGAAGAGCGCCGTCTAGCCTGCGCCGGCGCACCGGCACGAACCGACCATGGCTGAGTCTCTCGAAAAGCGCTTCTATCTCGAGGCGTTCCGAGGCCGTGCCTTCGTCATCCATCTAGGATCTCCCTACCGGCCGGACGATATCGCCAGAGTTTTGAGCGAGCTTCGGAGCAACGACACGCGAGCGGTGGTCGTGTGCGCCCGGGCAGGCGGGTCTCAGGCTGCATTGTCTTTGCCAGCGGGCAGCGTTGGAGCGGCCGAGAAGGACTTGGCTCGTTTGGGCGGGGCTCTGCTCAGAGAAGGATTGGCCGAGGTGGCGTTGCCGCGGGCCGCGGGTCCGCTGCGCAGGCTGCGGGCTTCGGTGACACTGGCGCTGCGGTTTGGCGCCAGCAAGCTCGTGGTCGTCGACCCGCGCGGCGGCCTCTCGCTGGGCGACCGGAGGAAGTCGTTCGTTACGGCGGCGCAACTGCGCAGGCTCGTTGAGACCGAGGGTGCGAGGCCTTGGACGCGGCAGGAGCTTGCTTGGCTGCTGGCTGCCATCGAGGGGGGCGTCGAGTCGATCAATCTCACGACCGCAGAGGGGCTGGCGGACGAACTGTTCACGTACGAGGGTTCGGGTACGCTGGTTACGCCCACAGCGTACTGCCGCGTTGCGCCCTTGCGCCTCGACGACTTCGAGCAGGCGGCAGCCCTGTTGCGCAGGGGCGAGCGCGAGGGCTTCTTGCTCGAGCGCAGCGATGAAGAGCGCGCGCGGCTATTGCTGGCCGGCTACGGGGCTTGGTTCGCCGGCCGGCGCCTTGCCGGCGTGGCGGCCCTCGACCGCACGAGTTACCGGCGCGAAGGCGTAGCAGAGATTGCCGGACTCTACACCATCACCAGGTTTCAAGGCGGTGGTGTGGGGGTACGTCTGGTTCAGGCATTGCTGCGCGAGGCGAGAAGAGAAGGGCTCAGCGCGGTCTTTGCCTGCACCTCCAATGCGCGCGCGGCGGCGTTCTTCGGCCGTATGGGATTTGTGGAGGCAAGCCCTGCAGCCGTTCCGGCCCGCAAGTGGCACGGGCGCCGCGGCCCGCTGCCACGAGTGTTTGTGCGCAAGCTGGCTCGCCGTACGCAGGCCGCCGGGTGAAGGCGCGGCTGGCAGGGCGGGGAAAAGGCCGCAAGACAGGAGGGCATCGATGGCGACATACCTAAAGGGACTCAGCGCCGTTCTGGTTCTGGCGGGCCTGCTGGCAAGCGGTTTGGCCTGGCACGCAGCGACTACCGACGAGGCTTATTACAAGGCGCTCCGCGGGCTCGAGAAATACCCCGGAAACGTGCTGTACAAGACGGAGCTAAAGATGGCTGAACCGCGCCACCTGCTGTTGGCGGCAACGGCGGCGGGGGCAGCCCCGACGGCCCTCGTGATCGCCAGCGGCCTACTTGGACTTGCCTCGGCGCTAAAAAAGCTCGACGGCCTCCTTGACGCGGCGCGCAACAAGCCTCATCTTTAGCGAACGTGCTTGGGATATTGCGCCCGCTGCTGTCTTGACATCCGCTGGGCTGGTAGGCACGGTATTTTGGTACCCCGCCCGGGGGAGTGCCGAGGGTGGAACTGAGCGTCTCTCGACGCAAAAGGGGGAGAGGGGCGATAAGGTTTCCGGCCTGGCGACTTCACTGAGGCAAGAGCGGGACGCGTAACCCATTGCTCGTAACTCAAGGAGGAGGACGAACATGAGGAGACTGGCAGGAGTACTTGTAGCAGGGGCGTTCCTCGTCGGCCTGTCGGGGGTCGCCTCGGCCGACGACGGCGTGCAGCTCAGCTTCGGGGCTGCGGCGTCCTACGTTCAGGACCTGAATGACCCGACGGCCGCCCCGGGGCTCAATGCAGCGACGTACAGCAGCATGGAGCAGGACGAGTCGTTCAACATCGACTTGATCCAAATCGGTATCACGGGAACCCGCGGTGCCGCCAGCGGCCACATCAAGATCGACTTCGGCGACCTGACGACCCTCTCGGGCGATTCCACCACGGGAGACGTGGGGCTGCAGGAGGCCTATCTGTCGTACGACTTCGGCGGCGCGGTGGGAACGGTTGGGCGCTTTGCTACCCCGATCGGCTACGAGGTGCTCGAGCCGTGGGGCAACGCTCAGATCAGCCGCTCGTGGGCCTGGCAGGGGCAGCCCATCAACCACGACGGTGTGACCGTAAGCGGTGGCAGCGACAACATCGAGGCGATGATCGGCGCGGTCAACAGCTTCACCGTAAACGACACCGTGGCCAACGACGTCGACGACGAGAAAGGCATCATCGGTTCGATCGGCGTGGCGCTCGACGATGCCCTCAACGTCTACGGCGCTGGGCTCTTCAGCGAGTTCAACGACACGATCGAGCGGCAGTACTACAACTTGATCCTGTCGGGCAACCTCGACGAAGTGCTGGCCAGCGGGTTGAGCTACGCCATCGAGGGTCACTACCGGCAGGACGACCCGAAGGGTCCCGGTTCGACCGACATGTGGGGCATTACGGTCTATGGCGGTGCCGAGTTTGGACCGACGGGCATTGACCTGCGCTGGGAGTACATGGACGACGAGGGGCTGGTTCTCGGTGCCAACACCGAGCTGTGGAGCTTGACGGTCACGGCCTCGTGGGCACTAGCGGACGGCCTCGAAGTAAGGGGCGAGTACCGGCACGACGATGCCGACGACCCGATTTTCGTCGACGAGTCGACGGTGGACGACACGCTCGACACGCTGCAGGCGCAGGTCGTCTGGTATCCGACCAGCCAGTGACGAAAGCGGCGCCGCGGCAAAAGCGCGGCCAAACGACAAGGGCCGCTGCCTGAAGGCAGCGGCCCTTTCGCTTTTGGCTTCTCCCCTTGCCCGCGCTAGCCAACCGCGCTAGCGCTCGATGACGATGCGCATGGCTCCAGCAACGGGCTCGACCGCCAAGACGGCATAGCCTTCACTCTCGGCCGCCAGCGGTAGGTCCGAGCGAGCTCGCGGGTCGTCCGTGAGGAGCTCGAGCCGGTCGCCGGGTCGCATTTCTTCCAAGCATGCCTTGGCGCGCGCCCAGTTGAGGGGGCAGCGGACCCCTCTCAGGTCGAGATGCTTGGTGATCTCGGGCTTGTCGGTTGACCGCACAGTACGAAGCCTCTGATACCCCGGGCATTCGGGTTTTGCACGAGATACCGGGTGGCTGCTGACCAGGCAGAGTTTTTGTCCCTTGCCAACCGGGAAGCAGTCGCGCCAGAATGAAGCGGTGCCGCTCCACATCCTGCACGTCCGACCGCCGGGAGCGGGAAGACTCTTAGGAGGAACCCGCGCGATGAACCGACGCCCCGCCGCCCTCGCCATTTGGCTTGCCGCCGCTTTCGTGGTCGCCGCCAGCCTTGACGCACCCGCGTTCAGCCCGGCCGAGCGCACGTGCCGGGACACGATCGCCAAAGAGGGCGTAAAGCTCGCCAAGCTCGAGGCGAAGCTGATGCTCTCGTGTCACAAGCGGCGGGATCGCGAGCGGCTCGATCCGGGGATTGCTTGCAACGACATTGCCCAGGCCGACACGAGGGGCCGAGTGGCCGGGAGCGTGGCTCGGCTGTCCACTGTAATATCCGCTGCGTGTTCGGGTCTGAATCCGAGCGACCTCGGGTACTCGGCTTGCCCGGCGCCTTGCGACGCTGCGGTTCCAGCGATCGGCGACTTTACGGACGTGGCGGCTTGCGTGGCGTGCCTGGTCGAGAACACGTCCGAGTCGCTTGCCGCCAATGCCCTGGGGTCCCCGTCGGTTCCGCTTGGAAAGGACGTGCGCCGCTGCCGGACTACAATCGGTTCAAACTGGCGCAAGTTCTACCAGGTAATCCTAAAAGAGCGCCGGCTGTGCCAGCGGCAAGCCGAAGCGGAAGGCGCTACCGATACGGCTAGTTGCCGTTTCGCCGATCCCCGTTCCAAGATCCAGCGGCGCCGTGCCAACGGGGAAACGGCGATCGACAACCGCTGCAGTGGTGTCAACCTGATCGAGGTGGATTCCTGCTCGACGGTCAACCTGTTCTTTCTCAAGGGTTGCCTGTTCGTACAGACCGACAACTGGGCCGAGACGTTGTTCGAACGCTTCTATGAGTTGTCGGCCGCGCCGACGACGACCACGACGGTGCCCGTGACGACGACCGTCTCCCATACGACCACGACCGTATCCGCTACCACTACCACCGTTCCCGCCACGACGACGACCACGCTGCCAGGCGGCCAAGATCCCCAGTGTCCCAACCGCAGCGTCCTGCGGGTGCTGGCGGGCGTGGGTGCCACGTGCGCGACGAATGCGGACTGCTTGGCCGGAACCTGCGATCCGGACCTCGGCCGCTGCCGGACCGTGACCGACCTGGACACGGGCTTTACGGGCATCAGCCACGATGCCGACGTCAACGACGCCGTCGCTACGGCGGCCTTCCTGCTGTGCCCCGGCCAACCGAGCCCGGTTCCCGGGCAGCCGTGCGGCCAATGTGAGGTTCTCGGACTCGATCCGAGCACAGGGGATTGCCGCTGCGCGGGCGGGCAAGATTGCACGACGAACGCAGACTGCCCGGTGGGCTGGTGCGACACCTCGCTGTTCCGGCCGATCTGCAAAGGCGCTAACCGGGTAATATGCAACGAGCCGTTCCAGCCCGATGCGGACGATTGCGGTGGCGCGATGTGCAACTGCTACTTCGGGCCGCCCCTGCCGCTGTCGGCGGGCAACACTCCGGCATGCGTCGTGAACCGATTCGCTCAAGACATTACTGGAACGGTCAACGTCGACACCGGCGAAGGCACGCTCGAGACGCACTTGCGATCGCTCGTTTTCCTTGGGCGGACGCTGGTCGAGCCGTGCCCGTACTGCGCGGGCGACACCGTGCCCAATGACGGGGTGCGCGACGGTGTGTGCGTGTTCGGCGACGACGACGGCCAGCCGTGCGACGCGCAGGCGATCAACACGACCTTCCCGGCCCCGGGCGGCGGCGCCCACAGCCTCGATTGCTTCCCGTCTTCGGGCAAGAACGTCTCCGGCGCGGGGCTGGTGATCGACATCACGCAGACCACCGGCACCGTCTCCCTGCCGGCGGCGATCCCCTGCGGTACGGGCGAGCTTTGTCCGTGCGCAACCTGCGTGCCGGACCGCACCCGCCCGTGCACGTCGAATGCAGACTGCGCAGGGCTCTCGCGCTGCCCGATCGGGTCGTGCGACCTAGTGCCGAGCCGGTCGTGCTCGTCGAACGCTGACTGCCAGAACCTCGGTCCTTGCAAGCGCAAGAAGTGCAAGCAGGACCAGAGTATTTCGTGCACGAGTGACGCCGATTGCCTCGACGTCGGCCCGTGCAACCGCCACTGCACGGGCGATGTGAGCATTGCGTGCGGCAGCAACGCCGATTGCGTGGCGGCCGATCGCTGCGAGAAGGTCAGCGCTCAGGTCCCCGTACCCGATCAGTGCACGGGCGCGTGCGTTCCCGACGTGGACGGCCAAGGCGTATGTGACCCGCCGATGCTCGAACAGTCGTGCGACGGGATCGTGCGCGCCGACGGTCGCGGCTTTATTTCTTGCTTCTCCAACGCCGACTGCACGCCGCAGGCGATCGGTGTGGACGCAGGCGCATGCACGCTTGTCAGCCCGCGGCGCTGCTTCCTCGACCCGATCGTAGCTCAAGGCGTTGCCGATCCGGTTCGGCCCGTTGGCGCCGGCGTGTTCTGCATCCCGCCGACGTCAAGCCCCGGAATCAACAACGTTGCGGGCCTGCCGGGGCCGGGTCGGGTGATCAACCAGGGGTACTCGAAGCTTTACTGCGCGAGCGACCCGAACGTGGAGTACACGCCGGGCGTAGGCGGTTGTCCGTGAAATTTAGGGCCCCGCGCTGGGCTCCGCGTGGGCGGGCACTCAGCGGCGCGGCCTTGCCGGCAGGCGCCGGATGGCCGCACCGCAGCGCGGTGATATGCGAGCGGCACAATATGCGAGGCCCGGCTTTTAATCTCGCGGTCCCGCCGCGGTCATGCGTTGAAGTCATTGACCCCCGGCCGGCTGGCAGGCACAGTTGCGCCCATCGAGGAGGAAGGTGGGCGACGATGAAGACGCGAATCTCGAAAATCCTCTACGACAAAGGGTGGACCGAGATGGAGCTGTCCCGCCGCACGGGCCTGGCGCAGAGCTACATCAACCGGGTCAAGAACGCGCGCATCGTCCCGACGGTTCGCACTGCCCTGAAGATATGCAATGCGCTTGGGGTACCGGTCGAGGAAGCGTTCATCTACGAAGAGAAACCGTTCGGGGTAACGCGCAAGCCTTACTTCCCGCGCCGCTCCCAGAGCGAGCGCGACGCGAAGGAACGCACTAGCGGCGGCTGCCGGGATTGACGTGCGGGCGGGCAAGATGCTCCCACGGGGCTTGCGCGCCGTCGGGAAACACGTAGTACTCGGCTGGCCGAATCGCGACGATCCGGCTGGGAAGCGCGGCGCCGGTCTGCCTGGCGTGCCAGCCGGCCTGACCGAGTTCGATCCAGTCCGCCAGGCCCCTTGGCGCCTCTCCGGCCCCGTGTTCTCTCCACAAGCGCAGGCGCAGGTCCGCGGCTAGATCAGGGTCCGGCAGGAAGACGTTGAGCTCCGAATCGCGCCAGTAGCTTGGAGGCCACAGGTTGGCCGATCCGAGGATGACGCGCTCGTCATCGGCAATGAGCAGCTTGGAGTGAACGTAGATGGGTTGCTCCGGGTCCTCGCGGCGCGCCAAGCCGAACAAACCGACGCGCTCGCACTCGCCGAGCTTGGCAAGCGCCGCCCGCGTTTCGCGCATTCGCTCGGCTGGATAGAGCAAAAGGTTGCGATCCGGTTCGAGCGGCACCACGGCCACGACTTCCACGCCCCGGCTGGCGGCTCGACCGAGGGCTGAGATGGTTTGGGGGTCCATCAAGAACTGGTTTTCGATGTAGATGGTCCGCCGCGCCGAACCGATCGCCTCGAGAATTCCATGGCGAACGCCGGCGTCCCCCTTGCTGAGGTCGAACTCGGCCTCACCCGGCCATCCGGCACGCCCGCGGTAGAGACCGTGCCGGATCGTGCGCTCGATGCGGGCATCGCGCGCGCCTGCCTCCTTGCGCGCCCCGGGTGGGCTGGGATCGGGGAGTGGGCCGGCCGCCTGGGGGCTGGGGTAAACATGGCCGCGGCGAATCGTTTCCGTGGCCTGGTTCCACCGCTGGACGAAGTTGTGAGCCACGTCGGCGACGACCGGGCCGCGAAGTTCGGCGAAGAGGTCGTGGAATCCACCGCCGTCGTGTTCGGGGCGCGACAGCGCTTCGCGCGTCAGATTGATACCGCCTACAAACGCCACTTCGTCGTCAACGACGTAACTCTTCTGGTGGTGACAGCCTTTGGGAACGCAGTCCCACCGCATTGCGACGCCAATGTTCCGCTCGCGCAGTGCGGCCAGCTCTTCGGGATCGCCGCGGAAACTTCCGATTCCCGCGTATTCGCTCCACCAGAAAAGCAGGCGCACGTCGATTCCAGCCGCGGCGCGGGCGGCGAAGACATCGAGGATCGAGCAATTCCTTCCCGGGGGGACGAGCGCGAGATCGACGAACGAGACGGTCACCCAGACGCTCCGGCGCGCCTTTTCGATGGCATCGAAAATCGCGCCGAGAGCCGCCTGCCCGTCCACGTAGATGCGGGCTTCGTTCCCACGACGGGTTCCGTAACTTCCGGTTTCCGGGCTCGGTTGCAGACCGGTAGTCATCGATTTACCCTCGTGGCCGTGACGCTGGAGCTCGACACTTCACGAAGCGGGCGAGCAAGTTGGCAAAGGCCGGGCGGGAAGGCAAGCCAGCAGCGGCACGAGATCGTGCGGCCGCTTCGGATCGGTCCGATCGAACTGCGGACGAATCTCATCCTTGCGCCGATGTCCGGGGTGACGGACTCGGCCTTCCGGCGTTTGGTGCTCGACATGAGCGGCCCTGCGGTTGGGATGGTAGTGAGCGAGTTCGTCGCCGCCGAGGGGCTCACCAGGGGCAACCGCCAGGCCCTCGAAATGCTTCGCTATACCGAACGGGAGCGGCCGATCTCGATCCAAATCTTTGGTGCCGAGCCTCATCGGATGGCGCTGGCGGCGCGGATGGTGGAGGACGCTGGAGCCGACGTGGTCGACATCAACTGTGGTTGTCCCGCGCCCAAGGTGGTCCGCCGTGGTGGTGGGGCCGAGCTGATGCGCCAGCCGGAGCGCTTGCGGGCCGTGCTGCGAGCAGTGCGCCGCGCCGTCTCCATCCCGGTGACCGTCAAGATTCGGGCTGGCTGGGACGAAAGTGAGCGCAACGCCCTGGAGATCGGCAAGCTAGTAGAGGAAGAGGGTGCCGCCATGCTGGCTGTGCACGGCAGGACCCGCGTGCAGATGTATCGGGGGGCTGCCGACTGGGAGCTGGTGAGGGCTTTGCACGAGAGGCTGTCGATTCCCGTTGTCGGCAGCGGGGACCTCGCTACTGCGGCCGACGTCGTGGCACGGCTGCGAGCGGACATGGCCGCCGGAGCGATGATTGGCCGGGCGGCGATGCGCAATCCGTGGATCTTCGCTCAGGCGGTGGCACTTGCTAGCGGCCGCGCGGTCACCGAACCGGCGCTTGAGGACCGCTTGCGGGCACTTGTCACGTTCCGGCGGTACTTGCGCGAAACGCTACCCGATCGAGCGCTGATCGGCAGACTCCGCGGCATGGCCTGCCGGCTGTCCAAGGGTCTGCCGGGAAGCGCGGCGTTGCGCGAAGAAATCGGAAGGGCGCCCACTGTGGAAGCGATAGAAGAGACGTTCGCCGAGTTTCTCGACCGGCTCGAGGATGCGCGCAAGGAGCCGTCATGGGCATAGACACCCGCCAGGGCCGGTTTGCGGTCTACGTCAGCAAAGACAACTTCCGGTTCAACGCGGCGCACTTCATGGCTTACCCGGGATTTCGCGAAAGGCTTCACGGCCACAACTACAGGGTAAGCGTGCGAGTAGAAGGTGCCCTGGGAAGCGACGGCTACGTGGTGGACTTCGGGGATATCAAGCGGGTCGCAAGGCGGGTGTGCGACGAGATGAACGAGCGCGTTCTGGTACCACTGGCAAGCGACTGCCTGAGAATCGAGCGCCGGGATGGGCAGGTGGAAATCGCTACCGAGGACGGCAGTCAGTTCAGCTTGCCCGAAGGCGATTGCGTGCTGCTGCCGATCGCGCACTCGTCCGCTGAGGAACTAGCGGCCTACGTGTGCGATCGCCTGCTCGCCGAACTCGAAGTCCTCGGGCAGCGGGGAGTGCGTGCGATCGAAGTGACTGTGGCCGAAACGCCAGGGCAGGAGGCGCGCTACCGTCACGACCTGTAAATTTTCCCCGGGGCCGACGTGGCCCGCGCTTGCGAGGTCCGCGCCGCTAGCCTGAAGCGGCTGCCGGGCGCTCGAGTGCGCGGGTCCGGATCTGCTCGATTTCTTTGCGCTCTTTGGGAAGATCGGCCGAGAGTACTTCGCTTCCAGAGTCCGTTACGAGCACGTCGTCTTCGATACGGATGCCGATTCCGCGAAACCGCTCTGGCGCGGGTGCGCTGGCGGCCACGTAGATGCCCGGTTCCACCGTCAGCACGACACCCGGCTCGAGCTCGCGAGAGGTACCGCCACGCCGGTACTCACCGGCATCGTGCACGTCCATGCCGAGCCAGTGGCTGGTGCCGTGCATGAAGAACCGCTTGTAGCTTTCGGACTCAATGCATTCTTCGGGCGTGCCCTCGAGCAAGCCGAGACGGATCATCCCCTCGGCGAGTACCGCCACGGCGGCCTTGTGGACTTGCTCGTGGGTAACTCCCGGTCGCACCGTATCGAGAGCGGCTTGCTGAGCGGCGAGCACGAGCTCGTAGAGCTCGGCTTGGCTGGCCGAAAACGACTTGCCCACCGGAAACGTGCGGGTTACGTCCGCCGCGTAGCCTCCGAACTCGCCGCCGGCATCGATGAGCAGCAGATCGCCCTCGCGCAACACCTGGTTGTTGCGCACGTAATGAAGGATGGTGGCTGCGCTTCCTCCAGCCGCAATGGTTCCGTAGGCCGGCCCGCTGCAGCCTCCGCGGCGCAGCAGGTATTCGATGCGGGCTGCTACGCGGTGCTCGGTATCGCCGGGCCGCACTTCTTCGAGAAGCGCGCGGTGAGCGGCCACCGTGATCGCGGCGGCTTGGCGCATCAGCGCGATCTCTTCCGGGTCCTTGCGCCAGCGCAATTCGCCGAGCAGTTCTTCGGCCTCGCGCAGGACGATTCGCGGCCGGCCTTCTCGCTGCCTGCCGGCGTTGGCGCGATGAACCGTTTCGAGCAGTCGCGCGCGCACGGCCGCGTCGGCAGGGTATCCGTACCAGAGAACTTCGGCCTTCTTGAGGCAGCGCTCGAGCACTTCGAACGTTTGATCGATCGGAAATGCGTGGTCCGCCCCATAGGTTTGGCGCGCGCCTTCGATGCCGGCGCGCTCGCCCGTCCACACGGCTGCTTCTTCATCGCGCGGGCGAACGCACAGAACGAAACCGTCTTCCTGGGCGCCACTGCGAGACAGGATCAGGGCGGCGGGTTCTTCGAATCCGCACAGGTAGCGGATGTTCGTGTCCTGGCGGTAGGGGTAATGAACGTCGTGGGCGTAGACGGCTTCGGTGACTGGCGGTAGGAAGACTACGGCGCGATCGAGGCGCTCGAGCAGGCGCGCTCGGCGGCGCGCATAGACATCGGGGCTTGGGCCGTTTGGCGTCATGCAGTCTCTCGGTCGCTCTCGGTTTCCGGCAATACCCGCCGAAACGGGTGAATCTCGACTTCGGCGAACACACCTCCGCGGGCATAGGGATCGCCGGCTGCGATGCGGCGAGCCTCTTCCTCGGACGGCACGTCAAGGATGACGAGGCTTCCGCTCCCGTCCGTCATGGGTCCGGCCAGGCGCACCCTGCCTTGACGGCAGAGTTCCGAAAGGTAAGCGAGGTGATCGCCGCGCAGCTTCGGGCGAAGCGCGGCGCCATGAGGGCCGTCGCGGCCGATCAATACATACAGCATTGCTCGAACTTTCCTCCGGACACCGACTTCCAAGGCAAAGGCTTGTACTTGGAGCAGCCGGTTCAGTCCACTGGTCTGGTGGTGGTGCAGTCAAGGCGGCGGTGCTATCGTCCAAACTTTGTGCGGCCGGTTGTGAGAAGGCCGCGCGGGCCAGCCATGTCGCACGCACCCCAGTGGACGATCGAACGCCTGCTTGCGGGACTCGATGAGCTCGAGCGCGTGCTCGGCCCGGGGTCGGCGGACGTTTTGGGGAGAGTCCGCTTGCGGTTGCGCGAAGCGGCGGCGCGCCGCGATCTCGGAGACCGGCGTGCGGCGGCGCTTGCCGTCGCTACGTGCCTGGCGGAGTTGGCGGCTATGGGCGATCGGTTCGGACCCGCCGAGGGAGCGATGATGCGCGCGCTCTCGAGCGCGTTCCTGGCTGGCCTGGCTCGCCAAGACCGGTCTCAAGTGGAGGCCGCGCTGGCCGCAATCGAAGCCCGAGCCGGCAAGCGCAAGAAGCAATGACGCGTGCCAACGGCCAGCGGCCGCCTTGCGTGACACTGCTCACCGACTTTGGAACCGCAGATGGTTACGTAGGAGCGCTCAAGGGGGTGCTCGCGAGCCTCTGCCCGGGGGTTATCATTCATGACATTACGCACGACGTTCCGCCTGGCGACGTCTTGCACGGCGCTTTCGCTCTGGCCACGGCGGCACCCCTGTTTCCGCCTGGGACGATTCATTTGGCCGTGGTCGACCCCGGGGTGGGGACCAGCCGCCGCGCGGTAGCGGTAGTGACCGAGGCGGGAACTTTCGTAGGGCCGGACAACGGGCTGCTAAGTTTGGCAGCGCGGCCGCCGCGCCGGGTCTTTGTTCTCGACCGCTCCGATGTGTTCCTCGAGTCCGTTAGTTCCACGTTCCACGGCCGCGATGTGTTCGCCCCGGTCGCGGCTAGGCTGGCGGCGGGCTGGCCGCCTGATCGGATCGGTACTCCAGCCGCCGATCTCATGGAGCTCGAGCTTCCGAAAGTTGCCCGCTGCGGTGGCGGGGTCGAGGGTGCCGTCATTCATTGCGACCGTTTTGGCAACCTGATCACGAACTTGCGCGAAGCCGACCTGCCAGAGGCGGCCGGGGAGGTCTCGGTGGAAATCGCCGGCCACAGGATAGCTGGGATTTCGCGCACATACGGAGATCGAGCGCCCGGGGAGCTCCTCGCCTTGTTCGGCAGCCTCGGGTTTCTCGAGATCGCGGTGTCCAAGGGCGCGGCCGCTGCCCGGCTCGGCGTAAGCCGGGGCGCGGCGGTTCGGGTGTTCGCGGGTGCCACCAGCCGAAACCAGGCCTAGTTCCGGCGGTGAGCCTTGGCGCCCTGGCGCGAGCATGAAACGCAGTGAAACTGCGGGCTCCTCGGGAGCGGGCGTTGCCGGCCGGCTGTGCGCGAGGGGGGAAGGTGCCCCGCCCTGGATTGGGGGTGAAAGGACCGGCTGCCGTGCTTAAAATGGCGGCCATGAGCAACTACCTGAAGACGACTGTATTGCTGGCTGCGCTCAGCGCCTTACTACTGCTGATCGGCCAAGCGGTAGGCGGCCAGGCCGGAATGATCGTGGCGTTCGTTTTCGCTGCGATTATGAACTTCGGCTCGTACTGGTTTTCCGACCGCCTGGTCTTGACGATGTACCGGGGGCGCCCGGTCGGGCCCGACCACCGCCTCTACCGGATCGTCGAGCGCCTTTGCCAGCGTGCCAACCTTCCGATGCCGAAGGTTTACGTCCTGCCCACGCCTTCGCCCAACGCCTTTGCGACCGGCCGCAGCCCGAGCCACGCGTCGGTCGCTGCGACCGAGGGGCTTCTAGCGATTCTCGATGACGAAGAGCTCGAGGGCGTCATGGGCCACGAGCTGGCTCACGTCGCCCACCGCGACATCCTCATCCAGTCGGTGGCCGCGACGATCGGAGCTGCGATCATGCTCCTGGCGAACATGGCGCGGTGGGCGGCGATTTTCGGCGTCGGCGGCCGTGACGACCGCGACGGCGGTAGCCCGCTGGCCCTGCTGGCGACGGCGCTACTGGCGCCGATTGCTGCGATGATCATCCAGGCGGCCATTTCGCGCTCGCGCGAGTTCGAAGCCGACAGCGGCGGAGCGCGCATCGCCGGAAGCCCGGCGGGCTTGGCGCGCGCTCTTGCAAAGATCGAGCGCGCCGTCCGCCAGGTACCGCTCGAAGCGAACCCGGCGACCGCTCACTTGTTCATTATGCAGCCGTTTGCCGGCGGGAAGGGACTGCTGGGTTTGTTCAGTAGTCACCCTCCCACCGAAGAGCGCATCCGTCGCCTAATGCGGATCGGCTAGGGGCACGCGCCCTTACTTCACGTCGAGCAGGAAAGGCGCTAGCGCCGTCACGCGCGCCTCGACGAACGGGACGAGTGCCTCGAGCAGCGAGACCGGGCCGGCGGCGGTCTCGGCGAGCTGCGTGCGCACGTCGAGGAGCTGCTCGAGCAGTCCCCCGGCCTTGGGGAAGTAGACGAGCTCGACGCGATCGGGATCGGCTATTCCCGCCGCTGTGGCAGCGCGCCGGATCGCTGCCTTGAGCCCGCCTGCCTCGTCGACCAGTCCGTTTTCCAGTGCCTGGCGGCCGGTCCAGACCCGCCCACCTCCGAGCCGATCCACCTCTTCGACGGTCATGCGGCGGCCCTGGGCGACTCGGTCGAGGAAGCGGCGGTAGACCGCGTTGATTTGCGAGCGCACTAGGGCTCTTTCGGCATCGTCGAACGACTTTGTAATGTCCATGATTCGGGCGTAGCGGCCCCGGGCGATGGCTTCGGTGCTGACACCGAGGCGCTCGAGCAGCCCTGCTACGTTCGGCTTGAACAGCACCACCCCGATTGAGCCCGTCAAGGTGGCCGGCTCAGCCACGATGCGATCGGCGCCGCACGCTAGGTAGTACCCGCCCGATGCGGCGACATCGCCCAGGGAAGCGACGACTGGCTTTTTGACCGCTGCGCGCCGCATCGCATGCCAGACCTCGTCCGCCGCCCGCGCGGAACCTCCCGGACTGTCGATACGCACGACGATTCCGCGTACTTCCTCGTCGTCCGCTGCTTCCTCGATCGCTTCGGCAAGCGCGCGCGAGCCCACGGTCATGCCGAGGATGCTGCGCTTTCCGCCGCGCCCTCCCACTAGGGTTCCGACGGCATGGACGACCGCGATTTTCGGCAAAGCGCGGCCGAAGGTTGGGCGATGGAGCGCGCGGTGGAACGTCTTGCGCGCGACCGTCGGGGCCGGCTGTGCCCCGCTGCCGAGCTTGGTTAGGACATCGTCAAGAAACGCTACCTCGTCGGCTAGACCTGCTTCAACGAACTCGCGCGGTTCGCTCGGTGCAGCGTCGATCGCGGCGCGTACCTCCGACTGCTCGAGGCCGCGGGATTCGGCCACGGCACGCTCGAGTTGGTCCTCGAGGTCGTCGAGGATCGCATTGGCCATTTCCCGGTGGGCCGGCGTCATCCGCTTGCGGGCCAACATGTCGCCGAACGTCTTGTACTCGCGGATTTGCTCGACCTCCATGTCGATGTCGAGCCGCTCCCACAGGCCCCCAAGAAAGAAAAAGCGGGCGCTCAGGCCGTTCAGCATGAACATCGCGCCCGGCGACAGCACTACGTGATCGGCGGCGGAGGCGACGTAGTACTCTTTGTTGGCGCTGAGCAGCTCGGTGTCGAGATAGGCGATGACCTGCTTGCCCGCCTTGCGGACGCTGCCAAGCGCGTCTCTGATCTCTTGGGCTCTTGCCCAGCCCACGCCGAGCTCGCCGATGCGCAGCACGGTTCCCTCGACTCGCGGATCCCGCGCGATCGCGCGCAGATCCTCGAGCAGGTCTACGAACACGTTGCGCTCCTCGAGCAGCCGGCCAAGGATGCCCTTGGGAGGAGCTTCGGCGAACGACCCCTGGAGGTCGATCGTTACGAACGTTCCCGGCTCGATTTTTGGGCCGGTGCGCCGCGACCAAACCAGAGCGGCCACCACGGCGGCCGCCAATGCCAATAGGATCCAACGCTTTCTTCGCCGCTTGCGAGCCACCTGCTGCACTCCGCCTCGTTGTTTCTGCATGTCCCGGGCGGCGGCGCTTCGCCGCGCCGCTAGAGTTTGCGCGACCGTCCGGGGCAATGGCCTCCTCGTCATGGTATCACTATGCTAAGCCTTGCGCCCGATCTGTCTCGGTTGACTTGGCATCATCGCGCGCCCTGGGCCGGATGCCTGGTGTGAGCAGACAGGAAGTAGGGCATTCCACGGATGTCGAAGCGACTCGAACTTTCGGACGTCGGGGTCGAGACGGCCTTCGAGGGCTTTGCTCGAGACGCTCTGGCGCTGGCGCGCGTGGCGGCCTCGCAAGGTTTTTTGGCCATTGGCCGGCTGTGGCGAAGGCCGACCGAGGTTGTCTCCCTGGGCCGCTATCATCGCCTCGACCCAAGGCGCCCGCGGCTCGAACGCCGCTTGAGTGGCGGCCGAGCCGTGGTCCTCGGTCCGGGAACCCTCGGCTTCACCCTAGTGGTGCCCAACGCGGCTTGGCTGGACCCGCGGACTCCCGATATCGGGCCGGCCCAAATACTCAATCGTGCGCTTCGTCCGATTCTGGCGCTACTGCGCGACCTCGGCGTGGACGCCTACTATCCCGGGCGCGACCTGCTCACCGCCGGCGGGCGACCCATCGCACACGCTTCGTTTGCACCAATGCCGGACGGCGTCCTGGTGGTCGAACAACACCTAGCCTGGCAGAGCCCACTTTGCGGGGACCAAACAGTGCTCGCACGTTACGATCCCGAGGGCGTGGCGGCCAGCGACGTGCGCCCACTTGCCGGTTCGGTGCCCGTTGCCCAGCTCGCGGGCGCCGCTGGTCCGTCGCGGCTTCTCGAGCCACTTGCGGAGCGGTGCGAGGCTCGCTTTCAGTGTGACACCATCGTCGCGCCGGCCGACCCAGTTCCGGATCCCCCTCCCGAGGCCGCCTACGCCGCGTTTTGCGGCGAGCGCGGGCCGCTTGGGCAGCGAACAACGACAGCGGTAGGCTTCGGCAGCCTCGGCTTGGTGGAGGTGAGCGCCGGCGTCGAGAACGGACGTCTCGATAGGGTAGAAATCTGCGGGGACTTGATCGCGCCGTTCGAGACGGTCGACCGTCTCGAGGCCCGCCTCGCCGGCTTGACCGCTACCAAAGAGGCGGCGGAGGAGGCGCTCGCGGAGGTCTGTACCGGCGGCTTCATGTTTGGAGCGGAGTGCCTACCCGAACTGGTGGCGAGGCTAGCCTGAAGCAATGTGTGCTCCCCAGCTTACGGCAAAGCACCTACGGCGTCTTGCGCCATGCTGAGCGACAGAGCTCCCTCAGCAGAGCGCCGCAGCAGTAGCAAGAACAGCGCGAGAGTACCCCCAGAAGGGTATTGTTGGCTGGGAAACAAACTGCCAATGTTGGGTTTGGACGAAGCCAGCATCGGCCTGTGCTCATGATGAATACCCGCACCGTCCATCGCTGCCCGGGGGCGAAGCAACCGAGAGATTGCGCTCGTAATAGGGCGTGGTCGTGGTCACTGGTCGTGTGGGTGGCCGCGCTGCTGCATGTCCTTGCGGCTAGCGCCTCCGCCATCGACGTGCTCTGTGAG
>CAYZHO010000008.1:0-523 GCA_964478045.1 uncultured Myxococcales bacterium | reverse complement strand
GGGGACGCCGCAGGATGGGCAATCGACAGTGGCGGCGACTTCAACGGAGACGGAATACCGGACATTGCCGTTGGTTCTCCGTGCGCGATCGCCAATGGGGTCCGCAAGGCAGGGCGCGTGGCCGTGTTCTCGGGGGCGGACGGCAAGAAGATTTTTGCAGTCGCAGGGAGCGAGGCCCAGCAAAAGCTTGGTTCAGCGGTAGCGTTTGTCCCCGACATCAACGGGGACGGGCGTGACGAGCTAGCCGTTGGTTCGCTGGGTTGGGACGTTGACTTGGGCGGCACCGTGCGCCGAAACGCGGGAAAGGTGGACGTTTATTCCCTCGTTGCCGGCCGCCTGCTGACGATCGAAGGGACCACGGGAAGTGGCAATTTGGGTGAAGCCGTTGCGGGAGTTCGCGATGTCAACGGTGACGGTCGCGGAGACATCCTCGTTGGCGCTGGGAATGATCGCGTTGCGGGCGAGCGTCGCGGCATCGCATACTTGTTCTCCGGATGGGACGGGACTCTGATCAGCCAGAGTC
>CAYZHO010000007.1:0-36780 GCA_964478045.1 uncultured Myxococcales bacterium | reverse complement strand
CCTCCTGGCGCGCTCGCAGCACACCGAGGAAGTCGCGCGGCGCCGCCGCCAGCAGGGGATGGGCGTCGTGCGCGTTCGCGTGGCCCGCGGAGGCCGCCTCCTAGGTGTGACCCTCGAACGTTCGACGCGTTACCCATTACTGGACGCAGCGGCGCTCGATGCGGTGCGACGGGCGGCTCCGTTCCCTCCGATGCCCCGGGAACTGGCGGGGGAGTCGCGAGAGTTCCTCGTTCCATTCGTCTTCACGCTCATGTAAGCCCCGCGCAAGGGCCGGGTAGTGGTGGCTGGAGGTGGGAAGCCGAAACCGGCCGGCGGCCCAGCTCTGCGCACAGCGATTGCCCCGCTCGGGTGGGGCGCGATAAGATTTTCGTGGGCCACGAGGAGGTTGGGAGGATGGAGCGGACAGTGAAGGCGAGTCCCAGCGAGGCGGGGCAAGGGCATTCGGGCGGCGACGGATTGCTCAGCGAAAGCGCGCGGCGATTGACGGACGCGCTGGTTGGAGCGCGGCGGCTCGGGTCGCGGTTGCTGGGGCGGGCCCAGAGAGATCTCGCCCGTGCCCTCGGTGAGTTGCGCGACGTGGGTGAGGACGTCGCGAGCTTGCTCGACCCGGGACCGTGGCTCGAACAACTCTATGCGGCGCTCGGCATTGCCTCGACGGGAGCACTCGAGGAACTCGACGAGCGAATCGACGATTTGGAAATCAAGATCGACGACGTGGCCCGGCGGCGGGCGCGCGAGGAACTTCTCCTCCTGCAAGAGCGGATCGTGGCTTTAGAGGAACTGCTCAGCAGTCGCGGTGTCGAGGCCGCACACCAGAGTCTGGCAAGGCTCCTCGAACGCTTGGGGGAACTCGAGCGGCGCATCGACGCTCTGCCGTGGCAAGGAATCGAAAAGCGCCGGCTTCATCCGAACGCCTGAGGCCGGCCGCCGGTTCCGGGGAGCGCGCACGTAGCGGACGCCGCGGACGTGTTGTATTGGCAGCGGCGCCGCTTTATTGACACGCCATCGTGCCATTTCAACGGCTTCCCGAACGGCTCCTGCTCGGACCAGGCCCTTCTATGGTGGCTCCTGAGGTCCGCGCTGCAATGGCCGGCCCGCTCTGCGGCCATCTCGATCCGACCTTCCTCGAGCTTCTCGACCGAGTGCAGGAGGATCTGCGCTGGCTCTTTCGCACGGGCAACGAGCGTACCTTTCCCGTTTCCGGCACAGGTTCGGCCGGCATGGAGGCGTGCTTTGCCAATCTGGTCGAGGAGGGCGACGAGGTCGTCGTCGGCGTCAACGGCGTGTTCGGAGAAAGAATGGCGGAGGTTGCCAGCCGCCTAGGCGCGCGTGTCGTGCGGGTGGAGGCCCCGTGGGGTGAGCCGATACCGCTGGAACGCGTGGAAAAAGCGCTGGCCCAATGCCGCAACCCGAGAATTGTTGCACTGGTCCATGCCGAGACCTCCACTGGGGTTTGGCAACCGCTCGACGGACTCGGGGAGATCGTCCGGCGGCACGAAGCGTTACTGCTGGTAGATACGGTGACCTCGCTGGCGGGCTGTCCGGTCGACGTGGACGCCTGGCAAGTGGACGTGTGTTATTCCGCCACCCAGAAGTGCATCAGCGCTCCACCGGGGCTAGCGCCAGTAACTTTCGGGCCGCGCGCGCTCGAGCGAGTGGCGCGCCGCAAGTCCAAGCCGCGTTCCTGGTATTTCGACGTGGGGTTGATCGGAGAGTATCTCGGCGAGCGTCGCGTCTACCATCACACTGCGCCGGTCGCGATGATCGCGGGACTTGCGGCGGCTCTGCGCTTGATCCGAGCGGAAGGCCTTGACGAACGGTTTGCTCGCCATGAGCGCAACCACCGGGCGTTGCTGGCTGGCTTGGATGTGCTCGGTGTCAAACCAACTGCCGCCGAGGGCCACCGGCTGTGGATGCTCAATAGCGTGCGGGTGCCCGACGGCGTGGATGAGCGAGCCGTCCGTCTCGCGTTGCTCGAGCGCCACGGAATCGAAATAGGCGCCGGGCTTGGCCCACTAGCCGGCAGCGTGTGGCGAATCGGTCTGATGGGTGAGTCAAGCCGTGCTGTTTTCGTGCGCCGCCTGCTGCTGGCACTTGCGGCCGAGCTCGCGCGGTGCGGCGACGCGAGGGCGCTGGCGCGCGACGCGCTTTCGGCTGCCGAAGAAGAGTTTCGCCGCTAGCGTTGACAACCGGGCTGCGGCTCTCACAATGAAGGTGCAGCCGACCTTCGCGCGGTGGTGGTGCGCGGTGGGGCGTTTGGTGACTACGAGGGGCTTCAGGGCAATCGGTGTGGCTGTCGCTGCGGCAGGGCTCGTGTCCGGCTGCTACGGGATCCGCGTGACCGTGCAGTGGCCGGAACCCGCTCCTTACCGCGTAATGCAGGAGCCCACCCGGTTTGCGGATGACCTCGATTTCGCCAGCTTGCGCAAGGCTCTTGAGGCGAGCGAGCAGTACTTCGCGGGAGCGCCGCGTTCGGCCGTTTATCGGCTCGGCGGTGATAGTTACACAACGCAGCAGATCGCTAGGAGCGTCCGCGTTTTCAGCCGAATCGTCGACAGTACCGATCCCCGCCGGCTCAGCAGGCGCCTGGCGCGCGAGTGCCGAGCTTACCGGCCGCGCCAGACGGCTCAGTTTACTGCCTATTACGAACCCATTCTCGAGGCGAGCCTCCGCCGCACGGAACGGTTTCGCTATCCGATCTACCGGAAGCCGGACGAGTTGACGCTGGTCCGGCTTGCGAGGTTCTTCCCCGGTGATCCCCGCCAGTTTCACGGCCACGTGCGTGGGGGGGAGCTGTTTCCGTACCTGACGCGGGAGGAAATCGATGGCCGCGGCCTACTGCGCGGCCGTGGGCTTGAACTGGCGTGGGTCGACGATCCGGTGGCGCTTTATTTTCTCCATGTCCAAGGGTCGGGACGGCTGCGCCTGCGCGACGGGCGAGTCATGCGCATCAACTATGCCGCCAGCAATGGCTTGCCCTACTTCAGCGTCGGCCGGTACTTGCTCGACCAGGGAATGATCGAGCGGGGGTCCGTAGGAGCGATTCGCGCGTACCTTGAGGCGAATCCCGAGCGACGCGACGAAATCCTGTTCAAGAACCCCCGTTACATCTTTTTCCGGGAAGTCGAGCTGTCGGACGACGAGGGTCCGGTGGGCTCGCTCGGCGTGCCCCTTGTTGCGGGACGGTCCGTCGCTACCGATCACCGCTTCGTGCCTCCGGGTGCTGTGGTGTTCATCGACACGAAGCAGCCGCGCGTCGATTCGGCCGGCCGCCTGATCGGGTGGAAGCCTTTAGAGCGTTTCGCGGTGAACCTTGACTCGGGCGCAGCGATCAAAGGTCCAGCGCGGGTCGACATCTATTGGGGGGAAGGCGAGCAAGCCGGCACGGTGGCCGGCTACATGAATCAGCCGGGAAGACTGACCGTTCTCATATGCGGCGTGCGCCCTTATCGGACCCTTGTGGCTCGGGGAGCACTGTTCGACTGGCAGCGCGTTCCCTGGCCTGCCGCCAGCGGCGCGGCCGGCCTGTAAGAATCCAGGTGCTCGGTTTACCAGGCGCTGTAGCCTCCGTCGACCGAAATGACCGTTCCGGTGACGTAACTCGCCCCCGGCCCGGCGAGGAATAGGCAGGCCGACTGGAGCTCGCCTGGCCGACCCATCCGCTTCATCGGGCACCCTTCGCCCATGCGCTCTGCCACGCCTTCCTTGCGGAGACTTTCGGAGGTCATTTCGGTCGCAAACCAAGCCGGAGCGATCGCGTTCACCGTGATTCCATCGCGTGCCCACTCAACGGCCAGCTGCCGGGTGAGGTTCTCGACCGCTCCCTTGCTGGCCGCGTACGAGGACACTCGGAAGAGCGAGCTCCCGAGGTGGCCAAAGATCGAGGACACGTTGATGATGCGGCCGCCACCGGTCCTGCGCATGACCGCGGCGGCAAGAAGGCAGCAGTGGAAAACGGCCGTGAGGTTCAGCTCGAGCGTGCGGTGCCACGCCGTGGGCCACTGGGTTTCGGCGCGGCCAGTCGGGGCAATGCCCGCGTTGTTGACGAGCACGTCGATGCGGCCGAGCGAGGAGACGACCTCGTCGAACGCGCGCTGCCGCTGCTCGGCGTTCGTCAGGTCGGCGGCAACGGGGACCGCGCGCACCCCGTACCGGTCGCTAAGCTCGCTAGCGACCCGCTCGAGGCGGTCCCGCCGCCTTGCTAGGAGTGCCAGCGAGGCGCCGGCACCGGCCAACGCGTCTGCAAACTCGACTCCGAGACCTGCCGAGGCCCCCGTGACCACGGCGACCTTTCCTTTTAGCGAGAACAGTTCCTCGAGCTTTGTCACGGTAGGACTCCTTCCCGCTGCAGCCGCTCGACCGCTTCTTCCACGTGGTCGCATTGACAGAGATACCGGAGGTGGTGCGGGCCGACTTCGAGGAAGTCCGAGAGGGCGGCGAGCGTGCGCGCCCACTCGCGCCCGACCACAATTAGCGGCCGCGGCGGCAGCATACCGGTGAACAGCAAGTTCCAGGCAAGCAGGACTTCTACCAGGGTGCCGATTCCTCCTCCTAGCGCCACCATGGCGCGCGACCCGTCGATCAAGCAGCGAAGCCGTTCGTAAAGATCCGCGCACCGATGCTCTTCGCTCAGGTACTGGTTGGGTCTCCGTTCCGTCCACGCAGCCACGGTGTATCCGATCACCCGCCCTCCGGCTTGGCGGGCCCCCCGGCTGACGGCTTCCATCACGCCGCCGTAGCCGCCGCAGGCGACCACCGCGCCACGTTTGGCTAGTAGCCGCCCGAGAACCAGGGCCGAGCGGTAGACGGGGGTGGCCGGCTCGGCCGCCGAGCTACCGTAGACTGCGACGATGGGAGCAGGAGTGTCCATATGCCGAGACTATCGAGAGCGGCGGTGGATTTCACGGGCGGCGGCCGACTTGCCTAGAAAGTGATGAGCTGAAAGAAAACACGCAAGGATGAAAGGCAAGAAAACAAGGGGAGCCGCCGAGCCTTTGCTCGAAGGAGAAGCCGGGCCGGAGTCCACTCTTCCGGTAGGACGGCGCGTGGACGTCGGGGGTCTGTATCTCCACGTGGACGATTGGGGCGGCCGGCCGCCAGGCGTGGTGTTCGCTCATCCGACAGGATTCATGGGCGCGATCTGGAAGCCCGTCATCGACGCCATGCGGGGCTCGGGGTTCGATGGAGAGATCGTTACTTTCGATCAGCGCGGCCACGGGCGTAGCGCCAAGCCGGACAGCGGTTACCACTGGGAGCGGTTCGTCGAGGACGCGGTTGCCCTGTTCGACCGCTTGGGGATCGAAAACGCGGTTGGAGTCGGACACTCGGCTGGGGCGACGACGATCGGCTGTGCCGCGGCGCGGCTTCCCCGGGCGTTTCGGCGGCTGGTGTTGATCGACCCGATCCTGTTCGACCCGGTCGCCGACGCCGAATTCCTTCGGGCGGAGAATCCACTGGCCGCCCGGACGCGAGGGCGCCGACTCGTCTGGGAGTCACGCGAGGAAATGCTGGCCTCCTATCGCCATCGCTTTCCTTACGACACCTGGACCGAGGAAGCGCTGCGAGTGTATGTGCAATACGGTACGTTCGACCGCCCGGACGGTATGGTCGAGTTGTGGTGCCCCGGCCGGATTGAGGCGCAGGTTTACGAAAACGCCGCTTCCATGGACGTGTTCGCTGAACTCTCCAAGGTGCAAGTGCCGACTTTGCTCGTGCGGGGCGAGCACAGCCTGTCGTTCCCGCCGGAGCGGGCCGAGCGGGCGCTGGCCACGATACCGGAGTCAAGGTTGATAACCGTCGAGGGCACTACGCACTACGTGCCGATGGAAGCGCCGGACCGGGTGGCACAGATCGTTCTTGCCGAGTTCAACGCATAGCGTTATAGGCAAGGGCCATGCCGGCGGCGCGCGTGGTCTTGGCTTGGCTCGTACATCTGTACACGGCGCTCGGCGCCGTGTGTGGATTCATTGCCCTCAATGCGGTGTTTGCCGGGGACTACCGGCGCGTCTTCGTGATGCTTGCAGCCGCACTCGCGATCGATGCGAGCGATGGCGCGCTGGCCCGGGCGGCTCGGGTCAAGCACGTTCTGCCATGGATCGACGGCGAGCTGCTAGACAACATCGTTGACTACTTCACGTATGTGGTGGTGCCCGCGGCCCTGTTCGTCCAACCTGGAATCCTGCCCGAATGGGGCCGCCCGGCTGCCGGGGCCGTCCTGGTGGCGAGCGCCTACGGCTTTTGCCGAACCGACGCCAAGGGACTGATCGAGCACTATTTCATCGGCTTCCCATCGTATTGGAACATTCTAGCGTTCTATTTCGTGACCCTGGCGACTCCGCCGGAGTTCAACCTCGCCGTGCTAGTGACGGCCTTGATCTTCGTGTTCGTTCCAATGCGCTGGCTCTATCCGAGTCGAATGGAGGTAATGCGCGGTCCCACGATCGCGCTCGGGCTGGTGTGGGCCGCCATGGCGCTATGGATGATCGCGCGATTACCCGCGCCCTCACCGGGCCTTGGCTATCTGTCGCTTTTCTATCCGCTCTATTACACGGTCGGTTCGGTGATCTACCACTTCCGCAGCTAGGCGGTCGCGGCCCAGTTGCGCTCGGGCGGCTGGTAGCCTCACGCCGCTGCGGGTAGTTCGACGGCGAACTCGAGACCGCCCGCGCCCGCTCCGACCGTGACGTGGGACCCGTCGACGATTTCTCCGGTAACGATTCGCCGCGCCAACTCCGTTTCGAGCTCGCGCTGGATAGCGCGCTTGAGTGGCCTCGCGCCGTAAACCGGGTCGTACCCGACTTCGGCGAGGTAGTCGCGCGCCTCGTCCGTCAGGGTCAGGGTGATCTGCCTGCGCTCGAGCCGAGCCGCAACGCGAGCCACCTGTTTGTCGACGATTTCGCGCAGTTGCTCCCGCGTCAACCCGCGGAACACGACGATCTCGTCGAGTCGATTGAGGAACTCGGGCCGGAACTCGCGGCGCACGAGCTCCATGACCCTTTCGCGCATTTCGCGGTAGGTTTCTTCGTCGCTGCTGTCGCGGTAGGCAAGGATTTCCGCGCTTCCGATGTTCGAGGTCATCAGGATGACCGTGTTCGTGAAGTCCACCGTTCGGCCTTGGCCATCCGTCAAGCGGCCATCATCGAGGACCTGGAGCAGTACGTTGAACACGTCGTGGTGGGCCTTTTCAATCTCATCGAGCAGAATGACGCTGTATGGCTTGCGGCGAACCGCCTCGGTAAGTTGACCGCCTTCCTCGTAGCCGACGTAGCCCGGTGGCGCGCCGATCAACCGGGCGACCGAGTGCTTTTCCATGTACTCGGACATGTCGATGCGGATGAGAGCGGACTCGTTGTCGAACAACTGTTCCGCTAGCGCCTTGGCTAGCTCCGTCTTGCCGACTCCGGTCGGTCCGAGGAAGAGGAAGGAACCGACCGGTCGGTTCGGGTCGCTGAGCCCCGAACGGGATCGCAAGATCGCATCCGACACCGCCTGTACCGCTTCGTCCTGGCCCACCACCCGCTCGTGGAGGCGTTCGGGGAGGCGCGCCAAGCGTTCGGCTTCGCCCTCCATCAAGCGGGCAACGGGAATGCCGGTCCAGCGCGCGACCACTTCGGCCACGTCGTCCTCACAGACTTCTTCACGCACGAGGCGATGGCGGCCGCTCGATGCCTTTCGCTCGGCCTCGGCGATTTGTTTCTCGAGTTCGACGAGCCGGCCGTACTTGAGCTCGGCGGCGCGGGCGTAATCCGCCTCTCGCTCTGCGTGCTCGATCTCGACCCGGAGGTTGTCGATCTCGCTCTTGAGTTCCCGGAGCTTTTGGATCTCGGCTCGCTCAACCTCCCACAAGGCCATTTGCTCGTCGAAGCGAGCCTTGAGATCGCTCAGCTCGCGTTCGAGTTCGGCCAGCCGGCGCTTCGAGACTTCGTCGGTTTCGCGCCGGAGTCCCTCGCGCTCGATCTCGAGCTGCATGATCCGCCGTTTCATCTCGTCGAGCTCGGCCGGCATCGAATCCATCTCGGTGCGCAGGCGCGCTGCAGCCTCATCGATCAAGTCAATCGCCTTGTCGGGCAAGAAACGATCGGTAATGTAGCGGTCGGCAAGCACCGCCGCGGTGACGAGGGCGGCGTCTTTGATCCGGACGCCGTGGTGGATCTCGTACCGCTCCTTGAGGCCGCGTAGGATCGAGATCGTGTCGGCTACGCTCGGAGGGTCGACGAGGATCGGCTGGAAGCGGCGCTCGAGTGCCGCGTCCTTTTCAATGTGCTTGCGATACTCGGCGATCGTCGTGGCGCCGATGCAGTGCAGTTCGCCGCGGGCGAGCATCGGCTTGAGCAGATTGCTCGCATCCATGGCGCCCTCGGCGGCTCCGGCTCCTACCACCGTGTGCAATTCGTCGATGAACAGGATGATGTTTCCTTCCGCTTCCTGCACTGCCTTGAGGACTGCTTTCAGTCGCTCTTCGAACTCGCCCCGGAACTTGGCACCGGCCACGAGCGCTCCCATATCGAGGGCGACGATGCGCCGGCCCTTGAGCCCTTCGGGCACATCACCGCTGACGATTCTGCGGGCGAGCCCTTCGACGATCGCCGTCTTCCCGACGCCGGGCTCACCGATGAGGACTGGATTGTTCTTGGTTCGCCGCGAGAGTACCTCAATCGCGCGCCGAATTTCTTCATCACGCCCGATGACCGGGTCGAGCTTACCTTCGGCAGCTTCCTTCGTGAGATCGCGGCCGTACTGTTCGAGAGGGTTGTAGGTCGCTTCGGGATTCTCGCTCGTTACACGCTGGCCCTGGCGAACCTCGGCCAAAACCTGTTCCACCCGTTTCGCCTCGACCCCGAATTCGGCCAGGATCTTGCCTGCGTCCCCGCGGTCTTCGGTCAGGGCGAGCAGGAGGTGCTCGACACTGATGTAACTGTCGCCCATCCGTTCCATGGCCTTGGCGGCCTGGCGCATCATCCGAGCGAAACGAGTGCTAGCGTGCAGTTCCTGATCTGGAGTGGCGCCGACCGGCAGCTTCTCGAGCGCTTGCTCGACCTTTGCTCGCACAGCCGACGGCTCGCGGCCGAGGCGCCGGATGATGGTAGGAACCAAGCCGTCGGATTGCGTTAGCAGGGCCAAAAGAACGTGCTCGGGTTCGAGCGTGAGGTGATTGCGGTCAAGAGCTTGGCCCTGAGCTTCGCTGATCGCTGCACGCGCTTTTTCGGTCAGAGGCTTGTCCATGTTCGTTCGTCTCCAGGCGGGAAAACCGCGACAGGCGGCTTGTTTGCACAAAAAGTAAGCACAGGTTGGCGCCTGGCAAGGGCGCGAGCGCCATTGACGGGACCGGAGCGCCCATTCACAATAGGCCGCCGGCTCAAGCGGCTCCAAACCGCGCCGCGGCCGCAATTGGGTGGTTCGCTAGCACTGGCCTCGGGCATCCGTTGAAACGTCAAGCAATCCGCGCGCTTCGCCTTTCCGTTGGTGGCTTCCTCTTGCTCTTGGGGGTGATTGGTGGATTCATCCCTGTGCTGCAGGGGTGGATTTTTGTCCTAGCCGGCCTTAGCGTGATTGCGCCGGAAAGCACCCGGGTGAGGCGGCTGCTCGACCGCCTGCGAGCGCGGCTGGGTCGCTCCTCCGCTCGGCTGCCATCGGACCGAACCGTGGGAGACGGACGCTCATGAGCGAAGAAAAAGACCGCCTCGGCGACAAGCTGAGGGACAAGGAACGAGGCGAGGAAGACCGGTATTTCGCTCAACTCGATCGCGAGAAAATCGAGGCCCTGCGCCGCAAGCGACAGGCTTTGGAGCGGCCGCTCGGAGACTGCCCGCGTTGCGGCTCGCAGCTGGTTGGACGCAACCATCTAGGGGTGACCGTGGACGTATGCGACTCGTGCCACGGCGTGTGGCTGGACAACGGGGAACTGCAAGCCCTCGTGGAGCGGTCGTCAGAGTCCTGGATGAGCAGGTGGTTGCGGGCCGTCCTTGGCAGCGGCGACTGAGCACGGCGTGTTTACGGGGATCATCGAGGACTTGGGTACGGTCGTCGCCGTGGAGCCACTGGCCCAAGGAGCGGCCATGACCGTCGAGACCTCGCTCGACCTCGGCCCCGAGCGCCCAGGTGCAAGCATCGCCATCGACGGCGCCTGCATGACGATCGTGCGGCGGCAAGGACGACGTTTCGAGGTGGAAATCTCTGCGGAGTCGCTGCGGCGCACGACGCTTGGCGAGCGCCGTGCCGGCGACCGGGTGAACCTCGAGCTCCCGTTGCGGGTGGGCGATCGCCTAGGCGGGCACATCGTGACGGGGCACGTCGACGGAATCGGGCGCATCGCCGCCATTCGCGAGGAAGGCGAGTCGGCTCTCTATACGTTCTCGTTGCCTCGAGAGCTTTCCAAGCTCTTGGTCGAGAAGGGTTCGGTTGCGGTGGACGGAATCAGCCTGACCTGTTTCGCTTGTCGAGAAGACCGCTTCGATGTTGCGGTGATCCCGCACACGGCTGCCGTCACGACGCTCGGGATCAAGAAGGTGGGCGATACGGTGAACATCGAGGCTGACATCCTCGGCAAGTACGTCGAGCGCTTGCTCGAACCGGTCCTTCGCGCGAGAGTCGGACACACCCGCTGACCCTCAAAACGGCAATACGGCTTGTCTGCAAGACTCGGCGGCCGGGGTGCCCCGACCGTGTGGTCGCGCCGAGGAGCCTCGGCCGGCTCACCCGCGGCGCTCGCGCTAGCCGCTCGCGCGTGCCGCGGCTGGCAGGAGGAACGGGAGTACGGCCGCGGTGGGGTCTACCTTCGAGTCGAGCAACTTGCCGATCCCGCTGAGAAGACCCATAACGCGCAGGACGAGCAAAAGGTCGGACGGCGCGCGCACCAGCGGATTGGCGCGCAGTGCTTCGAACAGCTCGCTCCCGATGCGCTCGATCATCCGCATGTCTGCGTAAGCCTGGCGGGCCTCGAACGCCTGTCCGAGGAGCAACTCCGCGATGGTATGGAACGTGTCGTCGGCACCGCTTCTGGTTTCGAAACCGAGCGCCCGAAACGCCCGGCCGATGCGATCCCGGTCCCTGGCCAGCACGGCGGCGGCGAGCTCGATCACTCCGCGCCGCATCTCGGGCGTGAATTCTTTGGCTAGGCCGAGATCGACGATCACAAGCACGGGGCCGGGGCGGACCAGCAAGTTGCCGGGGTGAGGATCGCCGTGGAAAAAGCCGTGTTCGAGGATCTGCTTGAGGTAGGTCCGCAGCAGCAGATCGGCTACCTCGTGCTTGTCGATGCCGGCTTTTTCGAGTCCCGCGACATCGGAGATCTTGATCGCCTCCACGTAGGTCATGGTGAGGACCGTGCGGCAGGTGAGCTCCTCGAAGGGCGTGGGAAACATTACGGAGGGATCGTCGCGAAAGTTCTCGGCAAAGCGCCGCGCGTTTCTCGCCTCGTTAACGAAGTCGAGCTCGAGCGGAATTAGTGCCCGCACTTCATCGAGAAGGATCCGAAGATCGAAGCGCCGCTCGATGCGGGCTAGCAGATTGATGAAGAAAGAGAAGTTGGCGAGATCGGTGGCGATGATTCGGTCGATGTTCGGGTACTGAACTTTGATTGCCACTTCGGTGCCGTCGTGCAGGCGACCGCGGTGCACTTGGGCGAGGGATGCCGAAGCAATGGGCTTCGGGCAAACGTAGGCGAAGCACTCCTCGACCGAGCGCCCGAGCTGGGATTCGATCCACGGGCGGATCTGGTCGAAGGGACGCGGGGGAACGCGGTCTTGCAACTCGGAAAGGATCTCCACGTATGCGGGCGGTAGAATGTCGGCGCGACTACCGGCGAACTGGCAGGCTTTGATCAGAAGGCCTTCAAGGCGCACTGCAGTGGCGCGGATTCGCAAGGCGCTGCGCCGGTGTTGAGCGTCGTAAAAACCACGGCGGCGCGACCGGCCGGTCAGTGCGCCCCAGATCTGTAGCGCCTTGTAACCCGCGTATACGGAAAGAACCATCCGAGCGGTTACCCAGAAGCGGGCGATGCGCACGCCGATTGGAAGCGGGCGTGTGCCGCGGGTACTCATGCGGATTGGATTCCGGATGCCGGCGCGCGCCGGGCGCCCAGCGCAGTCAGTTGCCGCCGCGCCTGGCAGCCATGCGCTCGAGTTCTTCGAGCCGGCGCACCAATTCGTTCGAGCGGCTCGTAAGACGCCAAGCGTAGAAAAACAAAAGGATCCATACGGCCGCGTACGCACCACCAAGATAGAAAAGATGCTTCATGTTCGATCAGCTCCTCGCTCGATCTCGTCCTCGAGCAGCTCGATTCGCTCTGCGACCCGCAGCGTCCGGAGCCGCAAGGCCCACAGCCAACCGAACAACATCGTGAAGGCCGCAACGCAGATCAACAGCGTAGTGATCATTGCTGGATCGGTCAGGCCCGACTCTCCTTCGCGCGTTCTCAGGACCGCGGGATGAATGGTTCGCCACAAGCGGGTCGAGAGAATGATGAGGGGAATGTCGAGCGTGCCCACGATGGCGAGCACCGCGGCGAAGCGCGCACCCGTCTCACTCCCGTGCGTGAACTGCCGCATGAGCAAATAAGCTACGAAGATGAGCCACAGGATCAGCGTTGTGGTCAGCCGGGAGTCCCACGTCCACCACGTGCCCCAAATCGGCCGGGCCCAGAAAGGCCCGGTGATGAGCACAATGGTGGCGAACAGCACGCCGACCTCCACGCCGGCGTGCGCCGCGTGGTCCCACTCCGTCCGCCGGTTGTACAGGTACACGATGCTAGCGCCGCAAGCGATGAAGATACCCAGGAATCCCACCCAGGCCGAAGGGACGTGATAGTAAAAGATGCGCTGCACAGGTCCCTGCATCCGTTCGGTTGGAACCCACACGAACACGGCCCACAAACTGACCAAAAAGGCCACCGCCGTCGGCCACGGCAACAGGCGGATGCAGAGTCGCTCGACTCGCTCAATCATGCCGGTTCTCCCGTTTGCGCGTTTGCCTCAGTCTACCGAGACGTAGTCAAAGGCCAACCACCCGACCGTAACGAAAAGGACGTCGAACGCAATGAGCATGTTCGTCCAGCCCGAAGCGCTCGACAAGGGCTGGCCGGCCATCACGGCCGCGGTCGCCTTGACCGCCGCGATCAGTAGCGGGATCTCCAGCGGCAAAACAAGGAGCGGAAGCATCAACTCGCGTGCCCGGGTGCCCAGTGCGGCCAGCGCGAAAAGGCTAGCGGCGGCCGAGAGTCCGATCGTACCGACCAGCACCACCGCAGCCAGAGGGATCAGGAACGGGCCGAGGTCTACGTGAAAGAACAAAGCAAAGATGGGCAGCAGCAGAGATTCGAATACGAGCATGAAGAGGAGATTCACCGTGAACTTCGCCAGGAAGATCGAGCTCCGGTCGATCGGGGCCAGCAGCAGCCCGGCCAGGCAGCCGTTCTCCTTTTCAATGAAAAACGTGCGCCCGAGTCCGAGCATGGACGAGAACAGAATCGCCACCCAAAGGATTCCCGGCCCTACCCGGCCTACGTTCTCCGGGGTGACGTCGATCGCGAAGTTGAAGGCGAGCAGGATGAGGACGCCTAGGACGAACAAGGACGACAGAGTTTCCCGCCGCCTGGCTTCGAGCAAGATATCCTTCCAGATGAGGGCCAGCATCAGCTCGACTCCGGGGGCCGGCCGCTTGTGACAGCCTCGTAAATCCGAGCCATTTCCGAAGGACGAGGCACGCAGGACTCCGACTGCCAGGCCACGCGGCCTCCGTGCAGCAGCACGGCGCGGTCCGCGCAGCCGAGCCCTTGCGAGAAATCGTGCGTGGTCAGTATGACCGTGCAGCCGCGCTGGCGCAGGTCGGCCAGGGTGTCCGCCAGCAACTTGGCGCCCGACGGATCGAGGCCGCTGAACGGCTCGTCGAACAATACGAGCTCCGGTTGGTGGAGCATGGCGCGAGCGAGGGCCAATCGCTGGAGCATCCCGCGCGAGAAGGTTCGCACCGGCCGATCCGCGGCTTCCGAAAGCGCCACGCGGTCAAGAAGCTCGAGCGTGCGGCCCCCATTTTCGACGCGGTAGAGCCGGGCGTAGTAGTTGAGGTTCTCGGCAGCGGTCAAATCCCCATACAAGTAGCTGTCGTGCGCGACGACGCCGATGCGGCGGCGCAACGAGGCCGGTCCGGGAAGAGGCGTTCCAAACAGCCGCACCTCGCCGCGGTCGGGGCTGAGCAGGCCGGCAAGGATGCGCAGGAACGTGGTCTTGCCAGCCCCGTTGGACCCGAAGATGGCGACGGTTTGGCCCCGTTCGATCTCGAGGTCGACCCCACGCAGCACCCTCAGCGTGCCAAAACGCCTCTCGAGTCCGCGCGCTAACACAGCATGCTCCGCCCCACTCACTGCTGGCGTTCCTCCTTGCCTTCGGTGGTGAGCCACAGGAGCCAGAACAGGTGACTGCCGACAGCAACGGCCCAAAGAAACGCGCGGAGCTGATCGATCAGCGCAGTGAGCAGTAGGCCGTACGTAGGCCCGTTGCGCTTCCAGAAGCGGTTTCCAAAGTTGCTCGGATTGACAGCCGGTCGCTCTCCCCGGGCCTCGGCGGCCCATAGCTCGCGGAAGACACGCAGGTAGGCAACCCACACGCTGATCAGAATCCCGGCGGTTGCGATGGCTGCCGCGATGGCCGCCGGCCGGCCTCCCACGTGTTGGGCGATCCCCCACACCATGGCGATCTGGACGGCGATCTCTCCCGTAACGTCGAAGCGCTCGCCGCGGGCTCCCTCGCGCAGAGAAGATCGCGCCAGGTCACCGGCAAGCATGTCGAGGATCCGCGAGGCGAAAAACAGCAAGGCGCCTGCGACCGCGGCGCCGTAGCTCGCTCGGGAAATCACCCAAGCCGCAACTAGTCCGGTTGCGATCTTGAGCGCCGCCACCTGCGCGGGCGTTGCGACGGTGCGGGCGAGAAAGCGCGTAAGCGGCACTGCCACCCAGCGCTGAAGGAGCCGGTAGTGCCAGGGATCGGCGAGATCGTCCGACGACGCGAACAGTTTCTGCTCGCAGCGGGCCACGGCGACGTTGTCGCTGAGACGGTGCCGCTCGGCGACAGCGAGCGGGAACACCTGAGCCTGGGGATCGGCAGCCGCGTGGATCAGTTCGGCGGCCGGGGAGGACCCGAGCTTGGGAATCAGCCGCTGGAGTGCTCCACGCTCGATGCGGGCGATCGGCGCCACCACGCGGCCGCGGTCTTCGAAACGGGCCACGGCGGGCCCATGGGTTCGTTCGTTGAAGCCGACGATCGCACCGGGGGCGATGTACCAGTCGCCCGCAATGACGAGTTCGAGATCGCTGCCGCGCTCGTCTTCCGCAGTGTACTCGGAGGCCGGAATGCACGGAACGTCTTCTCCGACTTCCCCCGCGATCTCCGCCCCGAGCGCGCGCATGCGCGGCGGAAACAAGACGATCGGTTCAAGACCGAGCCGGCGTGCGGCGGCTACGTGGCGCACGACGGCCGGAACACCCCCCACGCGCGCCACCGCCGTACGTCCGGTGACGAGAATCACGACTCGGGTTCTGTCGTAACGGCCGATAATCGGGGGAAGCTCGGGCACGGGCTTCTTATATCGGCGAATCGGACGGTAATCGAGCGCGGGACCAGGAATGGCTTGCCGGGTTGGACGCGGCGCTCGAATGGCATAGGGTTGCCCGGCCCGAGGCCGCCGCGAGCGGCGCTCCGCGCAACAAAGAAAACGTATCAGGAGTCCGAACACATGAGAGAAGCTGTAGTAGTCTCGAGCGTTCGCACCGGCTTGGCCAAGTCTTACCGGGGATCGTTCAACATGACCCGTCCCGACGATCTTTGCAGCCACGTCCTCGACGCGGCGATGAAGCGCATTCCTGCAGTCGATCGAGCCGAGGTCGAGGACGTGATCATCGGGTGCGGATTTCCCGAGGGGCCGCAGGGGATGAACGTTGCTCGGGTCGCGGCAATGGGCGCCGGCTTTCCGGAAACCGTTGCGGCCACGACCGTGAACCGTTTCTGCTCGTCGGGCTTGCAGGCGATCGCGATGGCCGCCCATCAGATCCTGCTCGAGGGCGCCGAGGTAGCGATCGGCGGTGGGACTGAGAGCATCACGATGGGCCAAGGCCAGATGAACAACAACGGGCTCATCAACGAGCGCGTTCAGAAACAGTGGCCTGGCATTTACATGGGGATGGGCGAGACGGCAGAAATCGTCGCCGAGCGCTACCACATCTCCCGTGAAGACCAAGATCGCTACGCATTGCAGAGCCAGCAGCGCTACGCGGCAGCCCAGGCGGCTGGGCTGCTTGACGACGAGATCGTACCGATCAAGGTGAAGTGGAGCCGCAAAGGGGATGACGGACAGCTCGTCATCGAAGAGAAAGTGGTAGACCGAGATGAATGCAATCGGCCTCAGACCACACTCGAAGGACTGGCCGCCCTACCTCCCGTGTTTCGAGAGAACGGTACGGTGACGGCCGGGAATGCCTCGCAGTTGGCCGACGGGGCGTCGGCCACGGTGCTCATGTCGAGCGAGCGTGCCGCACAGCTCGGAATTGAGCCGATGGGGATTTTCCGGGGATTCGCTGTGGCCGGGTGCCGGCCCGAGGAGATGGGGATCGGGCCGGTGTTCGCCGTACCCAAGATTCTCAAGCGCTTGGGATTGACGATCGAGGACATCGACATCGTGGAGCTCAACGAGGCTTTCGCGTCCCAACTTCTTTATTGCCAGCGGGAGTTGGGGATTTCCGACGAGCAGCTCAATCCAAACGGGGGCTCGATCGCGATCGGCCACCCGTACGGAATGACCGGTTCACGGATGGTGGGCCACATCCTCCGAGAGCTCAAGCGCCGCGGCAAGCGCTATGGCCTCGTGACCATGTGCATCGGCGGCGGTCAGGGAATGGCAGCCGTTTTCGAGAGTTGCTGAAGTTTTTGCCACTCGGCACCCGCCTTGGCCGGTGTAGAATTGATTTCTATGCCGGCAAGGCGGGACGAGCTGCTGGAGCTACTGGCCCGGTACCGCGAGGGAGCCATCGACGAGCAACGCTTGCTCGAGCGCATGAGAGACCTCGGTGTTGACCTCGACGAGGAGCCGGGTTCGGATGATCGGCGCGTCTGGATCGATCTTCTCGATCGCTACCGGGCGGCCGAAGCCTCGGGCGCCGAAACGCTTCGCCGCTGGGCCGAGCTAACCGCCGACGCGGCGCTGGCAGGGGGCCTGCGAGCGGCGGCGGCTCGCGAAGCGGCTCATGCGGAGTTGCTGGCGCAACGGATTGCCGAACTCGGCGGCGAACCGTCGGCGACGATCCCCGACTGGATGGCTAGTTTCAATGCCGCGCTGGTGGATCCAGGCGCCACCGACGAGGAACGGCTCGGCGCCGTGGTTGCTCAGTTCCGCGACGTCGACGCAGCGCTGGCGCCTTTGCGGGAGAAGATCGCCGGTTGCTCCGACCGCCTCACGCGCGCCTTGCTCGAGGCCATGTGCGAGGACGAGGAAGTTACCCTGCGGTGGTTTCACCGCGCCTGCGACAAGCTACGTTCGAACGACTCCGAGGCATGAACTTCGCGCTGGGTGGTGGGCTAGTGGGCTGTTCCTGGTCCCAGCGGATCGAGTAGGCGCCCGATTTCCGCTTCGTGTTCCAGCAACCAGCGTTTGATTTCGAGGCCTCCCCCGTAACCGGTGAGCGTTCCGTCGGCGCCAATGACCCGATGGCACGGAATCAAGATCGGCAGCGGGTTGGCCGCCTGAGCAGCGCCGACCGCCCGCACGGCTTTTGGACGGCCCACGGCTCGAGCGATTTCCCCATAGGTCCGCGTTTCGTTGTACGGAATGGCCTGTACTGCCTTCCACACCGCGAGTTGGAACGGGGTGCCGCGCAGGTCCAGAGGAACGGAGAAAGAAGTCAAGCCGCCAGTGAAGTAGGCTTCAAGCTCAGTGGCAGCCTTGCGCAGGATAGGGCTGACGCCGCTGCGGCGGGCCGCGCGAGGGAAGTGCAGCGCCAGCCACACGGCCATTCGCGCTTCGGCTTGGGGGCCGGGAAGCTCGAGCCGCACGAGCCCGCGCGGGGACGCGGCCGCATACATCCGGCCTAGCGGTGTGGGCAGAGACAACGTCAATATGGACTGGACATCGGTTTCGCCAAATGGCGGGCGTGAACGGCGCGCGTAAAGCTGGCCGGCCATCACCTCAAATCTGTACGCTTTTAATTCCACGGCGGCAAGACACGGCCGCACAGGCGCATTGCGCAGCAGGCCGGCCGGCGGTAGAAGAGACCCAAGGGTAGCTGGAGGAAGTGGGGATGACAGGTGGAGCACGTTCGGTTGCCGTGATCGGTACCCAAAGCCCCGGGCGCACGCTAGCCATGGGGCTGCTCGTCGCCGACTGTATTGCCCGCCACGGGTGGAGCGAGCGTTTGAAAGTAGAGTGTGCCGGGTTCGGAGACGGCGCCGGAGTCCCAAGCCCCGCCGAGCTGGGACTCATGGCTGAGGCGGGCCTTGACACCTCGCTGCCCGAGTGCCCCGACGTCGAAGCACGCCTCGACATGCTCGAGCAAGCCAACTACCTCGTTGTCGGGTGCGCGGACGACGCGGTCATGTTCCTCGAGTGGCCCGAAGCGGAAGGGAAACAAGTGCTCGCGCTGAGCGATTTTCTCGGCGATGAAGGATGGGCGCTTGGAGATCCGGACGCGGACTTCGGTGTCTTCTTTACGGAGGCAGAAGCCGCAGCGCCTCTATTGCTGCGGGCATTGATCGCGCACCGTCCCTGAGGGCCACGCTTCTTAGGGTTCGATGCGAACCGGCGTCCCCGGCTTGAGGAGGGCGGCCAGGCGAGCTACGTCCTCGTTGTCCAGGGCGATGCACCCTTTGGTCCAGTCGATCCCGGCTGCCTGCTCGCGCGGGTGGTCGCTACCGTGGATTCCTATGGCGCCCCCGATTCCCAAGGGCCGCCGGTTGATTTTCGGGACCAGGCCGGCTGCTACCGCTTCCTTGTACGCCTGGCGGTCGGCGTGGTTGGGGTAATCCAGCGCGATGAAGTAGCGCCACCGTGGGTGGCGGCGAATCTCGACGACGTGGTACAGCCCTTCGGGCGTTCGCATGTCGCCCTCGAAGCGCTTGGGGCCGACCGGTCGGGCTCCCAAAACAATCCGAAAGCGTGCTACCGCCTCCCCGTCCCGGTAGACGGTGAGCGTTCGCTTCGACTTCGAAACCAGCACGAACAAGCCAGGCGGGACTGCAGCCCGCTCGTCCACCGCCCGGTCCGGTGGCTTTGGCACCGGCCGCCGCGATGAGCAGGCACTCGCCCCACCAACCGTGGTGGCAAGCAGCACAGCCAGTGTAACCGTTGCTGTTGGCCCCCAGGCCGTGGCGCCCACGTGTGTCATTGTCCTTTTCGGTTTCCCGCGGGGCAAGCTCGGCGGGGCGTGGCAATCGGCTCGGTTCGCGGATAGGCTCGAACGCGAGGAGACGGATCGATCTTGCGCGCGCTTCGCCTGCCGCTTTTGCTTGCTGCCGCAGCGGCGGCCCTCGTCGCCGCCCCCCGCGTATGGAGTGAGAGGCCCCGTGCCCATCCGGTCGGGGAACCGCTCGGCCCGACTGTCGCATGGCCGCTCGATCGGATCCGCGAGCCTTCGGGGGTCGTCTATCACCCGGGACGCCGCACGCTTTTCGTGGTGGGCGACGAAGGCGACGTGGCCGAAGTCGGGCTCGATGGAAAGCTGATTGCGACGCGAGTGTTAGGGGGCGATCTCGAAGGAGTGACCTGTGACCCCGCTTCTGGGCTTGTCTACGTGGTGCGCGAGGGTCACGAGATCCTGTTCGAGCTCGATCCCGACACCCTCAAGCCGCGGCGGCGCTTCTTGATCGACCGCTCGTTCGGCGGGGACCCGAACTTCTTGCGCCGCGGGGGCGACGGGATTGAAGGATTGACCTTCGTGCCCTCGAAAAGCGACCCGGAGGGAGGCCGGTTCTATGCCGTCAACCAGTACGATCCTCCGGTTTTGGTAGAACTGCGTGTTCCCCTGCGCTCGAGCCAGGACCCCATCGCGGCGGCCGAGATCACGGGGGCATGGCCCCTCGGCCCGGCCCCCCTGTCGGGGGTCACCTGGGATCCACCGACTGGGGTTTTCCTTGTCCCCTCGGCCCTGTGGCACTCGGCGCTGGTGGTGTCCCGGTCGGGGACCAAGTTGGGCTCGGTTCGGATTCCCGGATTCATGCAGGAGGGCATCACCAGGGTGCCGGGCGGCAGCTTCGTCATCGCCCAAGACAGCGGCGGCTTGGTAAAATGGACGCCGCCGCGTGACCCGTTTGCCGAGGCGCTGCGCTCGCGCGGATCGGTAGGGCAGGACAGATCGGGCAATGGTCATGAAGGGAAACCGGATTAGGACTACGGCACGGCCGCTGGCCGCGGTGGTGCTGGCAGCCGGGGAAGGAAAACGAATGAAGTCGGCGGTGCCGAAGGTACTCCACCCTGTGGCCGGCAAGCCGATGATCGAACTCGTCCTGGAAACCGTAGCCCGACTGCGGCCCCAGCGTACGATCGTCGTAATCGGGCACCGCGCACAAGCGGTGAGAGAAGTGGTTGGAACGCGCGCTCAGTGCGTGCTGCAGGAGCGCCAACTCGGCACAGGCGACGCAGTGCGCGCCGGCATTCGGCCGCTTGGGAGGTTTCGTGGCGACGTGCTCGTCGCCTGCGGCGACGTTCCGCTTCTGACGCCAGCCAGCTGCCGGCGCTTGATCGCGGCGCACCGGCGCCGCCAAGCCTTGGCCACCGTGCTGACCATGGTGGCGGACGATCCCAGCGGGTACGGCCGGGTAATCCAAGACGAAGGCGGCAGGCTCCGGATCGTCGAAGAGTCGGACGCGGGGCCCGAGGAGCGGGCGATCGACGAAGTGAACACTGGCACGTACTGTTTCGACGCAGAGTTCCTTAGGACAGCCTTGTCGCGCCTCGGGCGCAATAACGCCCAGGGCGAATATTATCTGACCGACGTGGTCGAAGCGGCGGCCGCGCGCGGGCGCGCGGGCCTGGTTCGGCTTGAGGACGAGGCGGAGGGCTGGGGGGTCAACTCGCGTGCAGAGCTGGCGCGCGTCGAGGCCGTTGCGCAAGAACGCTTGATCCTCGCCTGGATGGATCGCGGAGTAACGTTCCTCGATCCAGCCACGGCTTACTTGTCGGCGGATGCGCGAATCGGTCGCGATACGGTCGTCGGGCCGAACGTCCGGATCGAAGGTGCCACGATCATCGGAAAAGAGTGCCGGATCGACGGCAGTTGCCACCTCACCGATACCAAGGTGGGAGACCGGGTACGTCTGCGCTGGGGTGTCGTGGCCAACGGGGCGCGCATCAGCCGCGACGCTGTAGTGGGCCCGTACGCTCACCTGCGACCCGGGGCCGAGCTGGGCGCGGGCGTCCGGATCGGGAACTTCGTCGAAGTGAAAAAGTCGAAGATTGGCGCTGGATCCAAGGCCAACCACCTTGCCTACATTGGCGATGCAACGGTCGGCCGGGACGTCAATATCGGCGCCGGAACGATTACCTGCAACTACGACGGCTTCGAGAAGCATCCGACGTACATAGGCGACCGGGTTCAGATCGGCAGCGACACCCAACTGGTAGCCCCGGTGCGCCTCGGGGCCGACTGCTATGTCGCAGCGGGATCGACCGTGCTGCGCGACGTCGAGCCGGGAGCCCTCGTCTTCAATGAGAAACCGCAGCGGGTCCGGCCAGGTTGGGTGGCCGCGTTTCGAGCTCGCCATCGCGACAAAGGTTGAGCGGTGTGTGGAATCGTCGGATACGTCGGCACTAGGCGTGCCGACCGGATTCTTCTCAGCGGACTGCGCAAGCTGGAGTACCGAGGGTACGACTCGGCTGGCTTGGCCACGCTGGTCGACGGCCGAATCGAGGTGCGGCGGACGGTCGGAAAGCTCGACCGCCTCGAGGAGCTTCTTGCACGCGAGCCGCTCGCAGGAACCGTAGGAATCGGCCACACGCGGTGGGCGACGCACGGCCGTCCTTCTGAGCAAAACGCCCACCCGCACCAGTCCGGCGACGTGGTCGTGATTCACAACGGCATCATCGAAAACTACGTGCGCTTGCGCGAGGAGCTCATCCAAGCGGGCCGCCAGATCCGCTCAGAAACCGACACGGAGGTCATTTCGCACTTGATCGATCAGGAACTCTCGAAGGGCCTCACGTTGCTCGAAGCTACGCGGGCAGCGATCCAACGCCTCGAGGGTTCGTTCGCGATCGTGGTCATGTCGAGTCGGGAGCCGGGGCGGCTGGTGGCGGCCAAGAACGCGACCCCGGTGGTGCTCGGTATCGGCGAAGGCGAGCACTTTGTTGCCTCGGATATTCCCGCGCTGCTCGAACACACGCGAGATGTCGTGTTTCTCGAAGACGGCGAGCTCGCCCAAGTGGAGGCGGGCGGCTACCAGATCTACCGGTTCGACGGGTCGCCCGTCGAGCGCGCGCCGCGGCATGTGGCGTGGGATCCCGTCACCGCTCAGAAAGGCGGCTACAAGCATTTTTTGCTCAAGGAGATCCACGAACAGCCGCAAGCAATCATCGATACGATGCGCGGGCGGATCGGCCCGGACTCGGGGCAAGTCTACCTGCCGGAACTCGATGTGCTTCGCGACCGCCTTGCCCCCGTCACGCGTATCGTCGCGGTTGCCTGCGGTACGGCTTGGCACGCCTGCCTGGTCGGAAAGTTCATTCTCGAGCGCTTCGCCGGGCTACCGACCGAAGTGGACTACGGGAGCGAGTTTCGGTATCGCGACCCGCTGATCGACGAGCGGACACTCTTGCTCGTCATTTCGCAGTCGGGTGAGACAGCCGATACCCTGGCGGCAATCGGCCCGGCGGTCGAGCGGGGAGCCCCGGTCGTGGCCATCTGCAACGTCGTGGACTCGTCCATCGCTCGCAGGGCGGATGCCACGATCTACACGCATGCTGGCCCTGAGATCAGCGTGGCGAGCACCAAGGCGTTCACGACGCAATTGACGGCGCTGTACCTTCTCGGCGCCTATCTCGGCGCGCTTCGCGGCTATCGCGACGCCGGCGAGCGCGCTGCGCTCGTTCGCGACCTGGTGTCGCTGCCATCGCTGGTCGAGTACGTGCTCAGGGAAGAACGGCTGATTGCCAGAGCGGCCCGCCGTTACGCAAACGCGAGCGACATGCTCTACTTGGGCCGGGGAATCAACTATCCGATCGCGCTCGAGGGTGCACTGAAGCTGAAGGAGATCTCGTACATCCACGCCGAAGGATACCCGGCCGGCGAAATGAAGCACGGGCCGATCGCGCTGATCGACGAGAACATGCCGGTAGTCGTCCTGCTACCGCGCGACAAGGTATACGGGAAGACTCTGAGCAACTTGAAAGAAGTGGAATCGCGCGGCGGCCGGGTCATCGCGGTCTGCGACGCGCCGGACGCCGAACTGGAGCGGATCGCCGAGACGATTCTACCGGTTCCGGCCACCAATCCGGTCCTCACGCCTCTGGTGCTCTCGATCCCGCTGCAACTGTTTGCATATTACGTGGCCGTCGAACGCGGCACGGACGTGGACCAGCCGCGTAATCTGGCCAAGAGTGTGACCGTCGAGTAGGGCGCTGGCGCCTTTTGCTCGGCCGCCTGCCGAGGTTATGATCCTTGCGTGCTGGCTGACGCCCCAGAGCGCCGGGACAGTGCCGGCGGGACGATCGCCCCGGTCGAGGAGCTTGCTGCCGAGCTGGCGGCGGGGCGGATGATTGTCCTGATGGACGACGAGGACCGCGAGAACGAAGGCGACCTCGTCGTCGCGGCCGAGAAGGTCACTGCCGAGCACATCAATTTCATGCTGACCCACGGCAGGGGCCTGATCTGCATGCCGCTTACGGAAGAGCGCATGCGCCGGCTGGGGATCGGGATGATGGTGGCCGAGAACACGGCCCCCTTCGGCACGGCGTTCACGGTGTCGATCGACGCCCGCGCGTGTCGCTCCGGAGGAGTGACCGCCGCCGATCGGGCTTTGACGATTCGAACGGCCGTAAAGCCGGACGCGGTAGCTTCCGATTTTGTCTCTCCCGGGCACGTCTTTCCGTTGCGCGCGCGGCCTGGAGGTGTGCTGGTGCGAACGGGCCAGACCGAAGGGGCCGTCGATTTGTGCCGACTTGCCGGTCTCGAGCCCGCCGCCGTGATTTGCGAGATCCTCAATGACGACGGCACGATGGCCCGGTTGCCGGATCTCGTGCGCTTCGGCCAGCGGCACGGGATCAAGCTGGGAACGGTCGCCGACATCATTCACTACCGCCTCGAGCACGAGTCGCTGGTCCGCCGAGTGGCGAGCGCGCGGCTGCCTAGCCGCTATGGGGCCGAGTTTACCGCCCACGTGTATACTTCGTCGGTCGACGACGGTGAGCACGTGGCCTTGGTGCGCGGCAGGATTGACCCGAACCGGCCGGTGCTCGTGCGCGCGCACGCCGAATACGTTCCTGGCGACGTCTTTGGGTACAGCCGGCGCAACACGGGTCGGTTACTGCACGCGGCCATGGAACGAATCGCGGCCGAAGGCTGTGGGGTGGTTCTCTACGTCCGGCGTCCCGGGCGGGGGGCCGAGATGCTGGCGGACGAGCAGGCGCCGCCGAGCACGAATCCAGCGGCACGTCTTGCCCGCTTCAAAGACTACGGAATTGGAGCGCAGATCCTGCGCGATCTCGGCGTGCGCAAGATCCGATTGCTGACTAACTCGCCGCCGCGGCTCTCGAATCTTTCGGGCTACGGACTCGAAGTCGTGGAAGTCGTGCCGCTGTAGCGTCCAGCGAGAACGCTCACTCGAGCGACAGCACGAGGAAGTGGGCGTTCAGCCCGGAGTTCGTTCTGGCCCAAAGGCCCGCGTGCGACAGGTGGCGGAAGCGGTAGGCTAGGCTCAGCCGGTGGCCGCTGGAGGTGGAGGTGACGATCCCGGCCTCGACCTGATCGCTGAACAGCAATTCCGAGCCGAGGCGCAGCCCGTGGACGGCCGTGTAGGCCAGTCCCACGCCTAGTGCCCCGTATGGTTGCCAGGATCGCTCGTTTCGAGGCCGGAGCTCGAGCATCGGAACGAGTTGAGCCTCGATCGAGCTGGCATCTCCGGCAATTGCGGCCACGCTTGGCTCGATTAGAAGGCGCGGGGACAGGCGCCAGCTCTGGCCGACGCGCTCGGCGCGCTCGCCGAGCGCGACCGGAAAGCGCCAGCCGATGCCCGGCAGCCACAGTTGCGTGCCGTTCTTTTCCGCGAACCCCACGAGGAGTACCGGCCCTGCATTCGCCACGCGCGGCGCCACCGCTAGGCACAATACGAGCGCTGCCCCAACAGCAGCGCGCGAGCGAACAGACACGCACACTGGCAAAGGCCTCTGGAAAAGCCTTTAACCGCAAGCCCCGGCACTCGCAAATCCGATGCCGCTACGATAGCTTGGGCTAGGTGCATCTTTCCCGCTCCAACCCGTCGTTGGGCCGGTGGCTGCGGATCGCGGGACCAGCGATTGCAGCCGCCGCGCTGTGCCTCGCCTCTGGATCTGCGCTGGCCGACGGGCCCGTGAAGGCTTCGGCGAGCGCTTCCCCGAGCGTGATCCACGTGGGCGAGTCGGCGGTGGTGACGATCGAGCTCGACGTCGCAAAGGGCTGGCATATCAACAGCAACGAGCCGGGCCTCGATTTTCTCATTCCGACCACCGTCGAGTTTGAACTCTCCGACGGGCTTTCGGTCGTCGGCGTGGACTATCCCGAACCGGTAGTGCGCAAACTCAAGCTTGGGGGTAGCCGGAGTTTGCGCCTGTACGAGGGCCGGGTGCGAATCACCGCCCGACTACACTACGAGCGCGTTCCCGCCGTAGCACGCCCGCCCGTGGCGATCGTGCACTACCAAGCTTGCAACGACACGCTGTGCCTGCGCCCTACCTCCGTACGCCTTCCCATCGGACTTGAGCTGTCGGCTCTCGACCGCGACAGCGTCGCTCGTGCCGGCTTCAACGAGCAGGCCGCCGAGTCCATCGCCAGACTTGTGGCGGGAGGGCTGTGGGTGGTCGTCCCCGGCATGTTGCTGCTCGGCCTAGCCTTGAACCTGACCCCTTGCGTGTATCCGCTAGTCTCCGTTACGGTCGCCTACTTCGGCCGCCAAGCCGGAAAGCGACGGGGGCGGATGCTATGGCTGGCGGTTTGTTACACGTTCGGAATCGCACTGACGTTTTCTGCGCTCGGTGCATTTGCCGCCCTGTCGGGAGGGTTGTTCGGGCAGGCTCTCACCCATCCCGCTGTCCTCGTGTTGCTCGCTGCTGTGATGGTGGCGCTGGCGCTCTCGTCGTTCGGTCTCTACCAAATCCAGGTGCCCGGGGGGCTTGATTCCCGCCTGGCAGGAGCGGCCGGCGGGGCGCTGGGTGCCATGCTCATGGGGATGACGATGGGGCTGGTCGCGGCGCCGTGCGTTGGGCCGGTGGTGGTCGGGCTGCTCGTGTTCGTCGGAACCCGGGGGGACGTGCTACTGGGCTTCGGCTTGTTCTTCTTGCTGGCTCTTGGTCTTGGCATCCCGTACTTGGCGTTGGCCATGGCGGCCGGGTCGATCTCGGCGTTGCCCCGCTCAGGGGCGTGGCTGCAGTGGACGGAGCACCTGTTCGGGTGTGTGCTGCTTGCGATGGCCGTTTACTTCATCCGCCCGGTGCTACCCGGTCCTCTGGCGAAGTGGCTGATGCCGGCCTACTTGAGCCTGGCAGCGGTGTATCTTGCTTTCCTTGATCCGGCCGGCCGCGAGGTGCGGTGGTTCCTGCGGCTGCGGCGCGGTGCGGGCGTCGCGGCACTGGCCGCACTGGCCGTGGTCTATCGCCCTCTACCGAGCGGGGGCGGTGATGGACTCGTGTTCGTGCCGTTCACGGTCCAGGCGTACGACGCTGCCCGGCAGCGCCACCAGCCCTTCGTGATCGAGTTCCGCGCCGACTGGTGCCTGCCGTGCAAAGAAATGGAAGAGCGCACTTTCAAAGATCCGGCCGTCGTTGAAGCAGGCCGCGGAATAGCCTTCTTTTCGGTGGACATGACGCGAAGCAGCCCTCGTGTGAACGCGATATTGAAGTCGTTCGATGTCCTCGGTGCCCCGACCACGATCTTCTTTGGTGCCGACGGGAAGGAGTGGCGCCGGACGGTCGGATTCGTGGGCCCGGAGGACTTCGCTACGCTGCTTGAAGCGACCCGGGATCCGTCGCGCCGTGCCGGCCTGAAAGCTCCTGGGGGATGAGTGGATGGCGGGCGAGACCGAACGGCTTAGGTTTGACAGCCTGGATTTGCCCGAGGCGGTCCGCAAAGGAATAGCGGACGCCGGCTTCGTCTACTGTACGCCGATCCAGGCTGCTACGCTTCCGCTTGCCCTCGAGGGCAAGGACGTCGCCGGACAGGCGCAAACGGGAACCGGCAAAACGGCGGCGTACCTGATTGCGACCTTCACGAGATTGCTTCGCCGGCGGCGGCCCCGCGGCGCCGGACGTGATTGCCCGCGCGCACTCATTGTTGCTCCCACTCGGGAGCTGGTGGTCCAGATCCGGGAAGAAGCGGAACTCCTCGGGCGGCACTGCGGCTTCAAGATGCTGGCCGTATACGGCGGCGTCGACTACAAGAAACAGCACGAGGCTCTCAAGCGCGGCGTGGACATTCTGATCGGCACGCCGGGCCGGCTGATCGATTACTACCGCCAGAAGGCCTACCGTCTCGACCACACGGAGATACTGGTGATCGATGAGGCGGACCGAATGTTCGACATGGGCTTCATCGACGACATTCGGTTTATGGCGCGCCGCCTTCCGCCGCCCTCGAAACGGCAGTCCTTCCTGTACTCGGCCACGCTCTCGCATCGGGTACTCGAGCTGGCTTACGAGCACATGAACCAGGCCGAGCGCATCGCCGTTTCCGAGCGCCAAATCACTGCGGACAATATTTCTCAAGTCGTCTACCACGTTGGCCTCGACGAGAAGCTGCCCGTGCTGCTCGCCCTGCTGGCCCGGGAGAAGCCACAGCGCGCGCTCGTGTTCGTCAACACGCGTAGCGGCGCGAGCCATCTGGCACGGGTTTTGAGTGAGCGCGGATATCGGACTGGCGCGCTGGCGGGGGACATTGATCAGCGCAAGCGGCTCAAGCTCTTGCGCGACTTTAAGGAAGGCAGGAAGGATATCCTCGTAGCTACCGACGTTGCTTCCCGCGGCCTCCACATCGAGGCCGTCAGTCACGTGTTCAACTACGACCTCCCTCAAGACCCCGAGGATTACGTGCACCGGATCGGCCGCACGGCGCGGGCCGGCGCCTCGGGAAAAGCGATCTCGCTTGCATGCGAGCGGTACGTGTACTCGCTCGATGCGATCGAGTCGTTCATCGGGTACAAGATCCCCGCCGAGATCCCGGACGACGATCTGATCGCGGAGGGCCAGGCTCAGATGCGGCCGGCCCCGGAGCGAGAAGGCCCGCGGCATCCGAGGCGGCGGCGGCCGAAGCGGGCAGAAAGAACGGGGGAAGAAGTCGTAGCCCGGGCGCAAGTGGCTGCGGCGGGGGACGCGGGTGGCGCGGGGGTTTCCGATGGAGATGGAGGCGAGCGTGCGAGAGGCGCGCGCGCCGGCAGGAAGCGCGGCCGCAGGCGCAAGCGCTCCCGGCCAAACCAGGGCTGAAGAGGCGAAGAACCTACGATGGCGCTCACGGCGACGATTTGTTGCTTCGTTCTTTACTGGCTGGGCTATCGCTACTACGCGGGATACCTCTCGCGCCGCGTCTTCTCGCTCTCTCGCGAGGCAGCCACCCCGGCGCACACCATGCGCGACGACGTCGACTACCTCCCGACCAACCCTTACGTGTTGTTCGGCCATCACTACGCGTCGATCACCGGGTTGTCGCCGATGCTCGGTCCCGCCATTGCGGTGATCTGGGGGTGGCTGCCCGGGATGCTGTGGGTGGTGCTCGGTGCTTTGCTGGTCGGCTGCGTTCACGACTTCGCAGCGCTGGTCATGTCGATGCGGGCTCGCGGGCTGTCGGTCGGTGCGATTACCGAAGGAATTGTCGGGCAACGAGCGAAGACTCTGTTTCACCTAATCATTTTCTTCGGGATCGCCTTGGCGATGGGCGTGTTCGTTTCGGTGATCGCCACCCTATTCACGCCGCAGTATTACCCGCAGGCGATCTTTCCGTCGTTTGCCCTGATGGCAATCGCCGTAGGAGTAGGAACGGCAGTGTATCGCGGCGGAGCCAGCGCCTCTCGAGCGGCGCTGGTGGGTTTCGTTCTCACGCTCCTGGCGGTCGCAGCCTCGGCGCTGACGGATCGGTTGTCGCCGGCCTGGGGCAGCCGGGACGGATGGGGCGTCGTGCTTCTTGCCTATAGTTTCCTGGCTTCCGTGTTGCCCGTGTGGGTGCTGCTGCAGCCGCGCGACTTTATCAACTCCCTGCTCTTATACCTTGGCATGATCGCAATGTACGGCGGCTTCGCGGTGTTGCGTCCCGATTTCGTCTCGCCGGCGGTGGTCCTGGCGCCACCGGGAGCTCCGCCACTGTTTCCGTTCGTATTCGTCGTTATCGCCTGCGGGGCGGTATCGGGGTTCCACGGGCTGGTTTCTTCGGGCACCACCGCCAAGCAAATCGACCGGGAAGACGACGCCCGCATGATCGGTTACGGGGGCATGATCGGGGAGTCGCTGCTCGGACTGATGGCAGTGCTGGCCTGTACGGCCGGCTTCCGCACTGCGGCGGATTGGAACACGCACTACGCGAGCTGGGGAGCTGCCAACACGCTGGGCGGGAAAATCAGCGTGTTCATCGAGGGGACGGCGCGCTTCGTCAGCGCGCTGGGCGTGCCGCACGCTTTGGCAACGGCTTTCATCGCCGTGGTCGTGGTATCGTTTGCGCTAACTACTCTCGATTCGGCGACCCGGCTGCTTCGCTACAACATTAGCGAAATCGGAGCCACGCTCGGATTCGAGCGGGAGAACCGCTACCTCACCTCCGCACTGGCCGTGCTCGTCATCGGTTTCTTTGCTTTCTATCGGGTCGATGGCAAGCCGGTTGGTCTGGCTCTCTGGAAGCTGTTCGGCACTACAAACCAGCTTCTGGCCGGCCTGACGCTGGTGGTCGCCAGTGTCTACCTGTACCAGCGCGGGCGGAATCATTGGGTTACCTCCCTGCCGGCTGCGGCGATGATGATCACGACGATCTCGGCGATGGTCCGTAACCTCGCGGGATTCTGGGGCGCGCGGCAATGGCTCTTGTTTGCACTGGGCCTTGCGCTCCTGGTGCTGGCCGTGGGAATCCTGATCGAGGGAGGCCGCGCCTTGGCCGCAGCGCGTCGAGTCCCGCGCAAGGCGAGTCTGGAAGTGTTCGCCCCGGCCGAGTCGCAAACTAGTTGAGCGCCTGGATGCGGTTTGGTAGCGTGCTCGGTGGATGGCGAGGGGCGTGCAATCGACCCGGCGCTCTGCGCGTGAGGCCGCAGCGGCGATCAGCCGGATGCGCAAGCGCAAGCGTCTTGCGGTCGACCCGGCGGTGCGCGAGCAGCTCGAGCGCCTTACCGCCCCGCGCCGGGAAGAAGCGTTGCTCGAGGGGGCAGACCGCGACTACGGGCTCGACCTCGAGTTTCGCCGGCGCGTCGAGCCTCTGTTTCGCTTCCTGTTCGAATCGTATTGGCGAGTCGAAGTAATCGGCATCGAGCACGTCCCTCCCTCGGGCCCTGCCATTTTGGTCGGAAACCACTCGGGAGGGCTGCCGTTCGACGCCACGATGGTGGCCTACGCTCTGTCGAGCGAGCGGGGACCGGGACGGATCGCGCGGCCTCTGTATGACCGCTTCGTCGAACGCTTCGGCCCAGTGCGAGAGTTTTTCCGCAAGCTCGGGGGGGTACCGGCGCGCTATGCGGTGGCCGACGAGCTGCTGTCGCGGGGCGAACTCCCTGTGATCTTTCCAGAAGGAGTCGGAGGCGTCGCCAAGTTGTACGACGACCGCTACCACGTGGGCCGGTTTTCGACCTCGGCGCCCCGGCTCAGCATGCGCCACCGTGCCCCGATCGTGCCGTTTGCGGTCGTAGGGGCCGAAGAAATCTATCCGCTGATCGGACGTAGCGCGCAGATCGGCCGGGCGCTCGGAGCGCCCTACCTTCCTATCACGCCGTTCTTTCCGTTCCTGGGACCTCTGGGTTTGATTCCCCTTCCGACCAAGTGGACGATCGTGTTCGGCAACCGGATTCACCTGTATCGCGAGCGGCGGTTTCAGGGCGCGGCGAGTACCGATTTCGAGGCAATGGCGGATCGCCTGCGCCGAACCGTGCAGATTCTGCTGCGCCGGCAGTTACGCCGGCGCAAGTCGATCTTTCTCGGGTAAGCAGAAATGGCGGTCGAGCAGCGAGACAGGGAAAGCGAGGAACTGCGGCCCGGCGACGAAGTCGTTCACCAGGGGCACCCGGGGCGGTTTCGGGTTCTTGAGGTTCGCCCCCGGCCCGCCATGAACGTCTACAGCAACATTGTGAGGATTCGAAACGACGCCGGGGTCGAACTCGAAGTGCTCGATACCACGGTTCGCCGGGTTGACTCGGATTGAGGGCCGCGCAGTCGCCGTGGCTTGTGTCCTTTACGTTAAGAAAGACTGTCCGCATTGCCGGCGCGCGCGCGAACGTCTAGCAGCCAAGGGGGTACGGGTGACGGTGATCGACGTGGAAGAAAGACCCGAGGTCGTGCCGGAGCTGCTCAAGCTGACGGGTGGCCGGCGGATCGTTCCGGTCGTCGTAGAGGGGACTACCGTCGAGGTCGCGCCGGAGGGCGGCACTCCGTTTTGAGCTCGGGAGCGCTCGAGCCGCGCAGTGATCCGAGCAACTGCGGCGCTGGCGCTCTGGCTTGTTCGGCGCTATGGTGGCGGCATGCGCACGGCGCGGCTCTACCTGCGCCTTGGCGACCGCGTCTACCACTGCCAGCGACGAGAGTGGGGAATCGGCGCGGTCGTTGAGGAGATGACGTCGATCGTCGAGGGGGGGACGTGCTTGGTCCGCGTTCTGTTCGAGGACGGCGTCCAGCGCACGTTCAACAACGACCTCGACAGCGATACGTGCTGCTACTTTTTCGGCATCCGGCGCGAGCGGGTGGCGAGACCCCGAACGGCGGCAGGGACGCGGCGGGTGACGAGAGCGGCGGCCCGGGACCAGGACTAGCGGCGGGCGGACCCGCGGTTTCTTAGATCAGCCTTCGCTTTTTTCGTCGAGCGGCTGGCCCTTGGGGTCCGTGCGGGGGATGTGAAGCTTGGCCAGTGTCTGCCAGGTGTGAGGATTTACCCAGCCGACGCCCATGGCACACGGCTTCGGCTGGCCGTGCTCTTCGACGCGCACCGCGCCGAGAGGCTTGCCGAACAAAACGCGCAGCCGCTTCGCCATAGGTGCAGGATAGCCGCAAAGCGCGGCAGTTGCGAGCCGGATAGGCCGTTGGTATGACCCGCCACGGGTAGCGTGATGGACTACAAGTCGACCCTGAACCTACCGCAGACGAGCTTTCCGATGCGCGCCCGACTGCCGGAGCGCGAGCCCGAGCGGCTCGCCGAGTGGCAGCGGATGGGGCTGTACGAGAAAATGCAGGAGCAGCGGCGCCAGGCCCCGCTCTTTCTGCTCCACGATGGGCCTCCCTACGCCAACGGCCACATCCACATTGGACACGCGCTCAACAAGGTCCTCAAGGACATCGTGCTCAAGTACAAGCACTTGGCTGGTTTTCGAACGCCTTACCGGCCTGGCTGGGACTGTCACGGACTGCCGATCGAGCTCGAAGTGGAGAAAGCCTTGGGCCGCGAAGCGGCGGAATCGGCCGACGTGTTGGCCGTGCGGGCACGCTGCCGGCAGTGGGCCGACCGGTTCGTCGCGATTCAGAGCGAAGAGTTCCAGCGCTTGGGTGTCCTGGGTGATTGGAAAGCTCCGTACCGGACCACGGACTACGACTACGAGGCTCAAGAAGCTCGCGAACTCGCGAAGCTGATTGCGAGCGGGGCCCTGTACCGGGGGCGCAAGCCCGTGTATTGGTGCGCTTCGTGCCGGACGGCCCTGGCAGAGGCGGAGGTCGAGTACGGCGAGCACCGGTCGGTGTCGGTGTACGTGGCGTTCGAAGTGCCGGCGGGCCAAGGCGCACTGGCCCGGTTTGCCGGCGAGCGCCCTGCGATCGCGATCTGGACGACGACTCCGTGGACACTGCCCGCGAACTTGGCGATCGCGCTCCACCCGCACTTTCCGTACGCCCTCGTGCGCGCCGGCCAAAGGAGCTTGCTCGTTGCGGAACCACTGGTCGAGACGCTGCGCGAGAAGTTGGGATTGGGTGAGACCCTGGCGACGTTTCGCGGGAGCGAGCTGGAAGGTATTCGGGCGCGCCACCCCTGGCTCGAGCGCGACTCGGTAGTCGTGCTCGGCGAGCACGTCACCCTAGAGGCGGGTACCGGGTGCGTCCACACGGCGCCCGGCCACGGTGAGGAAGACTACAGCGTCGGCATCAAGTACGGGCTCGAACCGTACGCTCCGGTCGACGATTCAGGTTGCTTCACGCAGGAAGTCGAAGATTTCGCCGGGCGCTTCGTGTTCGACACGGACGAGCAGATCGTCGCGCTGCTCGATCGCCGCGGAGCATTGCTCGCGCGCGAGGACGTTCAGCACAGCTATCCGCACTGCTGGCGGTGCAAGAATCCGATCGTCTTCCGCGCTACCGAGCAGTGGTTCGTAGCGCTCGATGCCAACGGCCTGCGCGAGCGGGCGCTGGCGGAAATCGATCGCGTCAAGTGGATACCGGCTTGGGGAAGGGACCGCATCCACGGCATGATCGCCAACCGGCCGGACTGGTGCTTGTCGCGCCAGCGGGCATGGGGCGTTCCCGTGATCGCCGTGCGGTGCAATTCGTGCGGCACGGCCGCCACCGACGCCCGATTGGCCGAGCGAGCCGCCGAGTTGTTCGCTCGCGAAGGCTCGGATGCGTGGTTCCGGGTTCCGGTCGAAGACTTGTTGCCCCCTGACTTTGCGTGCCGGCAGTGTGGTGCCCGGGATTTCGAGAAAGAGCGAGACATTCTCGACGTTTGGTTCGACTCGGGCGTCAGCTTCGCGTGCGTCATCGAGAGAGACCACGGGCAGGATGCGGTCGCCGATTTGTACCTCGAGGGCAGCGACCAGCACCGGGGCTGGTTCCACTCGGCCCTACTGACGGCGACGGCTACGCGGCAGCGAGCGCCCTACCGGGCGGTCTTGACGCACGGATTCGTGCTCGACGGCGAAGGCCGCAAGATGTCGAAGTCGCTCGGGAACGTAGTCGCCCCGCAGGAAGTGATCGAGCGCTATGGCGCGGACATCCTACGGCTGTGGGTGGCTGCCGAAGATTACCGCGACGACGTTCGGATCTCGGAGGAGATTCTCGGCCGCCTTGCGGATTCGTACCGGCGGGTGCGCAACACCGCGCGGAACATGCTCGGAAACCTTGCAGATTTTGATCCCGTGGCGGACCGGGTGGAGCCAGCGGCCATGCGCGAACTCGACCGCTGGGCGCTCGGCCGGCTTTACGGGTTCCTCGAACGGTGCCGCAAAGCGTACGAGCAGTTCGAGTTCCACATCGTCTACCATGCGCTCAACAACTTCTGCAGCGTCGATTTGAGCGCCTTGTACTTCGACATCGTCAAGGATCGCTTGTATTGCGACGCGCGCCAGAGCACGAGCCGCCGCGCGGTGCAGACGGTGATGTACGATACGCTCGTTGCCCTTGCCCGGATACTGGCACCGATCCTGTCCTTTACGGCGGAAGAGATCTGGCAAGCCTTGCCAGGCGGCCCTCCGACGGCGAGCGTCTTCTTGACGGACTTTCCAGTGCCGGATCCGTCATGGCGCGACGAGGCCTTGGCCTCGCGCTGGGAACGCATTTGGGAGCTGCGCGGTGCGATCACGAAAGCACTGGAGGAGCGGCGCAAAGCTGGTGCGCTAGGGCACTCGCTCGATGCCCGCATCCGTCTCGGCGTGGGACCGGCGGAGCGCCGGTTGTGCGATGAACTCGGCCACCAGGAGCTGGCTGCGGTAGCGATTGTGTCGCAGGTGGAACTGGTCGATTCGGCGAGCGGCGAGGTCGAAGTCGAAGTGCTAGAGCCCGAGGGCGCCAAGTGCCAGCGCTGCTGGATCTGGTCGACAGCGGTCGGGACGCACCCAGATCATCCGGGTCTCTGCGATCGGTGCCACGCGGTTGTCTCGGCCCAGGGATGAGCAACCGAACGGCATGGGTCGTAGCGGCCTCGGTAGTCGTAATCGACCGCGTCACGAAGCTGCTCGTCATGCGCGCCATTGCCGAAGGTGCCTCGGTGGATGTCGTGCCGGGGTTCCTGGCCCTCACCTACGTGCGTAACCCAGGGGCGGCTTTCGGGCTTTTCGCAGCGGCTTCTTCGCCCGTTCGGGACGTTTTCTTGGTGGCGGTCGGGGTTGCTGCCGTCGTTGGGTTGGGGTGGCTCCTGGTCCGCTTGCCCCTGGAGCAGCGCTGGCAGCGATTGGCCGCTGCGGCCGTCATCGGCGGAGCGCTCGGTAACCTGTACGATCGCCTGGCGTACGGCAAAGTAGTCGATTTCGTGGACGTGTACGTCGGCCGCTGGCATTGGCCAGCCTTCAACGTTGCCGACAGTTGTATCACGCTCGGCGTGAGCGTGCTGGCGCTGGCTGCCCTGGCAGGCGATCGATCGAAGGAAACGCGAGCCGAGACGTCTAACTAGCGCGTGCCGTCGCGGCCGAGGCGGCCCGCGGGTAGACGGCGGGCGCGTATGCGTTACGATGGTACCAGGCGCCCGCGGCCATGGGATCGGCGGAAGGCCGATCCGGGAGGTGGTACGGTGAAAGACGCAAGTCGATGGACGGCAGTGGGGCTAGCGGTCGTCACGCTTGCCGTGGCCGGCTGCGCATCAGGACCTTTGACCAAGCGCGAGCAAGGAGCCGCTACTGGAGCGGCGATTGGCGCAGGCACCGGGGCGATTATTGGAAGCACGCGCGGCGACGCGTTCGAGGGAGCAGTGATCGGCGGGGCACTCGGAGCTCTCGGGGGAGCGCTGGTCGGCGATCAAGTGCAAGCGGAGGAGCAGCGGACCGAATCTCTCGAGGAACGCGCGCGCAGGCAGGAAGAAGAACTCGCCCGGCAGCGTGAAGAGCTCGAGCGCTTGAAAGGAGGGTACTAGTCATGAGCAACCGTAGTTTTGCAAGGTCCGTATGCATGGCCGCTGCTTTCGCCCTCCTGGCGGCGGGTTGTGCGTCGGGTCCCCTGACGAAGCGAGAGAAAGGAGCCGCGACTGGAGCGGCGATCGGCGCTGGTACGGGGGCCATCATCGGAAGCACGCGCGGGGACGCGGCCGAGGGTGCGTTGATCGGCGGGGCGATTGGCGGTCTAACGGGTGGACTCATCGGCGACCAGCTCCAAGCACAGGAGCAGCGGCAGGCCGAACTCGACCGTAAGCTCGCCGAGCAGGAAGCCGAGCTGGCCAGGAACCGCGAGTTGATCGCCAAGTTGCGCGAGCGCAACCTCGAGGCGCGCGCCTCCGATCGCGGCGTGGTGGTGACTCTTCCAGACGTCCTCTTCGAGTTCGGCAGTGCCGACTTGACTCCCCAGGCGCGAGCGCGCATCCGCGATATCGCCGACGTCTTGCTCAACGAGGCACGCGGTCGGCGCGTTGCCGTCGAAGGGCACACGGACTCGATCGGCTCTCCCGAGTACAATCAGACGCTGAGCGAGCGCCGGGCCGCACGGGTTGCCATGGCCTTGGTTGCCGCCGGGGTAGCCGCGGCCCTGAATACCACCAGAGGCTGCGCCGCTCGT
>CAYZHO010000006.1:12005-43030 GCA_964478045.1 uncultured Myxococcales bacterium | reverse complement strand
CTGAAATTGCGAAGGGCTCGGTGGCGGCCGCCACCGAGCCCTTCGCAATTTCAGGCACTTGGAAATTGTACTTATCCCTGTGCCCAGTTCCAGACCAGTTCGACTCCGATGGTTCGGGGGTCTCCGTAAATGTTCCCCGAATACCCAAAGGCCTCCCCGAAGTCGATGCCGAACTCGCGGTAGTTCGTATTCAGAATGTTGCGCACCCACAGCGCGATATCGATCGTGCCGTTTTCAGTCGGCATGTCGGTGAGCTCCGCGCGCCCGTTGAGCAAGATGTAACCTCCCTGGTTGTTTTTGTAGTTGTCCTTTACCAGGAAGTAGACGGCATCCTGCCAATAGCCGTCGAGGCGGAGGGAGAACGTGCCGCGGTCGGTGGGAGGCGCGGTATAACCGACTCCCAGTGAAACCGTGTGGTCCGGGGTGAGCACGAACTTGGCGGTGTCGGAAATGTCTTGCGTGCAGCGTCCCGTTTCCGGATCACGCGTGTTGCAAAAGCGCTTGTAGTCCGGATCGAGGAACGCATAGGTCGCTCGCACGTCTACGCCCGGTAGCGGAATGGCAAGCAGTTCGACTTCGGCTCCCCAGATTTCCGCCTTGGCAGCGTTCTGCAGCTTGCTGACGGTCCCCCCGCCGACGGTTGGCTCGAAGACGGCCACCTGAAGGTCGTCGTAATCGTTGAAAAATCCGGATGCGTTCAGCCGCAACCGGTTGTCGAACCATTCGGACTTCATTCCGATCTCGTAAGAGGTCAGCGTTTCCTCCGAGTAGGGCTCGAGGAAGGCCTCTTTCGTGGTGGCGCGGCCGTTGAAACCACCGCTCTTGAACCCCCTGCTGATCCTGCCGTAAGCCAGCAAGTCCTCGGTGAGCTGAACCGCGATGTTTCCCATCGGCGAGAGGTTGTCGAAAGACTTGTCGGCCTCAAGACCAACGAGGTCGGGCACGAAGTCGCACTTGTTTCCGGCCGGATTGTCTGGATCGAAAATGTAGACGCAGTCGTAGTTGCGGGTCTGCTTTTTCTTTTCGTACGTGTAGCGAAGGCCGGCCGTTAAGGTCACGGCATCATCGAAGACGGGCGGTACCCAGCTCGCCTGGCCGAAGGGAGCGAGTGCGTAGTTGTCGAAACGGTTGCCCGAGTTGAAAATCGAGCCTCCCCCAAAGAACACCTGCGGGTTGTTCTCCCCGCCTTTTTCGCCGTAGTAGTAGAACCCGAGTACGTAGTTGATGCGGGCGTCGTCGGTTACCCCAGCCAGTTGGAGTTCCTCGCTCCAGGTGCGAAAGCCGACCTTGAGGCCGAAGTCGGCAACGTTAATCGGGGTTCCGTCGAGGTCCTGAACGGACAGCTCGTCAACGCTGCGGTAACTCGAGATCGATTTGAACGTCAGTGCCCCAAGCGGGCCGACCTCGCCGAGATCCGCCGTTACGGTTAGAGAATGACCGCGTACGTCGAGATTGCTCGCCAACAGTCGCTCGTCGCTGCGCGGCGGGAAGGCCGCGAACTTGATCCGGTTGTTGCCGATTTGGTCCGCGCGGCGCGTGCGGATGTACGGTGCGAGAAACTCGGTCGGCGAGCCAGGCCGCACGGCCGTGAGCTGGAAGGCGCTCGGTTCCTCGCGCGAGCGGTGATAATCAAAGGCATAGTCCACGGTAAGCCGGTCGGTCGGCTCCCAGCGCACGATGGTGCGGGTGGCAAACCGGTCCATGTCGTCGAAATCCTTGCTTCCCGGTGCCGTGTTGTCGACGAACCCCTCGCGGAAGTGGTAGCGAAGAGTCGTGCGCGCATTGACCGTGCCGATGCCGCGCACCGGGGCAAGACCGGCTTCGCCCAAAAGCGGGAAGTTGAGCGTCGTTCGGCCGATGAAAGTCCGAAAGTTCCCGACCGTAAGGCTCGTGGTTGCGGAGGTCTCGGCGGTCGGCTTCTTGGTGATCAGATTGATCGCGCCGCCTACGGTGTTGCGCCCGTACAGGGTGCCCTGGGGGCCCCGCATGACCTCGATGCGCTCGAGGTCCACGAGGTCGAACAGCGATCCCGCTGACTTCGCGACGTACACGCCGTCGACGTACACGCCTACCGTTGGTTCTAGGGTCACGAGGGGATCGGAGGTGATAGCGCCCCGCATGTTGATCGTCACGCCCGTGTTGCCGCCCGTGTTGGGGTGAATGTTCAGGTTGGGCGTGAACTTCGAGATGTCGTCCAGGGAGTCAATACCCTCGTCTTCGATCATTGTGCTGCTCAGAGCGGTGATCGACAGCGGAGCCGCTTGCAGGCTTTCCTCGCGCTTTTGTGCGGTTACCGTGATTTCTTCTATTTGTTCGGATCGGGCGGCTACCTCTTGCTGCTCGTCTTGGGCTCGAGCGCCCGAGCTCGCCACAACCCACGTTCCTGCCAGGACCACAGCGGCCAACGCGCGCATATAGTTCCGTCGCTGCATAGCTACCCCTCCATATGTCACCGAGCGTGGAAAACGAGAACCGGCGTAGAGCCTGTCGTCCCTCCCTGCGAACCGCGCAAAGCTAGCACCCGCCGCTGCCTTACGCCAAATCTCCGCGCTAGAGCCCGCACAGGACGCGGCGACCGTCCGGAACCTTGACCGCGATATAAAGATATCGTTATATGAGGCTTGACGCCTGCACTGCTCCAGGACTCAGGAAGCGGTGCGTCAAGGAGGAGTGATGACAGCCGAGACCGCAAAGAAGATCGAAGGAGACTTTTGTGTAGCCGATCTTTCGCTGGCCGAGTGGGGTCGCAAGGAGATTGCCATTGCCGAGACGGAGATGCCGGGCCTCATGGCGTTGCGGCGCCGCTACGGGCCGAGCAAGCCGCTTGCTGGCGCGCGGATTGCCGGATCGCTCCACATGACTATCCAGACCGCTGTCTTGATCGAGACCCTCATCGAGCTCGGCGCCGAGGTGCGCTGGGCTTCGTGCAACATTTTCTCGACGCAGGACCACGCGGCGGCCGCGATCGCGGCCCGGGGAATTCCGGTCTTTGCCTACAAAGGGGAAAGTCTAGCCGAGTACTGGAACTTCACGCACCGGATCATGGAGTGGGGCGACGGCGGCACGCCGAACATGATCCTCGACGACGGGGGCGACGCGACCTTGCTCGTCACCTTGGGAGCCAAGGCCGAACGGGATCGCTCCGTCATTTCGAATCCGAAGAGCGAGGAGGAAAAAGTTCTATTCGCAGCGATTGCAGAACGCCTCGACCGGGATCCGACGTTTTACTCGCGCATTCTTTCCAACATTCGCGGAGTGAGTGAGGAAACAACGACCGGCGTACACCGGCTCTATCACATGGAACGGCGGGGAGAGCTTCCGTTCCCAGCCATCAACGTGAACGACTCGGTGACCAAGAGTAAGTTCGACAACCTCTACGGCTGCCGCGAGTCGCTGATCGACGGAATCAAGCGCGCCACCGATGTGATGATCGCTGGCAAGATCGCGGTCGTGTGCGGCTACGGTGACGTCGGCAAAGGGTGCGTGCAGGCCCTGAGCGGACTCGGGTGCACGGTGTGGGTCACAGAGATCGATCCGATCTGCGCTTTGCAGGCCGCGATGGAAGGCTACCGGGTGGTGACCATGGACGAAGCCGCCGACAAAGCGGATATCTTCGTGACCGCCACCGGGAACTGCAAAGTCATCACCCACGAGCACATGCTCCGGATGAAAGACCAGGCGATTGTTTGCAACATCGGCCACTTCGACAGCGAGATCGACGTGGCGAGCTTGAGGCAATACAAGTGGGAGAACATCAAGCCCCAGGTGGACCACGTGATCTTCCCGGACGGCAAGCGCATTATCTTGCTGGCGGAGGGGCGGCTCGTGAACCTGGGTTGTGCCACCGGGCACCCGAGCTTCGTGATGTCCACGTCGTTTACGAACCAGGTGCTAGCGCAGATGGAGCTATGGCAGCACCCGGAGAAATACGAGAACAAGGTCTACGTGCTGCCCAAGAAACTCGATGAGGAGGTGGCCAGGCTTCACCTCGAGAAGATCGGGGCCAAGCTGACGCGCCTGACCGAGGAGCAAGCCGCGTACATTGGCGTCCCGGTCGACGGGCCGTACAAACCAGACTTCTACCGTTATTGAGGGCCGAGCAGTGGATGAGCTGCTCGCGGTTCTCAAGGCGCTGGCCGAACCGACGCGCCTGCGGCTGCTGGTGCTGCTCAGCCGCTGCGAGCTGACGGTCACAGAACTGACGCACGTGCTCGAGCAGAGCCAGCCGCGGATCAGCCGCCACCTGCGCCTGCTGCTCGAGGCAGGACTCCTGGAGAGGTCTCCCGAGGGGCCGTGGGCCTTCTACCGGCTGGCGGCCAATGGCAAGGCCGCGGCCATTGCGGAAGCCGTGCTCAAGGCAGTCGACCCGAACGGCGAACCGTTTGCGGCAGACGCGCGCCGGCTCGAGGCCGTTCGCCGGCGGCGCGCGGCGCAGGCAGCACGCTATTTTCGCGAGAACGCAGCACGGTGGGATCGAATCCGGCGCTTGTATGCCGGTGAAGAGACCGTGGAACGCGCTATGCTCGAGGCGGTGGGCCCCGGGCCGGTCGGCGTGCTCGTCGACTTGGGCACCGGCACCGGCCGCATTCTCGAGGTGTTCGCCCCGCGCGTGGAACGTGCCGTAGGCATCGACCAGAGTCACGAGATGCTGACGATCGCGCGGGCCAAGCTCGACGAAATCAAAGCGGCGCACTGCCAGGTTCGCCGCGGCGATGTCTACAACGTGCCACTTCCCGACGCGCTGGCGGACGTCGTAACGCTGCACCACGTGCTACACTTTCTCGACGACCCGGCGGCGGCCGTGCGCGAGGCAGCGCGCCTGCTGCGCCCGAACGGGCGGCTTCTGATCGTCGACTTTGCGCCGCATCGGTTGGAGTTTTTGCGCGACCATTTCCAGCACCGCCGGCTCGGCTTCGGCGACGAAGAAATCGTGCGCTGGTGTGAGGCGGCTGGGCTACGGTTCATGCAGGTCCGGCGCTTCGAAGCCCGGGGGCGAGGAAAAAAACTCACTGCGTGCCTGTGGTGCGCCGCCAAGCCGGCGGTGCGCCGGCGCGCAGTTGCTTAATAAAGGGCACTGGCCCGGAGCGGCTGGCGCAGAGAGCTCGCGCGGAAGGTGCCTGGCAGTGCGGGCGCATCCGGGCGCAGTAGCGCACGGCGGAAGGTAGGCGAAAGGGATCAACGAATGCAGTACTGGCAGTCGGTCTTTTCGACGGAGGTCGATCAGCTTCTCGACGTTGCGCGCATCGCCGAGGAGCTGGGGTTCGACGGGCTTCTTATTTCGGACCACCTCTTGCATTTCGAGAAAATCACTTCGCGCTATCCGTATTCGCCAGACGGAAAGCCCCCATCGTTCTCGGCCAGCACCGAGTGGCCGGAAGCGTGGTCGACGATTGCGGCGATGTGCGCCGTGACGCGGCGGCTGCGCTTCGTCACCAACGTCTACATCCTGCCCTTGCGGCATCCGGTCGAGGTGGCCAAGCAAGTCTCGAGCGTTGCGTCGCTTTTCGAAGGCCGCGTTGGCTTGGGCGTCGGCGCCGGGTGGATGAAAGAGGAGTTCGACGCTGTCGGAGTGGACTTCGACACCCGGGGTGCCCGCTTGAACGAGGCGATCGAGCTGGTGCGCAAGCTCTGGTCCGGGGATACGGTCGAGCACCACGGGCGTTTTTTCGAGTTGCCACCGGCACGGATGTGCCCGGTTCCCAAGCAACCGATTCCGATTCTCGTGGGTGGAATGAGTCGCGGCGCGCTACGCCGGGCGGCCCGCTACGGCGATGGCTGGATCGGTGCAGGCCAGCGCCTGGAGGAAGCCCTGGAAACGCTTGCCGAGCTCAGGCGCCTGCGCGAACGGGAGGGACGAGCGGACCAGCCCTTCGAGACCATCGTACCGCTGGTCGAACCCCTCGACCGGCAGATAGTTGCGCGCCTTGAGGAAGCCGGTGTAAGCGGTGTCGTCAGCTATCCCTTCGTCTTCGAGCTCGGGCCTCGCTCCTCGCTGGCAGACAAGCGAGCTTATATGGAGCGCTTCGCCGAGCGCGTGATTCGAGCAAGCGCCGCATAGACGGGGCAAGCGGTCCGGGCGGAAGAAAACCGACGCTAAGGCGTAGCCTCCGAGCCGAACTCGAGCAGCGAGGACACGATGCTGCGAAGCTGGCTTACGGTAAACGGTTTGCGCAGAGCCGCGGTGGCGCCGAGCAGCAGTGCCCGGTCGAGCACTTCGGTGTAGCCAAATCTCCCGCCTCCGGAGACGGCTAGGATAGGCGGAGGCGAATCGCTTTCACGCAGCTGTTCGATCGTCTCGATTCCCTCTTGCTCGGGCATAAAGATGTTGGTGATCACCAGGTCGGGACGGCGCTCGTGAAACAGGCGCATCCCCTGTTTCCCATCGCCCGCCTCGATCACGTCATGGCCTAGGGGCTCGAGGGCTTCGCGCATGAGCACACGCACGGCCGGGTCGTCGTCGATTACCAGAATATAAGCCATTCTTGTTTCTCCTTTACGCCTGCGCGCTGGTTTGTTGCGCCGCTGTGCCCGCGCGGTTGGGCGCACCTTCGGCAAGAGGCAGGAAGACGCGCACCTCACACCGCTGGGCGCGGCCCGCCGCCTCCATGGTTCCTCCAAGCCGCTCGACTGCTTCTCTGACCACCGGCAGGAGATCGTCCAGATCAGCGTGTGGGCCCTCGCGCCTAGAGCCCACCGCGGGCTGCCGCGAGGGGCCCGCTTCGACGAGTGCGACCCACAATCGAGCCATCGGCTTCGGTGGAGAGCCGGCGCGCGACGCGCCAGCACCCACCTCGATGCTAGCTCCGGGGAGGCCGGACCAGCGTCTCTGCGCTGCCGCGCACAGTCCCACTACGATGCTGCGCAAATCGGAGGGACTTGCCCGCAGGGCAAGCCGCTCGCTGCCCACGCGTCCGACCAAAGTGAGGCCTGAGGGCAGCACAACCCGCAGGAGCCGAAGCATCCACCGCACCTGGGCCGCCGCGTCCGTGACTTGGAAGCTCGCTCGATCCTGTTGCACCATGGCCTGCAGTCCTTTGGCCACGCACTGCGCCTGGCGCGCCGTTGCAGCCAAACGGCGCAACTGGCGGGCGGCCTCGTCGTCGCAGGTGCCGCGCTCGAGAGCGAGTTCGGCAAAGCCGTGGATCGAGGTAACCGCGTTGTTGAACTCGTGGGCAGCCCCTCCTGCGAGTAGTCCAAGCGTGCCGAGTTCGTGAGCGCGCCGCAGCTCAGCCCGGTAAAGTCGCGCCCGCGCCACTTGGCGAGACCGGTCGGCGATCACGCGCTCGAGAAGAACCAGACCAACTACAGCGAGAACGCTGACCACCAGGCCCGGGAGCTCGGCCAGCGCGGGAACCGGTGCGTCCAGCACCGCCAAGGCTGGCACGTAGCCAGCAGCGAACATCAAGCTCTGGCGCAGCGCCATCAGCGCCAGCATTGCCGACAGTACCAGCAACCGGCGGTCGCGAAAGCGCAAGGCAAGGCGGCAACAACCGGCAAGCGCGGCAAGTCGGAGCAGAATCGACGAAAACAGTACCAGTGCCGTCACGTGTTCTTCCAGAACCTGCGCGGGCGCCGCTTGCGCGCCAGGAAGTCGCCAACGGACTTTCGGCGCCGGAAATCGGGGACTCAGGAGCGGCGATAAGACAGCCCGTTAGGCCGCGTGCAGGCTACACCAGGAGGAGTTCCCAGCGTACGCCAGCGTGCGGGAGCGTCAAGCCGCGCTGTCGGCTTCAGCGCCTTCGAGAGGCCGAGGCCGCACCCCTGCCTTGGCCAGCAGCGCTAGATCGTGGTCGGTCGTCGGATTGCCCGTCGTCAGCAACCGGTCGCCATAAAAGATGGAGTTGGCACCCGCGAGGAAGCACAAGATTTGGGCTTCGTCGCTCATGCTCGCCCGCCCCGCCGATAGTCTTACGACGGAAGTCGGCAGCACGATGCGAGCGGTCGCAATCATGCGGACCATGTCGATCGGATCGACCGGCTCTTGGTTTTCAAGGGGGGTGCCCTCGACCGCTACCAGGGCGTTTATCGGAACGCTTTCGGGATGTTGCGGCATTCTGGCGAGCTCGGCTAGCAGAGCGCAGCGATCGTCGATCGATTCTCCCATCCCGATGATTCCGCCGCAGCACAGTTGGATTCCCGCTTTGCGCACGACCTCAATGGTACGGAGCCGATCGTCATAGCTACGCGTGGTGATGATGCGGCCATAGAAGTCTCGCGACGTGTCGAGATTGTGATTGTAGGCCGTCAGGCCGGCTTCCTTGAGACGGCGCGCCTGCTCTTCGGTGAGCATGCCTAGCGTCATGCACGCTTCCATTCCGAGGGCCCGCACTCCTCGAACCATCTCGAGCACCGCCTCGAACTCTTTCCCGTCGCGTACCTCGCGCCATGCGGCGCCCATGCAGAAGCGAGTGGCTCCGGCGTCGCGAGCCGCCCGCGCTCGGGCTACTACTTCGGCCGGGTCGAGAAGCCGATCGATCTCCACTTTGGCTCGATAACGCCCGCTTTGCGGGCAGTATGCGCAGTCTTCGGGACAAGCCCCGGTCTTGATCGACAGCAGCGAGCACAGCTGGATCTCGCCGGGGCGGTGGTATCGCCGGTGCACTTGCTGGGCCCGATAGACTAGCTCCAACAACGGGAGGTCGTGGATTGCGCGGACTTCCGAAGGGGTCCAATCGTGACGGATCTCGCCGGTCATACGTTTTTGGTACTCGGCACCGGCCGCGGGCGCAAAGAGTGCTCAGGCCGCTGCGGCCGGTGCACTCGCATCCGCAAGCTCGATCAACGTGATCTCCCGAGGCGTGGCCAAGCGGACGGGCTGCCCGGTCACCCCGAGCCCGAGATTCACGTGCAGAGTGCACGATCCGCTCCGGTAGGTCCCGCGGGGATACCGGGTCATGAAGCGCGCCAGGCTCAGCGGGCGCCGGCCTGGCAGGGGAATGGCGAGCTGACCGCCATGCGTGTGGCCCGACAACACCAGTCCGATGCCGAGCGCCTCGGCCTGGCCGAACAAATCCGGGCGGTGGCTCAGCAGGATCTTAGGAGCTTCTTGGGGAACCTGCCGTACTAGAGAAGCCAAGATCGAGCAATTGCGCAGCCCCCGGGCCCAATCCAAGCCCCGGTCGCGCAGCCCTGCCAAGTAGATTCCCGAGGCGCGCCCTGGAAGCTCGACGATCTCGTCGCACAGCAGTCGAACCGAGGTGCTCTGGCGGAGCACTTCGGCGATTGCGCTTTCACCAGCCGAACGGTCGTGGTTTCCAAGCACCGCGTAGACGCCGAGGCTTGCTCGTAAGTCCTTGAGCAGGGGGAGGAGGCGTTCGGCGTCAGGAACGGTATCAGCCAGGTCGCCCGTGATGAACACGAGATCGGGCTCGAGTGCGTTTACCTCCTCCACGAACCGCTTGAGCGTGTCCTCCGCCAGAAACGGACCAGCGTGTATGTCACTGATCTGCACAATGCGCAGGCCCTGCGCTGCCCTAGGGAGGTTGGGCATCCAGACACGCAAGCGATTGATCCAAAGCCGATGTGCTCCACGTGCGTATGCGTAGGCCATGGCGGCGGCAACGCTGAGCAGGCCTACCGAGGCCAGGGCGCGGGCGGACTGTCCGACTAGCAGGAAGACACGAGCCTCCGGGCCCACCCCCGCCACGTACAGCCCGGTGCTTGCAACCGCCCAGGCGGCACCTACGAGCAACAAGAGGGTGAACCCGAACAGAGACGTGAATGCTGCTCGGGTATACGCTTTGCGGATGAGCGCAGTCCTCCCGGCCGGCTGGCGCGCGATCCTCCTGTTGACGGCGTACAACAGCATTGGGCCCGCGATGTGCAATGGCCATGGGAGTACAATGCCGCCCGGGTAGGCCAGCAGCCAAGTCGCGCACACCCACTCGGCGATGGCCACCACAATCAGCAGAAGGGAGAAAAAGTGTCGCCAGAACAGATCGATCAAGGAGTTTGCCGCAGTCGGTTGTAGAGTTTGTCGCGGAGGCGATCGAAGCGCGCGGCCAAGCGCGCGCGCTCGGCCGCGGCTTGAATGCCGTTCGGGTCTCTCACCATTCGCCTGAGCAGAGCATCCAGGCGCATGCAGGCCTGGTTGAGCTCCGAGATCATGGCCGTGATCTCCGCCGCCGCATTCGCCTCGTTCTCGCGGCGTTCGCCGGTTTGAGGGCCTTTACGCTCGTTTCGCATGCCGCGGTCTACGCCAGACGCAGGTAGATCGTAGCAACCGGTTCCTTATGGCGGGTCCGTACCAGCGAGGCAACATTCCTGCCGAACACCGTGGTTTGCCTCTCGGTTCGCCCCGGCTGCGCTCGGCCTGCACGGCGGGCCTACCGGAATAGGTCTTCATCGGCCGGGCGCACGAGGTCGGCCGCACGGCCTGGTCCACTCGGATATTCGAAGCCCCGGATCAGTACGGCCGGCGTGCCAGCCTCTTTGTGCATGACTAGGCCGGCTGCAGCAGCGAGCTGATCTGCCACCGCCATGCACGTGTGCTCGAGAGGGCGGCCCCGCCAGTCGGCGCGGCCTCGAGCGTCGTCCAGCGGGGCAAAGCCGGCGGCTCCGATGGCAAAATCGACCTGCCCGAGACGCCAAGGCCGGCCGAAAGTGTCGGTGATAACGACGGCTGGGCTCTCCCCATTGATTGCCGCGATTCGCTCTCGCAAGTGGGCGGCCGAGCGGTCGGCGTCTTCGGGGAGCAACGTGACTTCGCCCTCGGCGTTTTGGTTCGATCGGTCGATTCCGGAGTTCGCGCAAATCCACCCAGGTCCCGTGGCGGTGATCAAGTGGCCGCGTTCCATCCTCAACACTTCGCGCGCCTCGCGCAAGGCAAGCTCGATGAGCCTTGCGTCCTTTCCGAATCGACGCCCGAAGGCAAGCGCCCGGCGGCCGGGCGTTACGTCCTCGAGCCGCACGATGCGTCCTTCCGCTTTGGAAACGACTTTCTGGCACACCGCGAGGACGTCGGTTCGCGTAACCTCCAGTCCGTGTTTCGTCATAGCCGCCACCAGGAGCGAAGCTAGGTCATCGCCTGGCCGTACTGCGCGGTCCAGCGCGATCGGGAAGAGCTCGACTTTCACGAGGAGCTCCGAGCGGGTTCGAGAACGGCGGCAAGAGCGAAAGCCGCTAGGCGCCGGGCCGAACTGGTCCCGTGCATCACGGTAGGGTGCTCGAGAATGCGAAGCGGGGCAGGGCCAGCCGAAGCCCGGCCGTCGCCGGGCTCCACGATGAGCGCCGAAGCGTATCGAGAGTAAAAACGCGCAATCGTCGCCGTCGTTGCACCAAAGCCCATTTGCCGCAGCATCCGATCGAGAGGGCCCTTGACCGCCCGTCCGTGCACAAGCGGCGAAACGGCGACGGTCTTCGAGCGGGCACGCTCGAGGGCCCGCCGAATCGGCGCCACGGCCAAGATCGGTCGGATACTAACCAGTGGATTGCTCGGCGCAATCAGGACAGCGTCCGCACGCTCGATTGCCTCGACGGTGCCCGGAGCTGGGCGAGCGCGACGAGCCCCCGCGTACTCGATCCCGAGCACGCGCGGGCGCGCCCCGTACTTGACCAGGTACTGCTGAAACGCCAGGCGGCCGCGAGTCGTGCGCACGTACGTTCTAAGCCTGTCGTCGGTAGCCGGCAGGATGCGCTGGCGCACGCCCAGGCGCTGAGCAATCTCACGAGTGCAGCGACTCAACGGGATTCCCTGTCCTAGTCGGTCCGTCCGATAGATGTGCGTCGCTAGGTCTCGGTCGCCAATCCGGAACCACGGGCGGCCGTAGTACGTAGCGAGGGCGTGTTCGAGGCGGTGGCCGTCGCCCTGAATTCCCCATCCGCGCTTGCGGGGAGCCAGGCCCGCCAAGGTGTAAACGATGGTGTCGAGGTCGGGCGAGACGTGCAGTCCATAAAACGTATCGTCGTCGCCCGTATTGACGATGACTGTCAGGCGATCCGGGTCGACGAGCCCCGCCAGGCCGCGCAGGAACCTAGCGGCTCCCACGCCCCCCGCTAGCAGCGTAACCCGCACTCTGCGCTTGCTGGTGGGCATCGCCTCCGATCAGTTCGTAGAGCGTCGTCCGCTGGCGCGGGATTCTCCCTACCATACGGATGAGTCGTTCAAGTTCCGCGGGCGAGGTGAACTCGCCGGCGTCGGCCCCGGCCTCGCGCGAGATGCTTTCCTCCATCAGCGTTCCGCCCATATCGTTGCAGCCAGCCCTAAGCGAGAGAGCGGCTAGCTGATGTCCGAGCTTGACCCAGGAGGTTTGAACGTTGTCGATCGTTCCCCGAAGCATGAGCCGGCTCGTTGCGTAGACCGCGAGGTCGAGTTGGCCTTGCGGGCGCGGGCGCACTCGCCCCTCGCGATAAAGTTGGGTGTTTTGCCAAACAAAGCGCAAGGGAACGAACTCGGTGAAACCATGGGTGTCGCGCTGAATGGAACGAAGGAGGTCGAGATGGCGGGCCACGTGCACCGGTGTCTCCACGTGCCCGTACATTAACGTTGAAGTGGTCGGAACCCCGAGCTCGTGTGCCGTCCGGATGATTTCCACCCACGCGGCCACGGACAGTTTCTTATGGGAGAGTATTTCGCGCACGCCGTCGTCGAGGATTTCGGCGGCCGTTCCCGGCATCGTGTCGAGCCCCGCCGCTTTCAACTCGCCGATGAACTCGCGGTAGCTCATCCTCGCCCGGCGTGCACCGTAGAAAACCTCCATCGGTGAAAACGCGTGTATGTGAATGGCGGGAAAGCGCTCCCGTACGGCTCGCACGATTCGCAAGTAACCGTCGGCGGGCAAGTCCGGATTGATGCCGCCTTGCATGCACACTTCCGTGGCCCCGCGCTCGACGGCTTCGGCGATCTTTTCCAAGACGACTTCAATAGGCAGATCGTAGGCTTCGGGATGCCCTTTCAGGCGCGCAAAAGCACAGAACTTGCACCCCACGAAGCAAACGTTGGTCCAGTTGACGTTGCGGTTTACGACGTAGGTGACGATATCCCCAACGTCATTTCTGCGCACCGCATCCGCTACTGCGATCAAGGCGGCTAGCTCTCTACCGCGCAGCTCTAGCAGGCGCGCGCCTTCTTCAACGCTGGGCGGCGTTCCCTCGAGCGCCCGCTCGAGGACAGCGCGCAGGGTAGGGGGCGCCCAGGTCAGTGCTTCCTCGAGCGGGGGCGCGTCCAAAAGTTCGGGGGGGAGCACTTCGCGCGGCGTATCGCTCATACGGCAATTGCCTCCCTGCCATCGAGATGCCGGGCGACAGCGTCGCGGACGGCCGGATCGAGAAAGCGCTCGTTGATGAACTCGGGATACACGGGCAGCCGCGGCTCGAGCTCGTAGCCGGCAGAGCGGCACGTTTCGCGCAAGCGCTGCACGTGTGGCCACGGCGCTTCCGGATTAACGTAGTCGGTGGTCAGGGGTGAGATCCCGCCCCAGTCGTTGATACCGGCACGAATCAACCACAGATGGCTGTCGGGGCTTAAGTTGGGAGGCGCCTGAAGGTTTGCGTTCGGGCCCAAGATCAACCTGGCAATGGCGACCGTGCGAATCATTTCTTCGTCGCTAGGCTCGGGAGCCCCCGCCATTCGGGTTCCAGGCTTGGCTCGGAAGTTCTGGACGATGACTTCTTGAATGTGCCCGAAACGCTCGTGGAGCCGCCGGATGGCCAAGAGGCTGGCTACTCGTTCGGCGGGGGTTTCGCCGATTCCTACCAGGATTCCCGTCGTGAACGCGATGGCCTGGCGGCCAGCCTCGGCGATCATCGCCAGGCGGCGTGCGGGATCCTTGTCCGGAGCATGATGGTGGGGCATTCCGCGATCGCGCAGCCGCGGGCTGACGTTCTCGAGCATCAAGCCCATACTCGCGTTCACCGGGCGCAGCATCGCTAGCTCTTCGCCGGACAGTAGCCCGGCGTTCGTGTGCGGCAGTAACCCGTTCTCGAGAGCTACTACGCACGCTTTGTAAACGTACTCCGCAGTGGTGCGCACTCCGTGCGCGGCCAGTACTTCCCGAAAAGAACGGAACGCCACTTCCGGCTTGTCGCCGAGACACATAAGGGCTTCGGTACAGCCTAGGGCGCGGCCACGCCGGCACCAATCGGCGACCTCTTCGAGCGTCATCGTCCACTCGCCCGGTTCGCCGGGATCGCGGCGGAACGTACAGTAGGAGCACCGATCGCGGCACAGGTTGGTAACCGGCAGAAAGACTTTCGGAGAGTACGTCAGTGTCCGTCCGTGGCCGAGGTCGCGCAAGTAGGAAGCCGCGTTGCAAAGTTCGTCAAGGCGGTCCTCGGTCAGATGGAGCAATGCGAAGGCCTCGTCCTCGTCGAGGCGTTCGCCACGCCATGCCCGCTCGAGGGCAATGTCGGCTGGATTGGGCATTTCAACGCCGTTGGGCAGGCGGCCTCTGCCTAGTCGCGCTTTTACGGCACCGTGTAAGGGTTGTCAACGCGAGTGGTGGGTTTCGAACCCGGTCCCTCGCGCTCAGCGCTCGCGGGGCTCGATGCCTAGCTTGTCCATTCGGTACTTCAGGATCCGGCGCGTGGTGCCGAGAACGGCTGCGGCGCGCGTCTGGTTGTAATGCGTGCGCTGCAGGGCCTCGCTGATGATGTCCCGTTCGAACTCGTCGACCGCTTCGGCCAGGGACTTGTACCCGCTCAAGACTTGTTCCCGCACGTGAATCGCTACCGAGGGACCCTCGATCAGATCCCGCGGGAGATGCTCGGGGCCGATGGGCCCCTCGCCGGGGCTAAGAACCAACACGCGCTCGATTACGTTCTCGAGCTCGCGTACGTTGCCCGGCCACGGGTACTGCAAGAGGCGGTCAACGGCCGCCGGTGTGATCTCGCGGCGCGGCAAGCCGAGCTCTTTGGACTTGAGGTCGAGAAAGTGGCGGATCAGGTGCGGAATATCTTCACGGCGCTCGCGCAGCGGGGGAATCTCGAGCGAAACCACGTTCAGCCGGTAGTACAGGTCCGACCGGAATCGCCCTTCTTGAATTGCCTGCTGTAGGTTCCGGTTGGTAGCGGCAACCACACGTACGTCGACCGGGATCGGGCGATCTCCGCCTACGCGCATAATCTCGCCTTGCTCGAGTACCCGGAGAAGCTTGGCTTGAAGCGCGGAACTCATTTCGCCGATCTCGTCGAGGAAGATCGTCCCGGTATGGGCGAGCTCGAACTGCCCGATTTTCTTGTCCACCGCGTCGGTGAAAGAGCCCTTCTCGTGACCGAAGAGCTCACTTTCGAGAAGGTTCTCGGGAATGGCGGCGCAGTTGAGTGTGACGAGCGGTTTGTCCTTGCGCGGGCTGTTGTAATGAATAGCCTTTGCGATCAGCTCCTTGCCGGTCCCGGATTCCCCGGTGATCAGGACGGTTGTTTTGAGCGGCGCCACGGCCATGACGGTCCTGAACACCTTCTGCATCGCTTCGGACTCGCCGATGATGTTCTCGAACGAGAAGCGCTTGCCTACCGCCTCGCGGAGCTCTTCGACTTCCCGTTTGAGATTCGCGTTCTCCGTGGCGCGCTGGACCACCAAACGCAGCTCGTCGACGTCGAAGGGCTTGGTGATGTAGTCGAAGGCGCCGAGTTTCATCGCGGTGACCGCGGTTTTCACGGTTTTGGTGGCCGTCAGCATCACGACGGGCAGGAACCGGTCTTTCTCGCGGATCCGTTCAAGCACCTCGATCCCGTCCATGCCGGGCATGAGGATGTCGAGGAGGACGAGATCCGCCGCATTCTTTTCGAGCCACTCGAGCGCGGCTTCTCCCGACTCGAGCGGTACGACCTCGCAAGAGTCCTTGAGGACCATGCGCAGCGACTCGCGCACGCCCGCTTCGTCGTCAACGATCAAAACGGTTGGTTTTTTGTCCGCCACTGCCAGCTTCCTCCACCACCAAAAGACAGCGAATGTACAGCGTGTCCCCGTCAATCTGCCCGTCGATGCGCCATCCGTTGCGCGCGGCAACTCGGCGGGCGAGCAGGAAGCGCCACGAGGGCAGGGGGCCGCGAGCCTCGCCCAGGCGCCGGATCATGCTGATAGGCCCGGCGATCCGCGACACCGATACGAGGAGGGTTCGCTCGGTTTCCATCCGCAGCTCGACCGTACCGGCCTGGGCGGCCTCGGCCAGGGCGACGGCCAGAACGTTGGCCAGTACGAAGCGAGCCTGCTCGCGGTCCGCAACCACGCGGACTCCGGACAGACCCTCGAGGCGAATGCGACTGCGATCGAACGTGGGGCAGCGGCCAATCGCTTCCGCAAGCAGGGCACCGAGATCGAGTACCTCGGTTCGCGGCTCCTTGAAGGACGCGAAATCGGACATCTCCTTGAGGTACCCTTCGATCCGCTCGCACGCCTGCTCGGCAAGGTTGGCCATGCGTTTTGAATCTTCGTCCCCGGCTTGCCCCCCACCGGCCGCCTGAGCGGCAAAGCTACGAATGACCGTCAACGGATTGCGCAACTGGTGGGCAAGCTCGGTCACGGCCCCATCTAGCGGCTCTGAGCTGGGTTCTACCTCGATGCCGCCGCTCTCCGGGCTTTCTTTTTGGCTGGGCTCGGAACGAACGAACGGCACCGGGGCTGCCTCCGGCGGTACGCCAGCGGCAAAGTCGACCACGAAGCTGAGATCCCCGGCTTCGACCGGCCGGCTGGCCAGGGTTTCCTTTCCTAACGTGACGAGTGTGCGGGTCACTACCGCTTCGAGCTCGACTAGGTTACCCGGCCACATGTACCGCTGGAGCGCCGCCATCGCCTCGGGGGAGTAACTGACCTCGATCTGCCACCCCAAGCGCCGCAGCAATCGCCGCGAAAAGGTTTGGACCAGGGGGGGAATGGCCAGCGGCCGCTCCCTGAGAGGGGAAAGCTGAACGGCCAATCCGATGAGCCTGCGGTAAAGATCCGCCGAGAAAGCGCCAGCGAGAACCGCCGGGGCTGGATCGTCGGTCGAAATCGCGATCAGGCGGCCGAACGATTCGGTCTCGAGGAGCGCCGCCAGGCGCTCCTGCTCGGCCAACGGTCGCCGTTCGATCAGGTAGACGAGCAGAACCCTGCCCGGATCGCCGACGATTCGCTCAATAGCGGGTTCCAGTGAGTCCGATGGGAGCAAGATGGATAGATCAAGCGGCGGGTGGTGGCGGCGGCATAGTGCCCGGGCGACGCGGCGGCGGCCGCAACCGGGTTCCCCGAAGATCCAAATCGGTGTCGCAAAGGTAGCTGCGTGTTTGAGGACCGCCGAAGCAGGGGCGGGGACGAACGGGAAGTCGAGCCAGGAGCGGCTTTCTTCGCCTTCCAGCGTACCGGCGGCCACCGCCGGTCCCGCCTCCGCTTCGGCCAACAGCCGCTCTACTACCAGTCGCAGCTCAAACGCTTCGAACGGTTTGCGCAAGATTTGCAGCCGGGGGTCCCCGGTAATCGAACTCGGGACCGGTTGCTTCCTGTCTACGAAAACCACGAGGGGGCCGAAGGAGCGCAGACTCGCGAGCTCGCCAGCGTCGATCGAACCCCCGCGGGGAACGTCGAGGAGCACTAGGTCGGCCTCCACAGGTGCGTGGACGCGCGAGCTGACGGCGATCCGGTGGTGGCGGCCGAGGATCGCTTGGACGGTCGGCGCTATGCGACCGCTCGGATCGATGAGAGCGAGCTCAGCCATGAGCCATGCGCTCCGCCGCCGGCCCGGGTGCTGCCTCGGCCGATTTCTCGCCGGCCGGTAGATAGATAAAGAACGATGTTCCCCGTCCCGGCTGACTGTGAACGTCGATGTAGCCTCCGTGGCGAGTGACGATCTGGTGGGCGATCGAGAGGCCGAGACCGGTTCCCTCACTGCGAGTCGTAAAGAAGGGATCGAATATTCGCTTGACGATGGCGGGGTCGATACCCCTACCCGTATCGGTGACCTCGAGGCACACTGAACCGCGATCCCCGGTGGCCGGATACGTGGCAACCTCGACGGTTCCCCCGTCCGTACAGGCTTGGATCGCGTTGAGAATTACGTTCATGGCCACTTGCTTGATTTGGTCCTCGTCGGCCTCGACCGCTGGCAGGTCCTGGTGCAATCGCTTGACGAGTCGCACGCCATGGCGGCGGGCCTGGGAATCGAGCAGCAGGCAAATCCGCTCGATGCTGTCGTTGAGGTCGATGCGTTGCAGTTGCGCCGGCGCTGGCCGCGCGAAGGCAAGCAGCTCACTTACCAGCGCGCAGATCCGGTCGACCTCGGAGAGGGTGAGGTCGAGAAACTTACTGCGGAACTCCTCGTCGTCGATTCGCTCTGGCAGCAACTGTGTGAACGTGCGAATCGAAACCAGCGGGTTTCGGATCTCGTGGGCCAGTCCCGCTGCCATCGTCCCGATTGCCGAAAGCCGATCGGATCGCTGAATGAGCTCTTGGCTGCGCTTGAGGTCCGCGTAAAGCCTCGCGTTTCCCATCGCAGTGGCAAGCTGGTTGGCGAGAATCGTCAAAACTTCGATGTCCTCTTCCGAAAACATCGCCCGGTTGCGCTTTGGTCCGAGCACCATCAAGCCCTCGAACCGTTCCGGACTGCACAGCGGGATTGCCACTTCGATCCCGTGACTCCGCATGTCCCGTTCGACCTGGCGCAGCGCGGGCGGGACATCGGGAGCAAGTTCGAGTTCCTCCCTGACTAGGGGGCTGGAGTTTTGACCCAGCCAGGCCAAGAGCGGATGTTCGGGGCCAAGCCTCTCTTCCAGCGACGGTCCAGTGCCCACTGCCCCTGCCAAGCGGCACATTCCGGAGGGCTCGGCCACGTAAACAGCCGCTCGCTCCACTTGAAGCACATTGAGTAGCGTCGTATTGACGCGGTCGATCAGTTGATCGAGTTCCAGGATCCGCGTGGCTTCGTTACTGAAGGCGAGCAGGGCCTGGCGATAGGCCCCGCTGCGCACGAGGACGGGGCTCACCTTAGCACGCAGCACGCCCCGGAGGAGGGGAAACGCCAGCGTGGCCGCCGTGCACACCGAAATCGCCAGCGCAGAAAACTCTGGAACCGTTCGGCCGAAGTAGGCTTTCTCGGCCGCAACCAATACGAGCGCCGTCGGGGTGATCACAATAGCGAACAACACTGCCTCGCCGAGCCCGCGCACGAGGGCTGCGTCGAGGTCCATGAGGCGGTGGCGCAGGATCGCGTAGCCACTCAGAGTCGTCCACACGATCGAGGCCAACGGGAACAAGGGGATGAAGGCAAGGCCGGTTCCCCAGTAGCGCTCGGCGACCAACCCTAGGAGGTCGTGGAATCCGATCACAAGGGCAGGGCAGATCGCCACCAACAAGTAAGTGGCCTGGCCGCGGCGGATGCCGCTAGCCTCGCGCATATGCCTGAGCAGCGCGGAGACGGCAACGCAGGCCAAAGTTGAGGCAAACAAGAGAACGAGCAAGGCAAGCGGCGTGCCGGCTCCGTACCAGCCTCGGGCTGCACCTCCTGCAGAAAGCGGGCGAACACCGCTGACCGTCAGCCCGCCAGCGGTCATAGCAATAAGGATCCCGGATCCGAGATAGGCGGAAAGGACAATCCGGCGTTTGGCTTCGCCGAAGTTGGCCAAGACGAGGTGAAGGAACAGAGTGGGCGCGAGGGTCGCCGATGCAACCAGAACGCGCGACCATACCAGAGCGCCGCTCAGCGACACACCCGGCTCGGTCAGAACGTAAACGCTGAGCGACCACACGGCGAGCGCGCAGCAGAAGGCGAAGAACAACCGGTTGACCAAGCGCCGGTGGCGTTCGAGTACGATCGCGCCGAGGAACAGGTTGGTAGTGACGGCCGCCAGGGCCAGCGCGGAAAAAACTGTCACCGCGTTCCCCAGCGGGGGCGCCCGTGGTAGCCCCCTAGCGATGCACCGCTCGTTTGCCTCATCCTCAACACCCACCTAACCGCCGCCGCGGGTGCATACGGCCGAAGGAACGATTCAACATACCGTGCAAGGCTGTACACGGTCAACACGCTCGCGAAAAAACGCTTGAAAACAAAAGCGGAGTGGCGGCAGTGGAAGCTGTTCGGTCTTGTTCGCGCGCGGCCGCCGTTGGCTCAGTGACGGCTCCGGTAGTACGGCGGCGGTTGCGGCACGAGAAGCCGGCGTGCAATCGCGCCTCCCGTCAGCAGGAGGCCTAAAGCGACGAGAAGGCGACCGCCGCGATAGACGACGCGGTAGTACTCGTATTTGGCCGTTGCATCTTCGTAGAGCTGGCGGGCCTGCGGGTGAGGATCGAGGATCGCTGCGGTACCCTCGAGCGGGTGGCGCAGTGTCGGACCGCCCCGGGCCAGCGCCTGGCGCTGGCGGCGGGCGTAGTGGTGCATCTTGTCGGCCCCCATGATCCAGTTGCCCGCGCCGAGCACGAGCAGGGCGATACCCAGGATCAAAACCCGCGAGGAACGGCGCACGGCGAGATTGTAGCGCAGACACTCCGGCCGTCCGACTGCGGCGGGGGTCTTGAGCCCTCCGGGGGGCGCGGTATCGTGCTGGGCGATCACCATGGCCGTGACTTCTGCCAAGACGGCCGCAGCGAGCGGGCTAACGATCGCGGAGTGGGGACTGGTGCCCTACGTCGAGGCCTGGAAGCGCCAGTTGCGCCTTTGGCGGGACCGCCTCGAGGGCCGTATCGGCGATACGCTCGTTAGTTGCCAGCACCCGCCGACGATTACGCTTGGACGCCACGGTCCCATCGAAGACGTTCGGGCGCCGGATGCCGACCTGCGCCGCCGCGGCGTGCGCGTGGTACGGAGCGATCGGGGCGGACGGGCAACGGTGCACGCTCCGGGGCAAGCGGTCGTCTACCCGATTGTGGCCCTCGAGCCGCGGGGCCTCGCCGTGCGAGCCTGGGTGGATTTGCTCGAAGAATGCGCTCGCGAGGTCCTAGCAGGCCTTGGCATTGCGGCCACGCGACGGCCGGGCCGGCCGGGCCTTTGGACCGAGCGCGGCAAGATTGCCTTCATTGGGCTGCGTGTGGCTCGCGGCGTGAGCTACCATGGCCTGGCCGTCAACGTCGATTTGGATGTGTCGCTGTTCGACTGTATCGTCCCATGCGGTGCAGCCGCGGATCGCATCACCTCGGTAGCTATCGAGCTTGGCGGCTGCGCGCCGCCGGCGAACGAGGTCGGCCGGGCCTTGTGCAGAGCGATCCACGACCGACTCGCAACCAGCCACCAGCGATGAGCACGCGCAGCCGGGATCCTCAGAGCTTGACCGAAGCGATGCTGGCCGGGGACCGGATCGCGCTGGCGCGCCTGATTACCCTGGTCGAGAACCGAACCGCCGATACCGCAGAAGTTATGTCGCGGATTTACTCGGCCTGCGGGCGCGCGTTCACGGTGGGGATCACCGGGCCCCCCGGAGCCGGCAAGAGCACGCTGACCAACTGCCTCATCAAGCACTTGCGCGCGCGCGGCAAAACCGTTGGGGTCGTCGCCATCGACCCATCGAGCCCGTTTTCCGGCGGCTCGGTGCTTGGGGACCGAATTCGAATGCAAGAGCACTTCCTCGACCCGGGAGTGTTCATTCGGTCGCTTTCAACCCGTGGGAGCCACGGAGGTCTGGCCCGCGCAGGCCGTGATGTGGCGCGGCTGTTCGATGCTTTCGGCAAGGACGTGGTAATCATAGAGACGGTGGGTGTGGGGCAGACCGAACTCGACATTATGGAGGTTGCCGACACGGTCGTCGTGGTTCTGGTGCCGGAAGCCGGAGACACGATACAAGTCATGAAAGCGGGGCTCCTCGAAATCGCCGACGTCTTCGTCGTCAACAAGGCCGACCGAGAAGGAGCCAACCGAATGCGCACCGAGCTGGAAATGATGCTCGCGCTCAAAGCTGCTGAGGACGGCAGCGGTGCGGACTGGAAGGTTCCCGTGCTGATGACGCAAGCGGCACGTTGCGAAGGGACCGAGGCCGTCCTCGACGCGTGTTACGCTCACCGCGACCGGCTTGACGACGAGCAACGGGCGGCCCGGCGGCGCGAGCGCCTGAGCGCCGAGGTACTCGAAATCTTCGAAGAAGAACTGATGCGGCGACTGCGGGCCGCACGCGACCGCGCCCCCCTCAAGGCACTTCTCGAAGAAGTTGCAAGCGGGCGCCGAGACCCTTACCGCGCCGCACTCGACCTATTCTGCGAGCAGGGAGCTTTGACCAAGCTGCTCGCTCAGCCGGAGCATTCTTGACATCGAACGATGCCCGGCCGATCCTTGATTCGCACGCCTGTGGCGATGTAGCTCAGCTGGTTAGAGCGAGGGTCTCATAATCCCTAGGTCGCTGGTTCGAATCCAGCCATCGCCACTATGGTATACTCCGAAAAAGCCACAGTTACGCGCTCGCAGGTCGGCGCGCCTCTTGCAGTCACGCAGGCGGAATCGAACTTGCTCGGGCGTAGCGGCGCAAGCGGCCGAGCATCCACTTAAGGCCCAACCCAACCAGCGGTCCCGTCAGAGGCATGGCGAGGCGATTTAGGCCGCTCACTTCCATCGCTACGCGCCAGGCGATCCGGCTACGGCCGTTGCCCAGGTCGGTCACACGGTAGTCTTCGGCGAAGGCCACGAGATTCTTCTGGGAAGTCGCCCGGAAATAGAAAGCCATCCGCTTGCCGGGCTCCCAGGCGATGAACTCCTCATCGGCGACAAGCCCACCGACCATAGTGACCGTCCGCGTCGTGCCGACGCCGAACGGTTTTGGCGAGGTCCACTCGACCCTTTTGATCAGCGGCACCCATGCGGGCCAGGATCGGGCGTCCTCGAAGATGTCGAAGACGCGCTCGGGCGGTGCTTCCACCTCAACGCTCGCCTCGAAACGAAACGGCGCCTCGTCGAAGAACGCAAGTCCCACTTTCCGGCAAGGATACATCGGACCGATGCTTACAAGCCCGGCGCTTTCAAGCCAAGCTCGGGGCGTCGCGTTTGTACGGGCGCGCATTTTCTCCTAGCCTCGCGCTTGCGGCTGGTGAGGCGCCCGAGGGCCTGCCGCTTCGGGGCGTCCGATGGGGAGGCGAAACAGTGAGCGACCAGTGGCGGCCGACTGCGTGTAATCTGTGCGAGTGCAACTGCGGCATCGAGGTGCAGCTCGGGGGGCCGGATGGGCGCCGATTCGTGCGCGTGCGCGGGGACAAGTTGCACCCCGTTTCGAGAGGCTATGCGTGCGAGAAACCACACCGGCTCGACTACTACCAGAACGGCCGTGACCGGATCCTCCGGCCACTGCGCCGCCGCCAAGACGGTACATTCGAGGAGATTGACTGGCCCACGGCGATCCGCGAAGTAGCCGATCGCCTGGCGCGGATTCGCGACCGTTACGGCGGCGAAACCATTCTCTACTATGGCGGCGGCGGGCAGGGCAATCACCTGCCAGCCGTCTATGCCCGCGCGACGCGTGCTGCTCTTGGGTCGCGCTACCGTTCGAACGCGCTGGCCCAGGAAAAAACCGGCGAGTTTTGGGTAGCCGGGCGAATGCTCGGAACCGCGACGCGAGCGGACTTCGAGCACTGCGAAGTAGCGCTGTTCATTGGCAAGAACCCATGGCAGTCGCACGGCATTCCGCGCGCGCGCGTCACCCTCAAGGAAATCGCGCGCGATCGATCGCGGAGCCTGGTCGTCATCGATCCGCGTCGGAGCGAAACCGCAGACTTGGCTGACTTCCACCTTCAAGTGCGGCCGGGGCGCGACGCGTGGCTGCTCGCGGCCATGGCCGGAATCCTCGTTCAGGAAAAGCTGTACGACGAGTCTTGGCTTGCGGCCCACACCACCGGCGCGGCGGAAGTCTTGTCCGAACTCGCACAGGTGCCGGTGTCGCGCTACGCGAGGGTAGCCGGGGTCGATGAGACGCTCGTCCGCAGGGCTACGCGCCGCATCGCCGAGGCGTCGAGCGTGGCGAGCTTCGAGGATTTGGGAGTCCAGATGAACCGGCATTCGACCCTGGTGAGCTACCTCCACCGGCTCCTGTGGGTGCTCACGGGCAACTTCGGCAAGAAAGGCGCACATTACGTCCCCGCGCTGCTCGTCAATCTAGCCGGAGGCCCGGGAACCTCTGGAGGAGAGAAGCGCTCGCCAGTCACCGGCTCTCGTATCATCGCGGGCCTGATTCCATGCAACGTGATCCCCGATGAAATTCTGAGCGATCATCCCAAGCGGTTTCGGGCAATGTTGTGCGAGAGCGCTAATCCGGCCCACTCTCTTGCCGACGGCCCGCGGATGCGCGAGGCACTCTCAGCGCTTGAGTGCCTGGTGGTAATCGACGTCGCGATGACGGAAACGGCGCGACTGGCAGACTATGTTCTTCCTACCCCCACCCAGTTCGAGAAGTACGAAGCGACGTTCTTCAACTTCGATTTTCCGCGAAACTGCTTTCACCTGCGCCGGCCGGTGCTCGATCCCCCACCGGGCCCGCTTGGCGAACCGGAGATTCACGCTCGCCTTGTCGAGGCTCTCGGCGCAATGCCCGGCCGCGTTGTCGCAGACCTGCGCGAGGCGCTCGAGCACGGCGGGCGCCGCGCGTTTGCAGCCGCATTCCAGAAGGTCCTCGCCGAGAATCCTCCGTTGTTTCGGGTCGCTCCCGTGCTTCTCTACCGCACGCTCGGCCCGACCTTGCCCCGAGGCGCAGCGGCGGCCGCAGCGCTCTGGGCTGCGGCGCAAATGTGCGCGGCGCAGTATGGAGATTCCCTGAGGCGCGCCGGCTTTGAGGGCGAAGGCAGCGACCTCGGCGATCGCCTATTCGACGCGATTCTCGAAGCGCCCCGCGGCCTGATCTTCTCGGAAGACCCTTACGAAGAATCATGGAAGCGGCTGCGGACGCCGGACGGCAGGATTCACGTGGTAATTCCCGAGTTGCTCGGCGAGCTCCGCGCGCTCGCCAGCGAATGCCCGCCCGGACCGAGCGATGAGTTTCCTTTTCTATTGTCTGCCGGCGAGCGGCGTTCGTTTACAGCCAACACGATCCTGCGCGATCCGGCCTGGCGCAGGAAGGCAGGCGAGGTGGCTTTGAGGATGGCGCCGGCTGATGCCGAGCGCCTCGGGATTGACGACGGCGCGCGAGTACGCCTAACGACCAAGCGGGGCTCGGCGGAGGTGACGGTGGAGGTGAGCGATCGGATGCAGCCCGGACACGTCTCGCTTCCCAACGGAACCGGCATCGCATACCCGGCGGCTGAAACGAGCCCAGCTCCACCCGGCGTGGCTCCCAACGAACTGACCGCAGCGGAAGACCGCGACTGGCTGGCCGGCACCCCGTGGCACAAGAGCGTTCCGGCCCGGATCGAACCGCTCCCGGGGTAGAAGCTCCTCAGCGGCCCGCGATCCAGCGGCGGACGCGATCCTTGAAGGGTTGGGGCAGCAAGGCCTTCGCGAGCCGCTCGAGGGGATAGCGAATGCGGAACAGGACCTCGTCGAACCCCGTAATGCGGCGGCACCGCCGGCCAGCGACGATCGACCACAGCCTGAGCTCCTCGAGCGCTGCCTCGACGAACGGCTCGGTTGGGCGGCGCGCCTTGAGAAAAACGCCCGGCATGTAGGGGTCCCGCTCGAGCGCTTCGATCGTGAAATCGGCGAAGATGCGCCGCATGTCCTCTTCCTCGTACCGCCAGAAGTCGGTCGGGAACTCATGGTATGGAAACCCGCGCGAGCGCGTCGTCACGACCAAGATTCCCCCTGGCCGAACGACACGCTTGAGGTTGCGAACTACCCGGCGCCAGTCGCGCACGTGCTCGAGGACTTCGGTGCACAGTACGATGTCGAAGGACTCCGGCCCGAAGCGTTCGAGTAGATTCTCGGCCGCACAGACTTCGTCCACGCCAGGACCAGGCGTCAAATCCACGCCAAGGTAGCTGGCAGGTCCCAGCGCCGCGACATGCGGTCTCAGAGACCCGTTGACGTCGAGGGCACCGACCTCGAGAACGTGCTTGCCCGCTACTTCCTCGCGCGGCAGTACGCGGCGGCCGAATTCGATACAAGCGGGGTTACACAAGCGTTCCTGCCCGCTCCGAGTACCGGCGTCCGCTAAGCGCCCTTGGCGCCGCAGCAACCGGACTCTGGTTCGCCTTCATGTTTGTGAGGGCAACCGCCGCCACCACAGCCGTGGCCGCAGCCGCCATGCTCTCCTTGCCCGTGCGGGCACGGCTCGAAATCCTCGCCGACGATGTGCCCGCAGTGAAGCATCCGCTTGCCGAAATACGGATTGAGTACGTCGCCTTCAGGCTGCACCCAACTGGCTCCAGCCATCGGGCAGAAAGCCACGACGACTCCTGCAGGCTTGGCCAGGACCGCCCAGGCGGCAACCGGCATTGACAACTCGCGAAAGGCTTCACGTGCGGCCTCAAGGTCGGTAGCGGCTGCCAACTTGCGGGCCGCCTGTTCGATCTTGGCAGGTAACTCCCTGTACTGCTCGGCGTTTTCTCCGGCCGTTTCGGCTCGTTTGAGGTCGGCGGCTGCCGTTTCGATCGCTCGTGCCGCCTGCACTACTCCATCGAGGCTGTCGCCGGAAAGCGCGCGGTGAATCGTAAGGTAGCTGTCGAGCACGGGCTGCATGGCCTCGTCGAAACTCGGGGCCGCCCGCAGCGTCGTGCTTGCCAGCACCAGGAGAACGAGGCCTGCCACACTTCCCAGCAACCGTGCCAGTGATCGCGTTTCGTGCATCCGCATCGCAAAGGCCCTCCGTTTAGCTGCCTTCCCGTAGCACGGCGGCTGCCGAAATTCGACCGTTCCTCTGGCCGGCGGCGCTTCGGCCCACTTCATTGCGTGTTGCGCTCGAGGAAAGCCATGAGCGGACCGTATACGTTGTTGTGTGAGGGGTCGTCTTCGGCCGAGACCACGTCGATGTGCGCGTAGCCTTCGTTCAAGTAGACTTCGAAACCCCCGTCGACCCCGCCGTAGACCGTGTTGATCGGAAGCGGGTTCACCACCCGCGGAGTCGTCCCGGTGCAGCTCGGGGCCGTGCAAGTGCCGATGCTTTCGGCGAACGCTTTGAACGCGCCGGGCGTTGGCGTCAGCCCGTTGGTGCCGCCGAAGCAAATCACCGGGATGTCAATTGCGGCCGCTTGGGTAAGGTTTTCGATGTCGGGCCGACCGCGCCCTACCGACAGAGGAGTCGAATCGAGCCCTCCCGAGAACACCTCGCCGCCGGAAAGCTCTGCGGTAGTGCTCAAGCCTGACGACGCAAAGTACCAGTCGCCGAAGTTCGGCTCTCCCGTTCGCAGCATGGCGAAGAGAACCGAGGCCTTGGTTACCTCTTTTTCCTGTCCGTTCACGGCAAATGGACCGCCGGGCAAGCCGTTGTTTGGAAGGGCGTCGGGCGGCATGGGCTCATCGATGTTGATCCACAGCCGATAGGGGTCGGGAGGAAACGCCGGTTGCGGCAGCACGAAGCCTAGCAGGTTCAAGTTGAGGCCATTGTTGGAGTAGCCAAGCGAAGCCTGAAAAGCGCTGATCGGCGAAAAGTCGTCGTCGAGAAAGAAGCCCACGGCCGCTTGCGAACTGGCCAGTGGCAGCTTGTCGAGCAGCCCGAGTCCCGGCACGGCTTCGACCAGCGAACCCGTGCCAAAGTCTTGCTGCAAAAGAGCGAGGCCGTCTGGGTCTACCCGGCCCTGAATCCCGATGATGTCCCCAGCCGCATGGACCTGGGGGGTGACGGGAACAAAGGGCGCCGTCGGATCGGCCCCCGTGTAGGCCTCGACGGGCTCGACGCATTTGTTGGTGAGCGCTCCGGGGGGAAGGGGAACCGACGCGCAGTCGGCGTCGCCTCCCGGACACGGCGTTCCGTCGACGCAGCGCGCGTCTCCATGGAGGACTGCGTAATAGAGGCCCCCGTCTGCCTTGGCGATGATCCTGTCGAGATCGTCGTCGCTCGGCGCTGCGGCCGGAAGTGAGTCGCCTCCGCCTTCGAACAAGACCAAGCCGGCCAACTTGGCGTATCCGGGCTCTACACCAGGGCCAGGGTCGAAGTCGGTCGCCGCATAACGGGCAGCGAACGTGGTGCCAAGCGAATGGCCGCCGAGAAAGACTTTGGGGCTACCCGGCAAGGAACGGGCCGCTTCGACGACGGCATCGATATCGCGCACAAATACGTGCCACGTGAAGTTGGCCAGGAACGCCACATCGCTGCCTTCGTGAAACACCGCTCGCCGGGAAAGGCGGGGGTCCAGGGGCAGGCCCAGCTCCGCTCCAAAGTACCAGTTGGCGGCGAGCAGGGGATCGCTTGCGGCATCGGCCAGAACTGCCCCGGCGTCGTCTTCGAGGAAGTCCGTGCGGCGGTCGAACGCCCACACCTCGAGGGTCAAGTTCGGATTGGCGAGGGAACGAACCAGCAGATTCTCGGCCAGGTACTTGAAGCTATGACCGCCGCCGGCGAATCCGGGCACCAGGATGAGCACCGCGTTCGGGTCGCCCGCCCCTGGGAGGTAGAATCGCACGTACTGGGCGCGGTTCAGGTCGAAAATCGTCGACCCGAACTGCGTTGCCAGCGTGCTACCGGGAGGCACCGCGTTGGCCGCCGTCCCGTCGGGCGTGTGGGCCGGTTTTGCCGGACTTGCCACGGAAACGGTCTCGAAAGCGGTCGGTCCTGGGGTGCAATCGTTCCGGCACGAGTCCACGTCGTCCCCGTTGCCGTCGTCGCACGACTCTCCAGCCTCTACCACGCCGTTACCGCACAGCGGGATGCACGTGGGCTCGAACCCGTTTAGCCGTCCAGCGCTCTCAAGGAGGCGGCAGGTACGAGGCTGTGCGCCGGCCACCGCCTGGTCGAGCGCTTGCCGCGACTGCGCCTCGCTGCAAGAAACCAGCTCCTCGATCGTGCCGGCGCCGGGGCACACCTCGGCGAAGCCGAGTGCCGCAGCGGCATCGGCAGCCCCAACGGCAGCGCACTTGTCGGCGATCTTCGCCGCTGCGACCGAAGCTATTCGATCGAGCTTGCCTAGCTTAGACTCGCACTTCGGCAGAAAAGCCTCGGCGCACGTCTGTCCCGCAGGAATCGACTGTTCGGCTCGGTCTACGGGAAGCTGGCAACGCAGAAGCCCCGTGGCGCAGCGATGGAGCGTTCTGGCTTCGGCCTTCAGCCTTTTCACCATCGTGCGCCCCAGCGCGTGCTGGCAACCGGCGAGGGCCTTGGCCGCGGGTCCCTCGCCGCCGGCTGGCGAAGGGGGCCGCGCGTCGAGACAAGCAAGGGCCTCGCCATAGGCTGTGCGAAGTCCAGCGCGCTCTAGCACTTCGTAAGCGCGCGGGGCGATAGTTTCGAGCGCGTCGGCGCTGCGGCACTCGAGAAGTCGTACCAGACAGTCGGCGACCTGAGTCCTGTCGCCTACAGCGGCAGGCGGCACCAAACTCGAGCATGCGTCGGCCAACGACCGAAAACCGATTCCCCTTAGGCTAGTAAGATCGCGCGCGGCGAGTGCAGAGCACTTGACGTCGGCGGCTGCGATTAAAGCCGACCGCTTGGCCTCGATCTTGTTCAGGCCTTTGTTGCAGGCAAGCCGCGCCTTGTCGGCACACGCCGAGAAGCTCGCGCCATCAAGCTCCTCTTCCAACTGGCAGCCAATCAGCCGGCGGGCGCAATCGACCTCCGCCGCAAGAGCGGTCGCATAAAGCTTCGATCCCGCCTTGGCGAGGCTCTTCTGGCACTTGAGGATCGTCTTCGAGGAATACGCTCCGGCAAAGGACGGCGTCCCCCGGAAGGTATAAGCGTTCAGACAGATCAAGCATGAAACAAAGGCCAGGTGAACGAAGTGGCGAAAGCGATTCTGCGTGCGGAGCATGTTGCCTTCCTTGCCTTGAACGCCCGCCGGCCCTGGGCCCGGCCGCGCGTTCGAGCTGTGGGTGCTGCCGGCGACTGTCGCACGCTTTGCGCTGAGGTGTCAATGGGGGAGGGCGAAGCAGCGAGACCCAGTGCCTTACCGCGGCCGTTCCTGGTCTCCCTCCTGCGGGACGGGCAGCTCTTCCCCGGTAATGGCGGCCCGCCGCAGGCCGGCCCCATCGAGACGCCCCTCCTTTAAGTCAGATAGCGCCGCAGCGGGCAGGGTGACGTGCCGCATCAAGCTCGCTGCCGGTGCGTCCGGATCGGGCCCGGGTCCGATCAACGCCGAGAAACGCTGCGTGCGGTATCGAAGGACCAAGTCCAGAGCAGCCGGTTCGAAGGCGAACCCGCCGGCGGAGGTGAGTACTGGTTCGACGATCTCTTCCCAAAGGTGGTCGAGCCGCGTCGCCGGAGTTGTAGTATCGGCGTCGAAATAGATTCCCGTCTCGACTTCGATTGCCAGGCAGTGCTGCTCCGGGCACTCGGCGTCGCCTAGAATGCGCACGCTCGAGGACCCAGCCGCCCCAGCCTCGATGGTTCGTACGAGCAGTGCAGCCTGTAAGGCAACCGCGTCTGGACCGTACTCTCGGGCGCTTTCCACCAGGCTCTTGGCTAAGGCCGCCGCGGCTTGCTCGGTAGCCGAGCGCTGGTCGAACTGGGGTGGAACTGTGGTCGTCTCCCCGGAGCTGTCCGGCGCAGCGTTGCCGGCCAGTCCCAACAGGATCAACGTCAGCGAAGCGGCCAGAGCTCGGCGGCGATTGGCTTTGCTACCGGTCACGTTCGACAATGTTGCCTGAGGCGAAATGGTCCGGCCAATCAAAGAGGCTACCCGAGGCCCCGACCGGGCGCTCCTGGAGCACGTGCGCGCTGCCTTTCCGAACGGGTGGCTTTCACGTCCCGGCCTGGTCGCGGTCTCAGGCGGTGGTGACTCCATGGCGCTGCTCGAGTTGCTCGCCGAGGTCGCCGCACCAGGCACTTTGACGGTTGCCTACGTCGACCACGGCCTGCGACCGGAAGCCGCGGTGGAAGCTGCGTGGGTCCACGCCTCGGCGCGCCGCCACCGAGCGAGGTTCGTCGCGCTTGCGGCCCGCGGCGCGAGGACCGACGAGGAAGACTTGCGGCGCCGCCGATACCGCGCGCTGGAGGAGTGCCGCAAGCAAGAGGGCTGCCACTGGATCGCCACCGGGCACACGGCCGACGATCAAATCGAAACGATCCTGCTGCGGCTCGTTCGTGGAAGCGGCCGGCGCGGCCTGGGCGGAATCCGAACAGTGCAAGGGGTTCTGGTA